>PKYZ01000655.1 GCA_003132865.1 Bryobacterales bacterium
AGCATTTCATTTCTCCTTTGAAGGTAAACTTGCAGCGAGCACGTGCGCGGCCTTGTTCGCTCTGTTGATCCCGTTTGCCGCGCGATGCAGGCGTCGTGCATCAATTGCTATTGCACGAGTCGCACCAACGTCCTTCTCTGTTGAGCCGATTCGCTCGCCGGTGAATTGCGGACTCGGGTTGGAAGGAGCGAGGCCGTCTGATGGTAACGATATTCGGTCAAGTGACCGCGGGCCGTCAGAAACCTCAGCCTGTACATTTATGGTCGCCAAGGGCACACCAGGGCACAGTATAGTACCTTCGCGCAAAAATCGCGTTTCCGCGCCCTTTCGTGGATGGTAATACGCTCGAAGTGGCCTGGGCATGGGCTCCGAGAGCAATTCGGGATACGGGGAGCGGCGCGTCAGGCGCTAACCTACTGCTGCATGGCAGATTGGTCCGATGGAGCATCCGTGCCTGGGGCCAGCTAAACGGTGCGTATGGCAGTGGAGAGGACGCGTATTTGAATCCTTGATCCACGTGTTTCTGGAGCACGGCGGCAAGCTTTCTGTGAAGCTGCGCGGATGCACTTCGCTCACTCGGTTTCATCTTTGAAAAAATGGCTTGCGTGACTTGGGCATCAGTGGTCAACCTCGCTGAGAGTTGCCGCCATGTTTTTGCCGTTGACAGGTCGCCGCCGAGGGCCTCAACGTGTCCGGTCGTTGGCTTCGGCGGTGTTCGCGAGCATCGGTGTGAGAATCGACTGGCGCGAGCGGGATTCCTGCCCGGTTGGGGTAGGTGCCATCCAGGTGCGCCTGTCCTACGACTCGACCAGCATGCGTCATGACCGCGCCGAGCGCGGCACCAAGCGGAACCAAGACATGACGACATTCACCATCGACAACCAGCACAGCCTCACGGTGCTTGACCCGCCCCAGATGCATGCCCCACTCACGCTCATCGAAACCCTTCCTCCGCTGGCCTGCCTGCACTGCGCATCCACCCAGGCCACGTGCGGCGGGACCGCGCAATCGCCGACGCCCTATTGGGCTACGCCAGCAACTGCGTATGCTGCGACCCGGAGACCGGCAACGCCTGCCCCCGGTGCGGCAGCGCGAATCTGGAGTATGGAACCTACGACTTCGGCTCCGATTCGGAAACCGGCTACGCGGACGCGGGCGAGCACTACCGCTGCCTGGACTGCGGCTCTTACCGGCGACCTGGACGACACCGCCGCCGCCCTGGTGATACTGGCTCAGCCGGCGCGCAAGCCCATGACGTCTGCGATTTCTGCGGCGCAGTCTGCCGGAAGTGGCATGACGTCAGGCAGTAACCAAGACCTGTCTGGCTCCTGGATCGGTATCAGGGCCTTGATATGCCCTGTTCCGGCTATCGCCAGGTGGCATGCCTGGAACGGCATCAAAGATGCACAGTGAAGGGGTGAGGAGAACTCTAATGCAAGATCAAGGCAAGATCAAGAAAACCGATCCGGACAAGCAGTATCGTCGCGTGCTGTCAGCGAGCACGTTGGCCGGCGATCAAGTGAAGAACTCGGCTGGAGAGGACCTTGGGAAAGTGGACGAGATCATGATCGACATTCTCTCTGGTAAAGTTGCCTATGCCGTCCTGTCCTTCGGCGGATTCCTCGGTATGGGTAACAAGCTGTTCGCGGTACCATGGAGCGCTCTGAGACTAGACGAGGACAAGAAGCACTTTGTTCTAGATGTCGACAAGAAGAAGCTGGAGAATGCTCCGGGATTTGACAATGCCAATTGGCCGGACATGGCGGATACCAGTTGGGGAACCCAAATCTTCAGCTACTACGGAGCGGTGCCCTACTGGGAGGCCCAGAAGGAGGAAAGAACGCCCCGGAGCGGCGGTGGCGGGCTGTAAACGGGACTCGCGGTTCCGCTAAATCAACCTATTTGGGTTGAAAAGAAGTGCCATTGGAGGCGCGCGCCGCGACCGATCACTAACCCGGTCGCGGCCTTCCCCCTGGAGCGTGCTTGTGTTCGGCAGCGGCCGCGCGCTGGTGCCGGCTCCATGCCGCTTCGGCTTCAAGCACGACTATTTGGCAGGGTGCTGTCCAGAGGGATCACCGGACGAAGATGAGTTTCGCGCCCATAGAAAGAATTGCGAGCCCGACCTTTGAGCCCCCAGGCACACGGATTGAAGCTGGACCATTGAACCGGGGTACTGTAGAATCAGGGGCCATGGATCGGGGGCCTATGAGCCAGAACTCTTCGGGGCGCCACGGCCGCGAGACGGGCGTTTGTCCTACAGTGCCTGCCTTCCGCAGATTCTTTTCGAATCTTGGCCCCGGATTGATTACCGGCGTCGCAGATGACGACCCAGGCCGGCATCTCGACGTATTCGGTTCACCGGCGCCACGTTCGGCTACACGCCCTCGTGGACCGCCCTATCTGCCCCGGCGCACAGGTGCAGCGCGAAGTTCCCCGCCCACCGCCTGACTTGGGCGTTTTTCCGCGAGGTCAACAGAAGGAAAGTGGTGAATGGCGGCCCAACCGGGTTATTTCTTTCTGCCTGTTACGATGAGCACAACGCCGGCAATGAGCGCCACCGCGCCCGCGATGGGAGGCAGCGAAACGTTGTGTGCCTGTTCGCGTGTAGCGTGAATCGGTCCGATGTCAACCACTTTTTCCCTGGTCGTGTACGTAAAACCTCCCCAGGCCAGACCGAAAAGACCGAGCGCAATCAGAATCATCCCAAGCGTCTTGTTCACGGCGGCCTCCTTCGGCGGCGGTAGCTAAGCAGTGACGGCCCAATCTGACCAATGTCCTCAAGCGGAGCTACGTGCACTGCGCAGAGAACCGGTCTATTTTACTTCTCGAATATTTCTTCAATTTGGCCGACTTTCTTTTGGACTTTGCCGGCGAGTTTTTCGTTTTGGCCTTTGGCCTCCAGGTTGGGGTCGTTCGTGACCTGTCCGGCTTTCTCTTTGACGTTGCCTTTCAATTCATGAAGCTTGCCTTTGATCTGATCCTTCGTGCTCGGTTCCATTTGGTCTCTCCTCTTCTCTTTCGCGAACTTTCCACTAAAGCTGTTTCCGGTATTCGATAAGGGCCGATCTTCTGCTCTCCATCCAGTGCAATGCAGATTGGGGACCAAAGCCGAATGTATGCGAACACAAGGTAGAAACCCGAGGCTCCCGCAGGTTGTTATGTGCAGGTTTTGCCGTCCCTCAGGCAAAAAGTGCTGAAGGTCAGACGTGTTGGCTCTGTTAGTCACTCTTCGACGGAGGTTCCCGCTGTGACCATACCCGGTGGCCTAGCCAGCCTCACGGCTCGCGTGCGGCGCGTCATGGAGGCCGTGGCGTGAACCTTCGGGCACCGCGACTGGCCGGCGTGAGGAGCGACTGAATGCGTGTGCTGGAGAGACGCCTTCGCCGGCTTGAAGTGGGGCTGCTACTGCCGGTTGAAATATGATTCAGCAAGAACCTCGCTCAGCGGTTGGAACGGCTGGAAGATCGCCTGCTGCCGGCCAACGAAGAACCTATCGTACTCGTGATCCAGGGCGTCGATCCGGACGGGCACAAGGCTGAATTTCTCCGGCTCACGGTGCCTGTATGACCGCAACCGCCGAACGCGAGGTTCCGGTGAAGGCCATCGCAAGGCACCGGGTGAGCCTCGCCTGAAAAATAAACTTTTCCAAATTGCTGAGCGCGAATTTCGGTGATCGTCGAATCCCACAAACGCTAGAAGCTACTTTCCGTCGCAAAGTGGACTACTCTGCGCCGCAGGGGCGAGAAGTCCGCCCAGGGAATCGGTGCGGGAACAATATGGACACTCCATGGGAGGAGATCCGCCGATGGGGCCGGCGACCCAATCGTGTCAGCAGACGACGAAGTAGCTACCGATATCGCCGCATAATGCCGTCTTGCCTGCGTTGCCGGAGCGCGGCACCATGCGTTGTCCAATTCCTGGGGACGGTTCGTATTTGTTCCCGGCCGTTGCGGACGTTGCCGCTGCGGCACCCGCAACGAGATAATGTCTCCTTGGCCCATGCTCTGGACACATAAAGCATTCTGGATGACGCCGCTCGCAATTGTCATCATTCTGCTTCTGTTTTCTGCCGCACTCTCACGCGGACTCCTCCATCGGGTTTACCAGCGCCAACTGGCTGAATCGCGCCGGGAGCGGCTTTTCCTGGCGTCGATAGGATATTTCATCGCTGCCCTGGTCGTGCGTGGAATCACGTTCGCCATTCACAATCACATTGGGCCTTTCCACGACGTATCGATGCACGGCAGGCACATCCATCACCTGGTATGGGGTATAGCTCTGCTCTTGGTGGTCGGCTACGGATGGCTTCTCCAGGTCGGCGCTGGCGCGGCACGCTCAAACGTGTGGGCCGCGCGGACCATGTGCATGGCTTATGGAGTGGGCGCTGCGCTCACGTTGGATGAGTTCGCGCTGTGGCTCAATCTCCGTGACGTGTACTGGGAGCGGGAAGGGCGCGAAAGTTTCGAAGCGATGGCGCTGTTCGCCGCAGTGCTCTGCATCGGAATCTTCGGCCACCCGTTCTTTCGTGGGGTCGGGCGCGAGTTTGCGGCGATCATTCGGCGGAAACGCCACTGAAGAAGGCGGCAGACAGGTTCCGATAAGACGAAACAACGCCGTCGTTCGCCGGGCCGAAGATAACGGGCTCCCTAGGACTAGCACCAGGTAGTGGATAGGACCGGCGTCAGCAACGACGATCATGCGCGGCGTTCGGCCTTCCGGATTTCCTCTATGTGCCGGATGGTTGCGAGGTCGTGCTCAAAATCTTGAGCTGTGTACTTCTCGACCCGATGCTCTTTCAGGAAGCCATCGAGCTCGTAGCGCGAAGAGATGCCCAGGAGAGTGCGGAGCTGGTAGCCCGTCAGGCGGCGTTCACGGTAGGCTTCGAGGGCGAAGGATTCCAGTGCAGCGCGAGCGGGGTCCCGGCCGGGAGGGGCGAGAGTCGAGGCCAGATCGTCGGGGATTTCGAGGATGATCTGCATGCCCCAGCGTATCATGACCAAATAGGGTGAGCCGACGGCAGGCATCTGCCATATCCGGGCACGAGCAGGCCGACGTGGACTTTTCTGCAAGACGGGCCGCGGGACTGGAGAGGTACTTGCAAAAATAGCGGCGGATTGCCGCTTTCGTCAAAACATAGACCAGTAATAATGTTTAGAAGAGGGGCTGTCCCCGGATACAATATTGTTTTGCCGACAAATCGTCTCGGAGACCAACCCCTCATGTCTAGCTTACTTCAGCTTCTCGGTCAGTTTGCAAACGTTTTCCAGGAGCAATTGTTCCCGGCGATGGAGGAGGCTTTAGGGCCTTAAGCGCAGGGCATCAGAAGTTGGCCAAGACCTTGGCGATGCTGGAGTTGGACGGATTCGTGAGTGTGCAGCATGGCCGGGGACGTCCCGGACACGATCCGGGAGCCATGGGGCGGGCCTTCGTGGCCAAGGCCATTTTCAACCTCCCCCCCACCCGGGCGCTGTTGGATCGATTGCAGAGCGATGCTGCGTTGCGGCGCATCTGCGGTTGGGAAGCGGCAGCCCAGGTGCCCGATGAAACCATCTTTTCGCGGGCCTTCGCCGAGTTCGCCCGCAGTGAGTTTCCGCAACGCGTCCATGCCGCGCTGATTGAGAAGACCGAGGGGCCCAGGCTGGTAGGACACATCAGCCGGGATGCCACGGCGATCAAGGGACGCGAGAAGCCCGTTCCAAAGCCTAAGCCAGAGGCCGCCGCCCCGCCAGCTACGCCCAAGCCGCGGCGCAAGGCTGGAGAGCCGAAACGACCGGAGCAGATGACGCGGCTGGAACGGCAGTGCTCCGGAGACCTGACGCTGGCGCAGATGGTCGCCGAGTTGCCGCGGGTTTGCGATGTCGGATGCAAGACCAACAGCAATGGGCACAAATACATGTGGGTCGGCTATAAGCTGCATCTCGATGTAGCGCATGGCCAAATTCCGATCAGTTGCCTGTTAACCTCGGCCTCGCTGCACGACAGCCAGGCGGCGGTGCCGTTGGCGGAAATGACGGCGCAACCCGTGACCAGCTTGTACGATCTGATGGATCGTGGCTATGAGAGCCACCAGATCCTGCAGCACAGCGAAAAGCTGGGACATGTGCCGATCATCGATCGGCAGAAACATGGCGGGCAAAAGGTGGAGATGGATCCGCATCGGGCGGTGCGGTTCCGGGAACGGACTGCGTTGGAACACGTTTACGCCCGATTGAAAGAGGAATTCGGAGGACAATCGGTGCGCGTGCGAGGAGCGGCCAAAGTGATGGCGCACCTTATGTTTGGGATTTTGGCACTCACGGTAGATCAACTTCTACGATTGAGTCCCCCGACTTAGGCCGCCACGGTTGGCCGACAAATCGAGCCCAGCAGTTGTGAAGGAGAGGTGTGTGCGGGCACGCATCCTGCATTGATACAGTTGCGCTGCGGACAGCCAATTTGAGACTCGCTGGTCCTTTTTCCGAAAAGGTGGATTATTTTTGCAAGTACCTCTGGAGTCCTGCCCAACGCTGTATCATGAGTAAATGACCAGCGCTCCAGACCCCGTACCTTCTCTCGCCGCCGACACCGTTATCGATCTGGAACGCCAGTACCTGCTCCAGAACTACAGCCGCTATCCATTGGTCGTGCACCGGGGAAAGGGCTGTCACGTTTACGACGTCAATGGTACCCGCTACCTCGACTTCATCGCGGGCATCGGCGTCAACGCGCTGGGCCACGCCCATCCCCGCATCGTCAAGGTGATCCGCGAGCAGGCCGCCCTGCTGATCCACTCCTCGAATCTTTACTACCACGAATACCAGGGGCCCCTGGCCAAAAAGCTGGCCGAAACCAGCGGCCTCCAACGTACCTTCTTTACTAACAGTGGCAGCGAGGCCATGGAA
>PKYZ01000261.1 GCA_003132865.1 Bryobacterales bacterium
TCAAGCTGGATGGCGATGAGTTCATGATCATGCGCGAGGATGAAGTCCTCGGCATATTGGAAAGTCAGCCAGTAGTGGCCAAGAAGGCTTCCTAAGGAGTAGAAAATCAATGGCGAAACAGATTATATACGCAGAGAATTCCCGTCAAGCGATTTTGCGCGGCGTCAACCAATTGGCCGACGCCGTTAAAGTAACGCTCGGCCCCAAAGGCCGCAATGTCGTTCTGGAGAAGAAATTCGGCGGCCCCAACATCACCAAAGACGGTGTGACGGTGGCCAAAGAGATCGAGCTGAAAGATCCGCTGGAGAACATGGGCGCACAGATGGTGCGCGAAGTGGCTTCCAAGACTTCCGATGTGGCCGGCGACGGCACCACCACCGCGACCATCCTGGCGCAGTCCATCTACCGCGAAGGCGTGAAGGCCGTAGCGGCGGGCGCCAATCCAATGGCCCTGAAGCGCGGCATCGACAAGGCCGTGGAAGCGGCCGTCGAGGCGGTCAAGAAGCTCTCCAAGCCCGTATCCGGTGACATGATCGCGCAGGTCGGCACTATTTCCGCCAACAGCGACTCCACCATCGGCAACATCATCGCCGAAGCGATGAAGAAGGTGGGCAAGGACGGCGTGATCACGGTCGAAGAATCCAAGACCATGGTCACGGAACTGAGCACCGTGGACGGTATGCAGTTCGACCGCGGCTACCTCTCGCCCTACTTCGTCTCCGACCCCGAGCGCATGGAGTGCGTGCTCGAAGATCCCTACATCCTGATCCACGAGAAGAAGATCAGCAACATGAAAGACCTGCTGCCGCTGCTCGAGCAGATCGCGCGCGCCGGCAAGCCCCTGCTGATCATCGCCGAGGAAGTGGAAGGCGNNCGGCGACCGCCGCAAAGCCATGCTGGACGACATCGCTGTCCTGACCGGCGGCAAGTCCATCATGGAAGAAACCGGCATCAAGCTGGAAGGCGTGCGTCTGGACGATCTGGGCCGCGCCAAGCGCGTCACGGTGGACAAGGACAACACCACCATCGTGGATGGCAACGGCAGCCAGAAGTCCATCGAAGGCCGCATCAAGCAGCTCCGCGGCCAGATCGATGAAACCACCTCCGACTACGACCGCGAAAAGCTCCAGGAGCGCCTGGCGAAGCTGGCTGGCGGCGTGGCCATCATCAAGGTCGGCGCAGCCACCGAGACCGAAATGAAGGAAAAGAAGGCTCGCGTGGAAGATGCGCTGCATGCCACTCGCGCGGCCGTTGAGGAAGGCATCGTGCCCGGCGGCGGCGTGGCTCTGCTGCGCGCGGCCAAGGCCCTGGAAGGCCTGAAGGCGGATGGCGATGAGCAGATCGGCGTCAACATAGTGCGCCGCGCCTGCCAGGAGCCTCTGCGCCAGATCGTGCTGAACTCGGGCACCGAGGGCGCCATCGTGGTGGAGAAGATCCGCGAGAATTCCAACCCGAACTTCGGTTTCAACGCCCAGACCGACACGTACGAAGACCTGGTGGTTTCGGGCGTGATCGACCCGACCAAGGTGACCCGCACGGCACTGCAAAACGCCGCATCGATCGCTTCGCTGATGTTGACGACCGAAGCCATGGTGGCCGAAATACCGGAGAAGAAGTCGGCTCAGGCCGGTCCCGGCGGCCACGGCGGCCCGGACATGGACTACTAAGTCCGTCTGCTAACTTGATTCAATTCGCCGCGCTCCCCACAAAAGGGGGCGCGGCTTTTTTGCTTTGCGGGCAAACGAAATGATTGGCCCAACTCTCAGCCTCGCGATCTCGGTACACAGCAACCGCGGCGTGTACGCCCTGCTGCTCGGAACTGGGCTGTCAAAGTCAAGTGGGGTGCCGACCGGATGGGAGATCGTTCAAGATCTCATCCGCAAGCTGGCCGCGCTCAAAGGCGCCGGCAGTCCCGGAGACGCTGAGACGTGGTACCGGACAGTCTTTGGAAGAGAGCCTGATTACTCGGAGATCTTGGACGAGATCGCGAAATCTCCCGCCGAAAGAATGCAGTTGCTCAGGGGCTATTTCGAGCCTTCTGAGCAGGAACGGGAAGAAGGCCGCAAACTGCCCACTGCGGCACATCGCGCTATCGCGCAGCTTATCGCAAAAGGTTACGTTCAGGTAGTCGTCACTACTAATTTCGATCAGCTCTTGGAACAGGCACTCGTTGACGTCGGTATACACCCCATGGTCACCAGCACACCAGACCCGGCGAAAGGCGCTCTACCCCTTGCGCATTCGCGATGCACAGTAGTCAAGGTGAATGGCGACTATCTCGACAGCCGATTGAGAAACACAGCCGGCGAACTCGCTCATTACGGAGTTGAGATGGACCAGCTTCTGGATCAGGTATTCGACGAATATGGCTTGATCGCGTGTGGCTGGTCGGCTGACTGGGATATCGCGCTCCGGTCCGCAATTGAGCGGTGCCCGAGTCGCCGATTCACGACGTACTGGCCCGCGTACGGCAAGGTCGGCGATAGAGCGCGGAGTCTCATCAATCATCGCCGTGCGACGGTTTTTTGAGATCGGTCTCCGGCATTTCTCTGCCATGCCGGCGCTCTGCTGCGCGCTTCCAGCGCCTTGCTTAGCAACTCAGTTGCAATTAGGCTTGAACGGAAGAATCCGCGGCATGAACGGGCGGATCGCATCGTATGTTGTCGATCAACCGCGTCCGGCCCACCCACACCGCCGCGGCCACCCGTACGGGACCGGCGATCGATTCCACCGGCTGCATCTCAGCATCGCCGGCAATCTCCAGATACTCCACCCGCATGCGCGGCTCCGCCGCCAGCACCTCGCGCGCCGCGCGCTTCACCGCCTCTGCGCCAGTCTCTCCCGCCGCGATGCGCTGCTCCGCCACGCGCAAAGCCTGGTAAAGCCGCGGCGCAATGGCCCGCTCTTCCGCGCTCAGATGCCGGTTGCGCGAGCTGAGCGCCAGCCCGTCCGGCTCGCGCACGGTGGGCACTCCGGCGATCTGCACGGGCAGGTTCAGATCCTGCACCATGCGGCGGATCACCGCCAACTGCTGCGCGTCCTTTTCCCCGAAATACGCGCGGTCCGGCTGCACGATCTGGAACAGTTTCAGCACTACGGTGGCCACGCCGCGGAAATGGCCCGGCCGGAAGCGCCCTTCCATATGGTCCGCTACGCGCCCCACTTCCACGAAGGTGACTTGCGGCTGCGGATACATCTCCTCCACCGGCGGCGCGAATACTACATCCACGCCCCGTGCCGCGCAAAATGCCAGGTCCGCTTCCAGCGGCCGCGGATATCGAGCGTAGTCCTCGCTCTGGTTGAATTGAATCGGGTTGACGAAGATGCTCAGCGCCACCGAGGCGGATGCCGCGCGCGCTTCGTCAATGAGCCGGCCATGACCTGCGTGCAGCGCGCCCATGGTCGGCACGAAACCGAGCGGACGCCGCGTCTGCGCGAGCCAGCCACGGAAGTCCGCGATCGAGTGGACGATGCGCAAACCTACTTTACCCCTGCTTTAGCCCGGCCACCAGATCCGTCGCGACACGCTGGCTCACTGCCGGAAATCGGGCCGTCCGCACGTCATCGGCATACGCTTTGGCGGCGGCCACGGTCTGCTCGCCCAAATCCGCGTAGCGCCTCACGAACGATGGCACGGCGTCTTGCGAGAGTCCCAGCATGTCGAAGCTGACCAGCACCTGGCCATCGCAATGCGGCCCGGCCCCGATGCCAATCGTCGGAATGCGCAAATCGGCCGTGACCGCTTGCGCCACGCCGGCTGGAATGGACTCCAGCACCACGGCAAATACGCCCGCCTCTTCCAGCGCCTGCGCGTCCGCCAACAACAACTCGGCATCTTCCTCCAGCCTGGCCTGCTGCCGGAATCCGCCGAGCTGATGCACGGACTGCGGCAGGAGTCCCAGGTGGCCCATCACCGGAATCCCGGCTTCCACCAAGCGGGCCGCCGCTTCCACGGCTGCTCCGCCGCCTTCGATCTTCACCGCCGCCGCGCCGCCTTCCTGAATCAGGCGTCCCGCATTCCGGAGCGCCTCAGCCACGCTGACTTGATACGTCAGGAAGGGCATATCGGCCACCACCAACGCCCGCTGCACGCCCCGGCTCACCGCGCGCGTGTGATGCACCATCGCGTCCAGTGTCACCGGCAAGGTGGTCTCGTAGCCCAACACCACCATTCCCAGCGAATCGCCCACCAGCAGTATGTCAATGCCTGCGCGGTCCAGCAGGCGCGCCATGGTGTAGTCGTAAGCCGTCAGCATGGCGATCTTCTCGCCCCGCTGCTTCTTGGCTTCCAGATCGGGCAGCCGGATCCGCTTCGTGTCAGTCACGCCGTTCTCCTTTCCGCAAGAGTTCCTGGATGGCGCCGGCTTGAACTTCCGCAAGGCCTCTTTGGCGGGCAATTTCCAGAGTTGCGAGTCCCGCGGCGCGATACAAGCTCTCGACCACCGCCGGAGCTTTCGCCAGCGCCGCCAGATGACCGCGCACCGTATCGGCGTCGCCGCGCGCGATCAGACCGGTCAGTGCCGCCGCAGGTCCGAGCTGCAACTCGTTCTTCACGCTGGTCCGCGCCAGCGGTTCGAGCGCCCGCCGCGCGGCGCCTTCTTCCACGCCGGCCTCTCTCATCAGCATAACAGCGGTGGACATCAGCGCGGTCACGTAATTGCTCGCCATCACTGCGGCGGCGTGATACAGGGGCCGCGACGCGGCGGGAACATGCAGCGTCAGCCCATCCAGCAGGCCCACCAGGCGCTCGGCCCACGCGGTCGCTTCGCGCGCGCCGTCGATGGCGAACGCCACGCCCGGCAGAACGCGGACACCTTCCTCCGGATTCGCGACCGTTTGCAAAGGATGCAGCGTGCCGCATGCGACACCCGCCGCCAGTGCGGCTAGAGCTTCCGGGCCGCGGGCGCCGCTGGTGTGCAGCGCTGTTCCGCGATGCATGCCCGACCCCGCCAGCACGCGCGCCACATCGCCAATGGCGTCGTCACGAACCGCAATCAGGACGCGCGCGGCGTGTTGCGGGATCTCGGCGTACGAAGCGGCCTTCGCGCCGCCACCCACGAATGCGGCTGCCAGCGCGGCGTGCTCCGGACTGCGGCTGGCGACCGCCGCGATTGATTCCCCACGCTGGCGCAGCAGATGTCCGAGAGCCTGCCCCATTCTGCCCGCTCCCGCGATTGCGATTGGCTCTGGCACCGGCTTTCAGTGTAGCGTGCGGCGCGCAGCACCGGGGATGGAGTACTAGAACTACATGGACATTGATACCCACATTTGCGCATGCCTAATACCCCTATTTTTTGGCTTCGTGCGGTAATTTTCATGGGTTGTTGTGCGAAATTGGGCGGCACAGTGTTCCGGCGCTTGTTTCTAGAATCTTTACAGAAAGCATTCGATGCCGGCAAACTGCAGTTCTTCGGCGCCTTGGATTCCTTGCGCGAAGCGAGGGGTTTTGCCCGCTGTATCGCCCGCGCCAAAAACTCCGAATGGGTGGTCTACGCCAAGCGGCCCTTTGCGGGACCCGAGCAGGTGCTCGACTATGTGGGCCGCTATACCCACCGCGTGGCCCTCTCCAACAACCGGCTGCTGGATATCGAAAACGGCCAGGTCCGTTTCCAGTGGAAGAACTTATCGGGACAGCGGCCAGACCCAAACGATGACTTTATCGGCAGACGAGTTCATCCGGCGGTTCTTACTGCATGTGTTGCCGAACGGTTTCCAACGCATTCGCTACTACGGTTTTCTGGGAAATCGTTACCGGCAACAGAAACTTGCCCAGTGTCGCCGCTTACTCGGCATGCCGATGCCAAACCCAGACACCGTTGCCACGCCGGAGCGGGACTACCGCGACCACTACGAACGCCTCACCGGTTGTTCGTTGCGGCAGTGTCCGCAATGCTTGCGCGGTCACATGGTAACCGTCGCCATCCTGCCAAGATTAGAGAGATGTCCCTGCCATGCTCCAATCACCATCGATTCGTCATGAGCGCCACTCCCGACCCGAAACTCGCCACTCCACGGGGCTGGCCAGGGCCAGTGTGGAGTCGAAGTGTGACCTGGACATTCCTATCGGACTCCCTCAACGCGCTGCGTGCCAGCCACATGCCAACTCTTCACCTGCTCCTGAGCAAGCCAGACGATTCAAAACTCATAGTCCGACCATTCTTAGCCCACCGCCGCGGCCACGAACTGTCCTCTGTTTTCCTCAGCCTCGTCCGCCGCGTCGGGCCAAAAATGCTCTGCATTATGGCTTATGGTCTTCCTGTCCACGGACAGGGCCTTGTTCCAGCGAAAGCCTTATAGTAGAGTCGGGTTGTTGAGGCCAGACGACATCTGAAGATTCGTTTGGGAACAAGGCACAACCCGCTGCTCGACAACTCTGGTCAAGACGTTTCATGCGCACTGGGGGTCGAAGTCGTAGCAGCGGGTTGTCCGCTCCGCTCACACGTATCCGCAAACGATGCGTGAAAGCAAGAGCTAAAACGATCTGGCGGCATTGGAGTTTTTCCAGAGCAGGTCGGCCGCTTCTGTGGAAATCTCTGCAAATCTCAAACACCTCCTGAAGCCACTATAAGGGGGTTCGCACCCCGTCAACTGCGTCAACTGGCGGATGTTTGGTGTTGGGCACAAAATCAGGTACCATTCCCTTTTGCACTAACATGCCTATCTACCAAGTGATCGTGTTGGCGATTGTGCAAGGCCTGACGGAATTTTTGCCCATCAGCAGCACGGCGCACCTCTATCTGACGTCGTGGCTGCTGGGCTGGCGGACCGAAAGCCTGACGTTCGATATTGCGCTGCACATTGGCACGCTGCTGGCGGTGGTGATTTACTTTGCGCGCGATTGGGTGCAGATCATCGCGCACGGATTCGGGATTCGCTGGGGACGCGACGAGGAGCTGGAACGCAACACCGGGCTGCTATGGCTGCTGGCGATCGGATCGATTCCGGTGGGGATTGCGGGGTTGGTGTTCAACAAGCAGGCGGAAGGCCCGTGGCGTAACCCGATGGTGATCGGCACGATGATGGTGGCGATCGGGATCGTGATGGGGATCGCCGAGTGGATGGGGCGCAAGACGCGCGACATTTCCGGAGTGAACTTTGTGGATGCCGGAACTATTGGGCTCGCGCAGGCGCTGGCGGTGGTGCCCGGAGTTTCCCGCAGCGGCATCACGATCACGGCCGGTTTGTTCCGCAATATAAATCGGGAGGCTGCCGCGCGCTACTCCTTCCTGCTCTCGACGCCCGCCATAGGGGCGGCGGCGGCCAAGGCTGTCTACGACCTGATCAAGCACAAAGCCTTTGATCCCAACATGGAAACCGCGCTGGCGGTGGGGATCGCGGTGAGCGCCATTACGGGGATGATCGTGATCGCCTGGTTCCTGCGCTTCCTGCGCCGCCGCAGCTTGTGGTTTTTTGTGTTTTATCGCATTATTTTTGGCATAATGGTGCTTGCTCTGGCTTTCTTCCGCCGGCCAGCGGGATGAAGCTGTTATCTCCGACTCCGCAGAAGCGATTCAACGAACTGATAGGACTGCTGCTCCTATCGCTGGGCTTGGTGTTGCTGCTCAGCGTGGCGTCGTACCACGTCCAGGACCCCTCTCTGAATACTGCGGCGGCCACACTGCCGCGCAACCTGATCGGCTATCCGGGCGCGTGGTTTGCCGACCTGTTGCTGCAGGGCTTCGGCATCGGCGCGTTTGTGTTCCCGATTTTCCTGTTTGGCTTGGCGTGGAAATGGGTCCGGTCGGACGAATTGGAAGCGGGCGCCATCAAACTTTGCGGGACGCTGCTGCTGCTGCTGAGCCTGACGGCGGCGGTGTCCTTCGCACCGCGGCTTACGCTCTACAGCGGCGCGATTCCGATTGGCGGCCTCGCGGGTATGCTGCTGGCGCATTATCTGATGCACGCGCTGAATCCCACCGGCGCGATTCTGCTCACCATCACGACCCTGATCGTTTCCGTCTACTTGGTGTCGACCTTTACGATGTCGAAACTGGCTGGCTGGTTCGCGGGGCCGTTGCGTTTTCTAAGGGCGCTTGCTGACGCCTGGCACGCTTGGCGCGAGGAGCGGCGGCAGCGCAAAGAGGAGAAAGCGCGGCTGCGCGCTGAGCAGAGAGCCGAAAAGCGCCGCCGGTCGAAGCCCGCACCACAGGTGGAAACGGCGCACATCGAGTCTTCGGCTCCGCCTCGCGACGTGGTCGAGGAGGCGCCTGCGGCGCCTAAAGCGCCCACCGAAATCCCGATTTGCACACTCGAGGAAAAGCCGGTGTCCGCGGCGGACTCTCCGCCTTGGGAGGAAGCGGTCCCGGTGCCTAGCACGCGCCCGGCGGGCCCCATGGCTTACCGGCTGCCTTCGACGGACCTGCTGAACGAGGGGCAGGGCCGCAGCCCTTATGATGAGCAGGAGCTGAAGGACATCGCGGTACGCATCAAATCGAAGTTCGAAGAGTTCAACGTGCTTGGGTCGGTGGTGCAGATCAATCCCGGCCCGGTGGTGACGACCTTCGAATTCAAGCCCGAGGCCGGCATCAAGTACACCCGCATCACTACGCTGACCGAGGATCTGTGCCTGGGGTTGCAAGCCGAATCGATCCTGATCGAGCGCATTCCCGGCAAGCCCACGGTCGGCATCGAGGTGCCGAACACCAAGCGCGAAGTGATCGCGCTGCGCCAAGTGCTGGAGTCCGACGAATTCGCGCAGGCGCAGTCGCGGCTGACGATTTCGATGGGCAAGGACATCAACGGGCGCATTAAGGTGGCTTCACTGGAGTCCATGCCGCACCTGCTGATCGCGGGCTCGACCGGTTCGGGCAAGAGCGTCATGATCAACTCCATGGTGATGTCGATCCTGTACAAATCCACGCCGGATGAAGTGCGCATGATCATGGTGGACCCCAAGCGCGTGGAACTGGGCATGTACGAGGGCATTCCGCACCTGCTGACGCCGGTGATCACCGATCCCAAGAAGGCCACCAACGCGCTGCGCAACGCGGTGCTGGAGATGGACCGGCGGCTGCGCCTGCTGGCTGAATTCGGCGTGCGCAACATCGACCAGTTCAATAAGAAGATCCGCAAGATGCAAGAGGAGCCGCGCAACCTGTTCGAGGAGGATGAGGCCACGGCGGAAGACTTGCGGCCGCTGCCTTACATCCTGATCCTGATCGACGAGTTGGCGGACCTGATGATACTGGAGGGCCGCAACGTGGAAGAGTCCGTGACGCGGCTGGCGCAGATGGCGCGCGCGGTAGGCATGCACTTGGTGCTGGCCACGCAGCGGCCCAGCGTGGACGTGATTACGGGGCTGATCAAGGCGAATTTTCCGTCGCGGATCAGTTTCCGCGTGGCGACGCGGGTGGATTCGCGGACGGTGCTGGACGTGATGGGCGCGGAGCACCTGCTGGGCAAGGGCGACATGCTGTTCCTGCCGCCGGGTTCGTCGCGGCTGATCCGCGTGCACGGCGCGTTCGTGACGGAANNTGGATTTCTGGAAGGAGCAGGCTGCGCCGGAGTACGATCAGACGTTCCTAGTGGCGCCGCCGGCCGACGACGCGGAACCGGAGGGCGAGGAGGCCGCGCCGGGCGGGCAGGATCCGTTGTACGAAGAGGCCGTGCGCATCGTGCTGGAGATGGGCAAGGCGTCGACTTCGACGCTGCAGCGGAGGCTGCGGTTGGGCTACGGGCGCGCCGCGCGAATACTGGACACGATGCAGCGCGATGGGATTATCGGGCCGCCGGATGGGAGCAAGCCGCGGGAGGTGTTGAAGCGGCCGGATTGGTTGCGGGAGGTGGAGGATTCAGTGCGGTAGGGGCAGGCCCGTTAAACGGGCCGTTACCACCAGCGGCCGTTCCTGGGCGGGCGTCATTCAGGACGCGATACCCTTTTCAACTCTGCGATTTCCGCGGCGGTGGTCCCTTCGGCGAGTCGTGCGCGTTTTCATTTCATTGTGGGCGGACCGAGGCACACTTATGTGCGAACGGTTTCATGGGGATGTGTCAATTCTGTTGGGCCGGGGGCTCACGCACATCGCTGGTGCGAGTTGCATTCCAAAAAGCGTTTACAACGAGTTTCAAACCCAGCCACCATGCGTAGATCGAATAGGTCGATTCGCACGCGCCGTACTCTAGTAGGCCATGGGCCAACTCGTTTCGGAGATTCGGCCCAAGGGCGTCACAGAACAAAGCCTTAAGTTCGAAAGCCAAGTCCTCGCCTAAGATTTGGGCAGTCTCGGGGAAGTCTACTAGCGCTCCAAGCGCTTTTTCGTCCTCAATGCCATCCTCGTCGAGGTTGGTGGTCTTGACGCCTGCGGCCTTAAGGCGGCAACGAACCATGTGTTCGATCTGCGGTACCAGCAGGTGCAGCGCGGCGGCGAAATCGCCTTCATATCCTAAGAACAGAGCTTTCCCGAAGAGGCGCCCGCGCCCCCGAGGCACAATCGGAGATCGATCAGCCAATGCAACGAAGTCCCCTTCCCGAAGGCGATGCTCTGAAATCACGACAGTGAGCGCTGGCCAGACTACTGCCCGAACGAGCAAGTCCAACCGCATCGTATGGTCCCTAACCATCTCGGACCGAACAGCCGCCTCGTACTCTTCGGAATTGGCGTCCTCAGTTCCAGCCGCCGGCTGCTTGGCGATTACCCGGCCGTCACTTGATAGATGCGTGGACCCAAAGAGCCTCGGGGATATGTATATCCTAAGCATTTCTTCGGAACGCTGACGCAGTTCGGTCACGCGACATCCGGCGTGGAGGTTCGCCAACGCCGCTAGGGCATCGAGTTCAATCTTCCCTCTTACGGAGTTTTGCGCCTTCTCGACGTAAGTAGTGATGTCGATCGGACCACTCGTTACTCGCCCCATTTCATCGAGAGCGTCCATTGCTGCCTGGTTCATTAGCTTGTGCATCTCAGCTATTCGGTTCTGGATTCCAAGAACGGCCCGCTCGCGTCGCGGGATCGTTCGGTAGACTTGAATCGCGCTCTCGTAGAAACTTGCAGCCACCGCGCTGCTGCGTTGGGTTGACGACATCCTTTGCATCGCCTCCTTAACCCAGCCTTCTGCGAGCTGGACGGTCATCTCGATCGAGCAAGCCACGTCGCCAGCCCGTTTGAACCACCTGGCAGAAGCATCGAAGAACGAACGCGAGTGATGAAACCGCATTTCCTGATCGAAGATCTGCGCCATCGATCTCAGCTTTTCGGCGATCTGCCTGCTCTCCTCCTTGCCTAGATGGTTGCCGGCGAGCGGTTCGGTAAGCCAGAGCGCGTGGAATCCATCGTCCTTAGTTGTCTGCCCGAAAGCAGCCATGAGAACCGCCTCGATTTCTTTTAAACGCCCACCGGCGCCAATCCCAAGCATCCGGCTAAGCGTTATCGCGCGCTCCCAACATTCGCGGCCATCCCGGAGCCGTGTTTGAACGTCTAAGGGAATTGTTCGATAGGCGTCTATAGCCAAAAGCGCGTATTTCGGATGGCGGGGCTTTTCTAGTAGCCAAACCAGGTCGGCCAGGCGTCCCTGGAGCCAGGGATCGTTAGCCTCCTCCGAGATTTGCGCTAGCAATGCTATGTCAGATTCCTGGAAGTCCTCTGGTAGCGCCGACCTCCCATGATGTGTCACCATTCGCGGCTTGAACGGCTCGTTCAAGCTGCCTGGCCTCAGCGTCAGCGAGCACGCGTCGGCCAGCAGCCACAGGACCCTTCCTTCGGCCAGGTTCCCGCTTTCGATGGCGGTTCGGGCTGCAACGGAGAGCGCACTCCACATACTGCTGTAGCCGTCCCGGTCCGAGGAATCGATAGCCGCTCTCCAGCCCGACTGGCGGAAGTCTTCAATGGCCGCCGGGGTATTATCTGGATACCTTTGCATTGCAAATTGCCGCGTACGAGCCACCAGTGGTCCACGGCCGGAGATCAGTCCAGCGCGTGTCCCGCAGGTTTGTCGATCTATTGTACTGCGCTTCTGGTTGGAGGTCGTCGAACTGGCGGCCCGTCTCAGGAAGGTAGCCCGCGTCGGCCGCGGTGACCACGTCAATCCCACGGGACCGAAGACCGCGCACCACGTCCCCATCCATGGCGTGGTCGTCAAGGTACAGACAAGGGTAATTCACAGCCGTTCCGCGGCAGTGGGAAAGATTTCCTCGATCGCAGCATCCTTGGCCGCGATGTCGCTGTCAATCTCGTCCGGTTGGCGTGGTAGTAGGTCAAGACCGCGTGAATCTGCGCGAGCGAAAGGTGCTCGATTTTGGCGGCGATCTCCTCGGGAGTCAGACCGAGGTTGTACCAGCCGACGATACGCCGGACCGAGACGCCGGTACCGGCGATGCAGGGCCGGCCCTTGCGGATTTCTGGCGACCTCTCGATCAGTGTTCCAATATCGACAACGGTGGACATTTTCTCCGCTCCATTCTGCTAGGCGTAGGCCCGTTCAGCGATTCCGTCGACGGCCCGAACTACTCTCCCGGCGCCTTCTATCGCGAGTATGTCTATCGGCCGGGCGCCGCCGAGAAGCGGCTCCGAGCCAACCAGCCACATGGCCGCCGTCTCCCGGTTATGGACGCGTAGGATACGAGTCAATACGTCGTGCAGATCCACGATGCGCCGTGACATTTCGCTGCCGATGGCTTCCTTTCCCGAGCTCCACCGCGAGACTTGGGCAGGGTCTGCGTCGAGCAGCCGGGCGGCGGCGTTGCGTCCCAGCGCCTCTACAACTCGGGCCAATTGCGGCGACAGATCGGCCAATGTCGCGGGCTTGGGCTTCACTTAAACGCGCTGTCGAGAAGCGCAGACTGCGTGTCGAGTCGGAATGCGCTAGCAACACCGGGCGTCGGCATGAGTGCCGANNCACGCAGAGTGCGTGCGCCACATCACGCGGCCAGCGCACCGCCGGCCACTTCGTTTCCGCCTCAATCGCCGCGGACAGTTGTACTTGGCCACGCGGCCCCCTAGCCGGCGCAGGTGGCGAGCCACCAGGCAGCGGCCGTTTCCGTCAGGGTGCGGGTCGGAACAGACGATCGACAGCGACTTTGATCGCCATTTTGCGCCGGTTTATGTGGTCCTGTGAGCCTCGGCGGCACGGCGGGGCCGCACGCCAGCGGTTAACCAAGTTCTCGCCAGTCTTCCTCCTTCAGCTCAACTCCGTGTTTCTTCGCAGCGGATTTGATGCGTTTCCNNCGATTGCGTTGCGCACGTGAGCAGCGTCGTGGATGGGTTCCTTACGTTCCTTGGGGAAAGCGAAGTTGTCGTCGGCGATATGGTCGCGGCTAGCTTCAGTGATCTTGGACATGCTTTTTGATAAGCAAACCAATGGCCAATTTACCCGCGCCATCGCAGGAACGCGCCGACACCGCCGATCGATTCGAGCAAAGTCGCATCTTCAATAAACGTCACGGTTGCCCCGGTTTGCGTGGCTTTCGTCACCAGTAGATCGGGCAGGGACGCTTGCCGCGGTTCTTCGCTTGTCGTTTCTCCCTCTGCATCGGGTATCTCCGGCGCGAAGATGGCTTGCACTTCCTCCGGATGGGGATGGCTCTCCTCGAGAGCGCCGCTGATCAGCAATTCTTCGACTTGTCCGTTGGCCAAAGCTTCGAGCGTCTCCTGCGGCCCGACTACGGCCAATCCGCGAGCACGATATTGCTGCATCAGCCGGTCCACCTTTTCCGCGGCAGTCCTGGCTTCTTGCTCCTGCAGCTTTTCGAGAGTGGCGGCCAGGACATCCTGCTCGGAAGCATGCATATCTAGTTTCATTACCTGCACCATGGAGACCATTTCCTGAGGCAGTTGTTCTTGAAGGAGCGGAATCACAACCTGATCTCCGGCAAGGATGATGTGACTTACTTTGTCTTCGCGGACAATCTGAGCCAGGCGTTCAATGACCTCTTTGGCGTGCTCCTGGTGCGCGTTGCCCACACGCCTCTGGTAGCGGGCTTGCGACCATCCACCGACCTTGACTCGATGAACTTTCTTGCCTTTCACTTCCTCCGCGCCGACGACTTGGCCCAGCCCGAAGACGAAGATGCGCGCCGTGTTCGTATCCGTAAGCACCGCGGCGTACCTTGGGTATTGCTCATCGAGATGCGCCAGATGATACAAATGAGGTTGGTTATAAGCGTAGACGCAGTTATCGCTGACAGGGGTCGTTAACTGGACGGCCTCGAAGAATTCTTCCGCGCCCCAACACGCGAATATGGCGACCCCGTTTGCCGCGGGGTCGATTTTGTCAGTGGCATATGAAACGATTCGCTCCACGTCTCGATCGAAACTGTGGCGCTCGGGGGAACTCGGCGCCCAGGTCCTGGCGAGAGCTTTGAATTCGCGATGAAGATACGGCAACGCGTCGGACATGCGTCCGTGCTGATCCGGCTGGGTGTTCAGGTAGACGCTCAACACTGGAAAGGTGGTGGGCTCGAAAGCCACCAGCCGCGCAAGCGGCTCTTCAATAGTGGTCACAAGCGGCTCTGTGATCGTGGATGACATGACAGAGCATAAGCACGCCGCGGGCCAAAGAGCGGAGGATGAGGTTTCGTACGCGGGCAGCCAGCAAGCAATGGCCTGTAGCCTCCGGCCAGTTCGTGATGGAACGCACTGGCTTTGGTTTCCGGCAAAGATTGCACTCCCACGTCACCCAATTGGATTAACGGAGTGCGCCACCGAGCGGCCAGCGCACCACCGGCCAACCCGTTTCCGCCTCGATCGCCAGCAGACGGTTGTATTTGGCCAGGCGCTCGGATTGCGTGATGGAGCCGGGCTTGAACTGGTCGGCACGCCAGCCCACGGCCAGGTCGGCGACCCAGTTGTCTTCGGTTTCGCCGCTGCGCACGCTGATGGTCAGCTGCCAGCCGGCGTCTTTGGCGAGGCGCCACGCAACGGCCGCTTCCGTCAGCGTGCCGATCTGGTTGAGCTTGATGAGGATCGCGTTCGCAATTCCATCCTCGATGCCGCGACGAAAGATTTCTGGATTCGTGACAAAGTTGTCGTCGCCGACCAGTTGAATGTTGTCACCCAGTTGCTTGGTCAATCGCTGCCAGCCGGAAGCATCCTCTTCTGCAATTCCATCTTCCAGAGACCAGATTTCCGGATACTGTCGGAGCCAGTCTTTCCAGAGAGCGATCATTTCATCTGAACTTAGGCTTCTTTGGTCAGACTTGCGAAAGACGTAGGAACCATTTTCAAAAAATTCGCTCGCCGCCGGGTCCAGCATGACTGCAATGTCCCTGCCCGGCTTGTAACCTGCCTTCTGAATTGCCTCCAGAATGAGCTCGATGGCTTCTTCATTCGACCGTAATTCTGGGGCGAAGCCGCCCTCGTCGCCGACGCCGGTGCTCAACCCCCGCTCGCGAAGGGTTTGCTGGAGCTGGTGGTAGACCTCAGATCCCACCCTGAGCGCCTGCGCAAAGCTCTCTGCGCCGACGGGGGCGATCATGAACTCCTGGAAGTCCACCGAGTTGTCCGCGTGCGCCCCGCCGTTGAGGATGTTCATCATCGGCACGGGCAGCAAGCACGCCTGCTCACCGCCGAGATGGCGCCACAGCGGCATCCCGCGGTCGGCGGCGGCGGCCCGTACGACCGCGAGCGATACGCCGAGAAGGGCGTTGGCGCCCAGCCGGGACTTGTCCGGCGTTCCGTCGAGATCGATCAGCACGCGATCCAACGCTGCCTGATCCTCGGCCTCCCGGCCGCGTACCGCGTGGGCGATCTCCCCATTGACATGCTCGACGGCCAGCGTGACGCCCTTTCCACCAAAGGCGTCCCCACCGTCGCGCAACTCCAGCGCCTCGCGCGTGCCGGTGGACGCACCCGACGGCACGGCCGCCCGACCCACGGCCCCGGACGCCAGCCCGACATCTACCTCGATCGTGGGATTACCACGGCTGTCCAGGATCTGGCGGGCGTGAACGTGCTCGATGGTGCTCAGCTCGCTGTCACTCATCCTGCGCCTCATCTTCATGGGTGACACTCTCCATCCTCCCTGCATGTATCTCACGGGACACAGATCCTCGCGCTCACTTTCGAGCTGGTAATCCGAGGGTCCCACCGAAAACTGCTCAGTGGTCTCTACTGAGGATCACCGTGATAACCACCGATAGCTGAGTCAGCGGATCTCCCGGATGGCGCCAGGGCCGTCTGAATCTAGGTTGTTATCGACCCCGATAAGGAGACCAGTGATGTTCAAGAACGTGCTCGTGGGAGTGGACGGCAGCCATAACGGCCGTGACGCTATCGCGCTCGCCTCCCAGCTCACAGACCCCGATGGGAAGCTGACGTTCGCCCACGTCCACAGCGGTAAGCTGCGCCCCTCCCACGCCATCACCCCTGGCATGGTGGCTGAGGAGCGCGAAGCCTCGCACAACCTGCTCGAGCAGGAGCGCGCCACGGCAGATGTGACAGCGGACCTCCTCAGCATCGAATCGATGAGCCCCGGTCGCGGTCTGCACGAGCAGGCCGAGGAGCAGAAAGCCGACCTGCTGGTGGTCGGCTCGTGCAGCCACGGCGCCTTCGGACGCGCGATGCTCGGCGATGACACGCGCGCGGCACTGAACGGCGCTCCCTGCGCGGTCGCCGTCGCCCCCGTCGGTCATCGCGAGCATCCTGGGCCGATCGGAAAGGTTGGCGTGGCCTACAACGCCTCACCGGAGAGCATTGCAGCCCTTGCGGTGGCAGGCAGACTGGCAGCAATGACCGGGGCAACGACTCACGCTATGGAGGTCGTCTCGATACCTTCGACCGCCTACGCCGGGATCGTCGTGTCCACGTTCGAGGATTACATCGATGCGATACTCCAGGAAGCGAATGGTCGTCTTNNATGGTGCTCGGCAGCACCGTCGACTACCTGCAGCGCCACGCACGCTGCGCACTGCTCGTCCTGCCCCGGATCGCCATCAGCCCAGGCGAGGACTCCACGGCTTCCGGCGAGCTCCAGGCCAAGACCGCCGCGGGCACGGCTGTTTGACCCCGAAAGGCGCATCCGTAGAGGTCCGAGCAGCCAT
>PKYZ01000250.1 GCA_003132865.1 Bryobacterales bacterium
CAGCAAAGCTGCATCGCCGACAAGCGGCTGCGCTTTGCGGACGTGAAGTGGGCGCGCCTGGACACGTTCCTGGGCGCTTGCATTACCATCACCGCCGCCGTGTGCATGATGGTCGCCGGAGCTGCTTCGCACGCGCACGGCTTCCGCTTCACCGATCCGGCGCAGATGGCCGCGGATATCGGCACATTCGCCGGGCCGGTGATGCGCAACCTGATCCTGCTGATGATGATCAACGCGGCGGTGCTGGGCACCACGGCGATCTCGCTTTCGAGCGCCTGGGCATACGGCGAAGTGCGCGGCTGGCCGCACAGCCTGCAGTTGCCGTGGCGCGAGGCGCGCGGATTCTACTCGCTCTACCTGCTTTGTGTGGCAGCGGCGGCGGGCATTGTCCTGATTCCGCGCGCGCCGCTGCAACTGATTATTCTCGGCGTACAGGTGCTGGCAGGCGTGATCCTGCCGTCGGCGATCATCTTCCTGCAGCTTCTGCTGAACGATAAAGAACTCCTGGGCGAGTATGCGAACAAGCCCTGGAATAACTGGGTGAACTGGACCATTATCGTGGTCCTGTTCATTTTGTCCCTGATCCTGGCGGCGCAAGTGACCGCGCCAAATCTATTTCCGTCCGCCGTAGGCGGGCCAACCACTTGAGGAGGAAACGAAAATGGGAACGATAGCAAGTCTGATGCACCTGGAAACCAGGTTGGAAACAAGAAAGGACCATTTCGTAGTGGTTCATCCGCTGGACGACGTGTTCGAAACGAAGGTGGATACGGAGGCGCTGGGTCCCATGGCGATGACGCGCAGCGTGCGGTTCTCGCTGCTGAGCCTGCGGGCCTACCTGATCTTGATGGTCCTGCTGGTGGTGTATCACGTTGTGATGCTGGCGCGGTAGTGGGGCAGGCGTCCACGCCTGCAGCGAGTCTCCGGACCCGCATGAAAAGAGAGGAGGTGAGACCAATGCGGATGAAAACCATAGACGTGGTGCGCTGTGCGGGACGCTGGATTCAGCGGTTTCTGGACGTGCGTTTTCCCATCGATGTAGCTTGTGGGCGCCGCACCCAATGAAGGTGTTCGGACAAACCATATGAAAGACCCTTCGAGTAGACCGGGCGAATCCGGCCTGGCAACAGACTAGCAGACCACCCTTCCCGATGCGGCGGCGGCCTGCAAGTCATTGCCAGGCCGGAGATCCCCTCTTATTCACAAGCAAAAAAATTGGAAGGCTATTTGCCCCAAGCACGGGAGCAATGACCCATGATGAGAACACGTTATGTCGGCGAACTGGAATCGGTTCGCCAGAATCTGATCGCGATGGGCGAGACCACCATCGCACTTCTCGCCGAAGCCCTCAGCGCGGTGGTGGATCCAACTCCCAATCGCGCCGCAAAAGCCAGCGAACTTGAATCGCAAACGGATCATCAACACCGTCTCATTCACGACCAGTGCCTGAACCTGATCACGCTGCAGGCGCCGGTCGCGCGCGATGCGCGGCTGATCACCGGAGCTTTGGACGCCATCGTCGATCTGGAGCTGATCGGCGACTATGCCTACGAAATGGTGGGATTGGCCTCCGCCAAGCAAGGCCGGCCGCCGTCCCAGATGCTAAACCAGGTAGCCGAAATCGGCGCAAAGATCGGAGAGATCCTGTCGGCCGCAATCGACAGTTGGCGCAATGAGGATCGCGGCCTGGCGCTCTCGGTACGGCCTCGCGAGGCGGCTGTCCGTGCCGAGTGCCATGCACTGGCTGAAAAGGTGGCTCAATTGACTTCGGCTCCGGGCGATGTGACGGCCTATGTCAATCTTCTCCTGATTTGCCGCCACCTGGAGCGCATCATGCGGCACGCCGTGTGCGTGGCCGAGCAAGCCGCCGAGGCCGCGCCACCGGCCCCGGCGGGATAATGGCCGCAACCAGGCGGCTGATCGGTTTACTGATTGGTGATGTTGGTCACCGGAAACGCGGTCATTTGCGGCCAGGTAGCGTTTATTACTGGGGCCCCCCTTCACACTGCAAGGTCACCGCACGCGGCCCGCGCTATAGTTCTAGGTAGTGGCCGGAAAAGCTTTGCGCACCTTGGGCAACTACGAAATCCTCGACAAGCTGGGCGCGGGCGGCATGGGCGAGGTGTGGCGGGCGCATGATCGCCGCCTGCAACGCCTGGTCGCCTTGAAGATCCTGCTGCAGGAGGTGGCCGGCGATCCGGTCCGGCGGGCGCGATTCGAACTCGAGGCCCGCGCGCTGGGCGCGCTGAACCATCCGAACGTTGTGGCCATTTACGACGTCGGAGAAGAAGGCGGGCGCGCGTACATCGTCTACGAACTGGTCGAAGGCGAGCCGCTGCGCGTAGCGCTCGAATGGGCGTGGAAAACGATTCATCCGTCGCAGCCGGTTCTGGAAATACACGATCTGCATGTTACCCCGGATGGGCAGGCATACGCCTACAACTATGTGACTGCCCAGTCGGATCTGTATACAGCGCACGGATTGAATTGAGGCGGGAGCATGACTCTACCCAAATCGTGCTGGGCCGGCGTTCTACTGCTCACCGCTTTGTGCGGCTTCCAGCGGCCCTTCCGCGTCTACCCCAGCCTGGAGCCATACGACGACGTGGCGCTGCCCGGCGACTGGCAGCAAAAGGCCGAATGGATCTTCGGCCGGCTGATGTATCCGGTACACCCCAATGCGCGCTTCGGGCGCTGGGCGCACCGCTTTGGCGGCATCGCCGATTGGCGGGAAGGGGGCACAAGCTGGACGCAGGATTATCCGCGGGCGGACCGCCACTTCGCGCAGGCCATCCGGCGCCTGACGCGCATTTCGGCGCGGTCGGTGGAACAGCCGGTTAATCTGGATGACGGAGACGACGTGTACAATTGGCCGTGGTTGTGCGCCGGGGAGATGGGCGATTGGAAGCTGACCGATGCGCAGGCCGCGAAATTGCGCGAGTATCTGCTGCGCGGCGGGTTCCTGATGCTCGACGATTTCTGGGGCACGGAGGAATGGAACCGTTTCGAAGAGAGCATGCAGCGCGTGTTCCCCGATCGTCCGATCGTGGAGATCGATGACCGCGACGCCATCTTCCATACCATTTACAATCTGGACGACCGCTACCAGATACCAGGCGAGTGGGCGCTGGCGCGCGGCACCACCTACCGGAACGACGGGCAGATCGCGCGCTGGCGCGGTATCTATGACGATCGCAACCGCGTGATGGTGGCCATCTCCTTCAACTCCGATATCGGAGACTCATGGGAGTGGGCGGACGATCCGCGGTATCCCGAAAAGTATTCCGCGCTGGGCATTCGCATCGGCGTGAACTACGTGGTTTATTCGATGACGCACTAAAATCTAGTGTGGCGCGCGCTTTAGCGTGCAGCGGCGAACATCAATTCGCCGGCATAGAACTGTCGGCTGAAGCCGACAGCGGCACGCTGAAGCGTGCGCTACAGTATCTCTTGATGGAGATCGTTTCCGCCGCCACCCCGGAACACCTCGCGATGGAGCGGCAGCTCTTCGAAGAGTACTGGCAGTCGTTCGGCTTCACGCCCTGCTTTCAGAATTTCGCGGCGGAAGTGGCTGGACTGCCCGCCTATTACGCGCCCCCGGCCGGCCGCCTGGCATTGGCGTTGGCCGGGGGCGAGCCCGCGGGCTGCGTCGCGCTCCGCCCTCTGGACCACTCGCGCGCGGAAGCCAAGCGGCTCTATGTGCGCCCGCAGTTCCGCGGTCGAGGCGCCGGCTTGGCGTTGCTCCAGTGGGTAATCGGCGAAGCGCGCACGGCCGGCTATCGCGAAATGCTGGGCGATACCATGCCTGTAATGCGCCGCGCCCTGGCGATGTACGAGCGATTGGGGTTCGAGCAGACCGGCCCCTATACGCCAGACGCTACCCCCGGCGCGATTTACCTGCGGCTCCTTTTGTGATCCGCATGTAGCCGGACCTTCAGACTTACGCCGGGCGTAATCGCTATTACTTAATTGCTTTTCATTATTGACAGGTTTCCCGCTAACACATAGACTCTCAACATATAGTATAGAGGGAGGGATTCACCAATTTATGCGTACGCTGGCATTGCTATCCGTGTGCCTATGCGGAGTTTTACAAGCGCAGGACCCGAGTGGCGTACTGGAGGGCCAGGTTGCCGATCCTTCGTCCGCCGTAGTGAGCGGCGCGCCGGTCACTGCACTGAATGTTCAGACCGGGCTGCGCCAAACGGTAGTCACGTCGCGCCATGGAACATTCCGCTTCTCCAACCTGCCGGTGGGCAACTACTCACTAACCGTCGCCGCCCCCGACTTTGCGACGTACTCGGCGTCGCCGATCCGGATCGATGTCGGCCGTGTGGTGAATTATCCGGTGCAGTTGGAAATAGCCAGCAGCCACAGCGAAGTCGATGTGCAGGGCCAGAAGGCGACGATCGACACCAGCTCGGCGCTCGGAAATGTGGTGTCGGAGCGGGAAGCGACGGACCTCCCCTTGAACGGCCGCAATCTGATGCAACTCGGTCTGTTACAGCCCGGCGTGGCACCGATGACAGCCGGGCTTTCCGAGGCCGGCGGCATTCTGCGCAGCGGGCAGACTTTCGCCGTCAACGGGCAGCGGCCTGAATCGAATAACTACCTATTGGACGGCGTGACCAACGTGGATAGCGTGAACGGAGGCTTCGCGTTGCGCACGCCCGTGGATGCCGTGAGCGAGTTCCGTATCCTGTCACTGAACGCGCCGCCTGAGTATGGCGAGACCAGCGGCGCAACTACTACGGTAGTCACCAAGTCCGGTGGCAATAATTTTCGTAACAGTTCAGGTACCC
>PKYZ01000425.1 GCA_003132865.1 Bryobacterales bacterium
GCAGACTCAACTCACGGTTGATGTAGAGCTGCGGCGAATTCAGGGGCGGGATTTCGGGCGCCGGCGCGCTCTTCGCCGCCGCCGCAGCCGTGCGGGTCTTCTTGGGTGTCACGCCAGTACAGTTTACCGCGATGATGTGTTGTACTACTATCCATCAGTNNCAGCGGGTCTCCAGACCCGCGCCGCTGGCTCTCAGTTGACGTTCCGTTTGCGGCTTGCCGCTATGCGGGGCAGACCTCCAGGTCTGCGCGGGTCACTCCAGGACCCGCTCTTGGCCGGCGTGGACGGGGTGTTAATCGATATACTCGTACGCGACCAGCGTCAGAAACTCAGGGAAATCTCCGCTGGTCATCATCTGCTCGTAGATGCGCGCGGCCCGCGCGAGTTGCTCGCCGCCGATGGACCCGCGCAATCCCTCGGCCACATCCGCAATCGTGCGCTTCACCAACTCCGCCGTCACCGGACGGCCGTCGCTCAGCTTCGCGCCGTGCTTCACCCATTGCCAGACCTGCGCGCGGCAGATTTCGGCGGTGGCGGCATCCTCCATCAGGTTATAAATCGGGACGCAGCCGTTGCCGCGCATCCACGCCTCCAGATATTGGATACCCACGTCGATGTTCCAACGCAAGCCGGCTTCGGTGATGTCGCCGTCGGGAACCGCCAGCAGGTCCGCGGCGGTCACCTGCATCTGCGGTCTCTGCTGCAACTGATTCGGACCCGCCATGTGCGTGTCGAAGATTTCCTTGGCTACGGGCACGAGGCCAGGATGCGCAACCCACGTGCCGTCATGCCCGGCGCGCACTTCGCGCAACTTATCCTGCCGCACCTTCTCCAGCGCCTGCTCGTTCGCCGCCGGATCGTTCTTGATCGGAATCTGCGCCGCCATCCCACCCATGGCATGCACACCGCGGCGATGGCAGGTCTCGATCAGCAGGTTGACGTAAGAGCTGAGAAAATGCCGCTCCATGGTGACCTGCGCGCGGTTGGGCAGCACGAAGTCGGGCCGGTTGCGGAATTTCTTGATGAAGCTGAAGATGTAATCCCACCGCCCGCAGTTCAGCCCGGCGGAGTGTTCCCGCAACTCGTAGATGATCTCGTCCATCTCGAAGGCGCCCAGGATGGTTTCGATCAGCACCGTGGCGCGAATGGTCCCGCGCGGAATTCCGACCTCCCGCTGCGCGAAATGGAAAACATCGTTCCAAAGGCGCGCTTCCAGGTGGCTCTCCAGTTTCGGCAAATAAAAATACGGTCCGGTCCCCTTGGACATCAGGGCCTTGGCATTGTGAAAGAAGAAGAGACCGAAATCGAAGAGGCCGCCCGAAATCGGCCGGCCGTCCACCAGGAAGTGCTTCTCGTCCAGATGCCAGCCGCGCGGCCGCACCATCAATACCGCGGTGCGCTCGCCCAATTCGTAGCGCTTGCCTTCCGGGCTCACATAGCCGATCGTGCCGTTCACTGCGTCGCGCAGGTTGAACTGCCCGTCGAGATTGTTCCGCCAGGTGGGCGAATTGGAATCTTCGAAATCCGCCATGAACACGCTGGCGCCCGAGTTCAAAGCGTTGATGATCATCTTGCGGTCCACCGGCCCGGTAATCTCCACCCGGCGGTCGCGCAGATCGGCGGGGATAGGCGCCGCAACCCAATCGGAGTCCCTGATCCAGGCGGTTTGCGGCAGAAACTGTGGCATTACACCACGATCGATTTCCTGCTGCCGTTCGCGGCGGCGCGCGAGCAGTTGTTGGCGGCGCTCCTCGAAGTTCCGCGAAAGATCTTTGAGGAAGCTCACGGCTTCGGGGGTGAGGATGCTACGATCGGCCTCGATGATAGGTGCGGCGACCTGAATGGGTTCCAGTTGGGCTTTGGGCATAGTCTTTCTCAATATCAGGTTAGCTCCATCGCGGCAGTCACGCCAAGCCACTAGTCCAATTCGGACCACTGGTCCGATACGTCCCGCGCCATTTCACTTTTTCCGGAAATCGGTATCTATTACAAGTGGAGGCTACGCATCCCGAATGTTGAACAACGGAACGCATGAAAACGGACACCACGACACTCTGCGCCAGTGGGGCACTGCCGCGCGTTGGGAAGGAATCACGCGGCTGTATACGCCGGAAGACGTCGCGCGTTTGAGTGGATCGATTCATATCGAGTACACGCTGGCGCGGATGGGCGCGGAGAGGCTGTGGAACCTGCTCCGCACCGAGCCATACATACCGGCGCTGGGAGCCCTAACCGGTAATCAGGCCGTGCAACAAGTTCAGGCCGGGCTGAAGGCGATCTATGTGAGCGGCTGGCAGGTGGCTGGGGATGCGAATGTGTCGGGCCAGATGTACCCGGATCAGAGCTTGTATCCGGTGAATAGCGTGCCGACGCTGGTGCGTGCGATCAACAATGCATTCATGCGGGCCGACCAGATCCATCACTCTTCCGGACGCAACGGGATGAACTGGTTTGCCCCGATTGTGGCGGACGCGGAAGCCGGCTTTGGCGGACCGCTGAACGCTTTCGAACTGATGAAGTCCATGATCGAGGCCGGCGCGGCCGCGGTGCATTTCGAAGATCAACTGGCTTCCGCCAAGAAGTGCGGGCACATGGGCGGCAAGGTTGTGGTGCCAACCTCCGAGTTCGTGCAGAAGTTGGTCGCCGCGCGCTTCGCCGCGGACGTCATGGGGGTTCCCACCATCCTGATCGCCAGGACCGACGCCAACAGCGCGGGGCTGCTGGTGAACGATATCGACCAGCGCGACAAGCCATTTCTGACTGGCATGCGGACGCCCGAGGGCTTCTTCGGTTTTCGTGGCGGCATTGAGGCGGCCATCGCCCGAGGCCTGGCCTACGCCCCGCACGCCGACATGATCTGGTGCGAAACTTCGGAGCCTAACCTTGCCGAGGCGCGCCGCTTCGCGGAAGCGATCCATGCCAGGTATCCGGGCAAGTTACTCGCCTATAACTGCTCGCCTTCCTTCCATTGGAAAAAGAAGCTGGATGACACGACTATCGCGAAGTTTCAGAAGGAGCTCGCGGCCATGGGTTATAAGTTCCAGTTTGTCACTTTGGCGGGCTTCCATGCGCTGAACTTGAGCATGTTCCAGTTAGCGAAAGACTACGCCGCAAGCGGCATGGCGGCTTATTCCAGGCTACAGGAGCTGGAGTTCGCGAGCGCGCATGAGGACGGCTATTCCGCGATCAAGCATCAGACATTCGTGGGCACCGGTTACTTCGACGAGGTCGCCCAGACCATTTCCGGCGGCAAATCTTCCACCATGGCGCTAAAGGGCTCGACCGAAGAAGCGCAGTTCGCCTTTGTCCCTGGCGGCAAATGCGCGCCGGGCGAAATACCTCCTTGCGGCATGGAAGGCCAGTGCTGAGGACTGGGGCAGCTACTTCTTCAGCTCTTCCACCGGGATCACCGGCAGCAGCACGTGAGACGGATGCTGTTTGTCGTGGTAAACCACCTGACGGGCGGACACGAACTTCGTTTCCGTTTCATTATGCCCGCCCGTGTTCAGGTTGCGCGAGAACATCGGGAAAACCGCCGAGGCGACTTCGACCCGCAAACGCGCGCCCGCCGCAACTGTGATGCCCGTCTGCCATAGGTCGAGCTGGTATTCGTAGATCTGGCCGGGTTTCAGCAGTTCCGGCTTATGCACACTATTGCGAAACCGCGCGCGCAGCTTGCCGGAAGCCAGTGAGAACGTCTTGCCATCCTTCTCGATTTCCACCAGCGTGACGAACCAGTCGGTGTCCCGCGCCGAGGAAGACGCGTAAATGGTTGCCGAAACCGGGCCGGCGAAGGTCAACGGCTCGCGCAACTCCTCGGTCTGATAGACGAGGATATCCTGGCGCGCGGCAGTGACTTTCTCGTGGTGCGCCTCGGCCTCGTTCTTCTTATCATCCGCCGATTTGACCTGTTTGTCTTGCTCCTCCGTCGTTTCGTAGAAATCCGGGTCCGGAGTAGGATCGCCAGGATCGTACACGTATTTGTCCGCGGGCGCGCCGGCGGGCGGCTCGTCGAACGTGAGGCGCCCATCGCCCTTCGACGTATTGGCTTTGCCGGCGCCGGAGAAGTATAACTTCGTGAACTTCGTCTCCGGTAACGGATAACTGTTAGCGTGTAGCCACTGGTTAGTCCCCATCACGAAGATACTGACTAACGGCTCCTTCGTAATTCCATTGTCGACCCCTTTCAGCCAGTAATCGAACCAGCGCAGATAATCTCGCTGGAGATCGATGATGGCCTGCGGACCGAAATCGCGATCGCCTAGTTTTCGCGACGCGGTGTCGGTGTGCCCCCACGGCCCGATGGTGAGTTTCTGGCTGGCGTGTCCGTATTCTTTCATCTGCAGGTAGTTCAGCTTGGTGCCGATGCCGTCGCCATCAAACCAGCCCGACTGGTGAAACGCCGGAATATTCACCTCCTTCAACTTGTGGAGGAAATCCGCCTGCGCCCACCAGTCGTCATCCACGGGATGTTCGATCCACTTGCGCCAGTAAGGATTCTCTTTGCCGAGCACCGCCTTGTCCAGGTCGATCACCGGCAGCGCGCGCAGCATTTGCCCGTACTTCTTTTCGCCGATCTTGCTGAGGGCGACGCCCGACAAATCGCCGGTAGCTTTGGATTCCAGGATGTCCGCCCACCAAATGGCGCCGAAGATGAAGAAGGCGCCGTGCTCGTAGGGGATGTTGTAGAAAGGGTCCGGCGGCGCTACGTTCGGAATGATGGTCACCAGGTGTGGCGGGNNGGCGGGCGCTCGCTGGCTGCCCACCACTGCACCCAGCCGACGTAGGACCCGCCAATCATGCCGACCTTCCCGTTCGACCAAGGCTGCGCGGCCAGCCACTCGACGGCATCGTAGCCGTCCTTCGGCTCGTTGATGAACGGCTCCCACACGCCCTCGGAGCCGAAGCGGCCGCGACAGTCTTGAATGGCAACCGCGTAGCCTCGGCGGGCGTAATAGCGCCCCTGAATCTCGCCCATTTCCTTCTTATAAGGAGTCCGGATCAGAATCACCGGGACCTTGCCTTCGGCCTGCGGCAGGTAGATGTCAGTTGCCAGCTTCACGCCGTCGCGCATCGCGATCTTCGTGGCGGCTTCCACTTTCACCTCGAACTTCGGCTGCGAGATTAACGGATCGGAGACCGGTTCTTTGCGCAGCGCCTCATATCCCTCGCGCACATAGGCGGCGTGTTGGGATGGCACTTCGCCGAGATAGACCCGGCCGTCCGCATCCGTCCAGAGGGTGATATCGATACCGACTAGCGAGTACGTGTACCGGAGGAAAGTCAGATCCTTGTTCCCCACGGTGCGCTCGACCTGGTCCTTGAATTCGAGCGATGCATCCATGGCCACGCCCGGCAGGATAATCACCGGGAACGGCTGCTTGCCGCCCTTCGCACGGTCGTAGAGGCGCAGGGCCTGGCTCATCAGGGTCGGCCCGTAATTGTCGAACAGGCGTGCGCCGGGCTTGACGTCGAACGTGGTGGTCTTATCCTTCAACGTGCGGCGGGCGGTGGCGCCCTCGCGTACGCAAGTGGTGGTGCCTGCTGGCGCGGCGGCGGTGAACTGGGTCCAGATCCCATCCGGGTCTACCGCGATAGAAGTGGTGACTGTCATGCTCTGGCCCGCCATCGCGAGGGTGGCCTCGTTCTGGTAGGATCCGCCGGGCAGCCACTTGACCTTGATCGTGCCGACGCGGTCCTCGTTCACGTACAGGTAGAAGGTGGAATCCTCGCCGAATCCTTTCAGAGATGCGGGCGGGCTGGGGGCCGGGGCAGGCTGCGCCCAGAGTGCCGCCGCGGCCAGTGCGAAGAGTAACGTGCAGGAGAAGCGATTTGGTTGCGTCATGCGAATTCAGACTCCATGGTCTGTGTTATCACACGGTGCGCCCCCGTGCCCAGGGCTTATCATAGTTGGAATGAACCGGCAACAGGCGTTGGAGATCCTCCACGAATTCACGAAATCGGAAAACCTGCGTAAGCACGCGCTGGCGGTGGAAGCTTGCGTCACCGCGTATGCCCGCAAACTCGGCGAGGACGAAGAGAAATGGTCCGTTACCGCGCTGCTGCATGATTTCGATTGGGAGATTCATCCCGTGCTTCCGGACCATCCTACGAAGGGAGAGCCCATTTTGGCCGAGCGCGGCGTGAGCGATGAAATCCGCCGCGCCATCCTCTCGCATGCGGATTTTACCGGCGTGCCGCGGGAGTCTCCGCTGGAGAAGACGCTCTTCGCTTGCGACGAACTGGCTGGCTTGATTACCGCGGTCTCGTACGTCAAACCCCACGGCAGCGTCTTCGAAGTGGATGCGCCGTCGGTGCGCAAGAAGATGAAGGACAAGGCATTCGCGCGCTCCGTGAACCGCGAGGACATCCTCAATGGCGCGCGCGAATTGGGCGTGGAACTCGAGGAACACATCGGCTTCTGCGTGAAGGCCATGCAGGAACGCGCCGATGCTCTGGGGTTGAAGGGTAGCATCTGACGGTGGCACACGCTTTAGCCTGTGTGAGCCATGCTCAAGCCCCCATAAACAGGCCGAATCCGGACCGAGGCGACAACGGCAACCCGTAGCCGATCAGGCAGCATTGGTCCAGTGCGAACAGCACCACCGACCCCATCTTCACGCCCTTTGCAATACGGGCCTCTTTTGCCCACGGTGACGTGTAGTTTCCGATGCCCACCAGGTGTGCGCTATTTGCCGGCGCAAAGCCCAATTGCATCGGCAGATCGATTGAAGTGACAGCCTTGTCCAGATCGCAGTTGCCCGTGTACGTGAAGTTCTCAGTCTTGAAGCAATTGAGGTTCGCTGGAGACCACTGCGCCGGCAAGTTGATCGCTTTGGTGAGCGGAGCATCGTTTGTGTCCGGCGGATAGAGCACTTCGAACTGCGCATTCGCGTATGTCTGGCGCACGAAGGCCATGATCGCAGCGGTGAACTGACCGATCAACCCGGGCAGGAAAGCAGACTCCTGCGGGTATGGCGTGGGGGCGTTGCTCGGGTCCGTAAACACGTGCATGGACCGGCCGTAGTGCGATTGAAACGTGGCCGCCGTATAGGCGTCATAGAAAGGCATGCCACCGTTGGCGAGCGGCGTCCAATTGCCATTGGCCGGATCCGTTGGCGGGCAGAAGTACCACCACTGCACCTCGCCGAACTGCAGATACGCTTGCACGCCGGCCGCGGCCATTACGTTGGCCATATCGAGATAAACTTGCTGCCAATACGCCAAACTCGTCGGCGAGAAATTCGTCTGCAAAGCCGGCGTGTTCACCCGGCATGGGCTGCCGTCCGGGTAACACTGGGCGATGCCGGCGGCCGCCGACGGATCTCCATTTCCCAGTTCCGTGCTGAACGAAGCCGTCACCTCGATGCCGTAGCTATTGAGCGCCGCGTAGAAGCTCCGGCTCCAGTCGCGCGCCGCCCGATTGATTCGCGGCGTGGCGGTCAAATCGGTGAGCCAGTTGCCATTTACGCCGCCCGCCAGCGCTCCGCTGGTCTGCACCTGCAGAGTCGTACTGCCGCCAACAGCGACGGAGAGCGGGAGTCCATTGCCGGCGCTGCCCATGGTGCGTGCGGTGATCGTGAGCACCCCATCGTTAGCCTGTGCCCACACGCCGGTGGCCCCTTCGTTGATAAGTAGCGCGAACGCCTGCGCCAGGCTTGCGGGTGTGTCGCCGATCAGGTTCAGGTGGGTGAAGACAGTCGGTCCCAGCGATACTTGGGTCGTCTTTCCAAACTCCGACGTGCCCGACAACGTGATCGTCCCAGTGGCGTACTGTTGCCCCGCGCAAGTCAGCTCGTAGAACCACAGCGCGCCCGCATAGTGATTGGCCCTCCCCGTGAATCCCAGTGCCTGGATCAGCCACGCGGTCCGCTCCGGCGCCAGAGCCTGCGAGTGCAGCGTGTCCCAGTCGGTCGCCAGCGTCGTTTGCGGGTCCGGTACGAAAGTGGGAAGATCGCCGGTCGGAATCGCAATTTCCAGAAAATCGAAATAGAACGTAGATCCCGCGTCTCCTGTATGTGTGATCGTGACGGTGTGCTGAGTCCCCCCGGACATATCTCCCAAGTCCCATCGCACCAGGACATCTTCACCCGGACGCGCCACGCTCAACACCTGTGGCGGATTCCGATCCACTTGAACCGAAAGCTGCGCGGCGGTGGGGAATCTTCGCGTCCCCAGGTTCAGGATATGGTTTTGTGGCGATTGGTAGGAATAACTTACGCTCGCGCCCGGCGTGGTTGCATAGCTGATCGATCCGCCTGAGTAGTTACCGAGAGCTGTTGTCCAATGACCTGTGTAGCCGATTGCCACGTCAACGTCTTCCACGCGCCAGCTTCCCAGGCCCGCTACCTGGTAGTTGCGGTTCGAGCCGTTAACCGTCCAGTTCGATACTGCCACTGCAAACTCGCTGCGCGCGAAATTGCCCGGCTGCAGGTCGGCGGCCCATGTCCAGCGCATCTTGCGTGCCGCATTCATGGGTACGGGAACCGTGGCGCCGGTTTCATCCAGCCCACTGATCGAACTGAAGCCCAGATTGATCTGCCACTGGCTCGGCGATACGCCGCCGCTGAGAAGCTGCCACCCGGGCTGCCAACTTTCGGTCGGCGTTCTGGGCGGCGCGCTATAGACGTTGCCATACACGCCAATCCGATTGCCGTTCGCCCCGGTGCCACTGTTGGCGAGCGTCAGCGTGATGGCCGCGCCGTTCGCGGACGCCTGCATGGCTTTTGAGAAAGTGTTAATGCTGTTGGCCAGCGCCGCTGCCGCCGATGCCAACGTGTCGACGCCGTAGAGTTGATACGTGTAGTGCTCTTCATCCCACGCCAGCTCGATATAGTCGCCGCCCGTCGCCGCACCTTGTAGCTCGAAAGTCGCTGACGCAGGTGTGTAACTTCCCGTCACCGGCGCCGCATGCCCCATCAACGGAATTCTGTAGAGCTGTTCGCCTGTTCCGGGATCGGCCCACACGCGCAGATAGGGCCAATCCACGGTTGGATAAAGCGCCGAATCGACCGCAATGCAGTTAGTGCGGGTCTCCTGGTAAGAAAGCTGCAAGCCGCTCAAATCGCCGTCCGGCAGGTTGCGGAATACCGGATGCTCGAAAACGTTGTCGCGATTCCATTCGACGACAACCCAGTCGGACTGCGTGCGCCAACAGCCTGAAACGGTGAAACCGTTCGGACTCGTGGCGCTCAGTGCCGCCACTGACGAGGGCTGATAGAAATAGCACTGCAAGTCTTGATTGGGAGTAAGCTTCTGAAGCGTGGTCATGCGTTTGGCCGTCTGGTCACAACCGCAGGATTACCGTCAGGTCCGAGCCAGGGCTGGTCTGTCCCACCGCGGTAATCGCCATGCTGAGTTGCGCTTGCGCCAGCAATGGCGTCCCGAAGCCATTCACACTGGGCGAGACCGTGGCGCCATCGGGAATTGAGAGAGTGCAGTAGGACGATCCATTCTGGCTCAGAGTGATTTGTATAGGGCCTCCAACGGGTGCCTGCTTCACGACCGCATACACGTCCTGCACCGCATGTGCCGCTTCCACGATCACGTTCGGCGCCGGGTTGCTGTCCACCGCCAGGAATCCCTGCACCTGGAAGGAGTACTGTCCGCCCGAAAGCGTCCGCAAGCCATAATTCACCGACTGTGTCAGGTTAATCGCGCCCGTCGGGCTGTTGCCTCTCGTATTCGTGACGAACAACTCCGCGCTGGCCACCTTCGTATTCGGCAGCGGCATCGGACAGCTCCAGTTGCCGCTAAGTGGGCTGCCGAAGAAGTCCAGGGGAAAGGGAACTACCGCGACTGTGCTCAATAATTGATACACCGCAACTTGTGCGGCATGTGGCGCCGCGGTTGTGCCATGCATGCCGCGGGTTACCTGATATTGGAGCCCGCCGTTTGCGACCGCCGCCACTTGCATCACTTCCGCCTCGACTTGCACGAACGACCCTGCCGCCGCGGTGCCGGCCTGCGTTAGGTTCAGTACCGTGTCGGTTGCCGCCATCTCCGCGCCTAGCGAGTATGGAGTGTTCCCTACCAGTTCGTCCCAGTAGTACATGGTTAGCGTGCCTGCCGTTACGCTGGTAGTGTTGGTGAGCGTCGGGAAGGAGACCCCGCTCAGTTCTACTGTGCCACTTTCGAGCGATGATGTGCCCAGCCCAAAGACCGGCTGGGGCGGGGCCGCCATATCCCCTAACCCCCCGCCGCCGATCGTCCACCGGGTCAGCGTCGATAGTAACGGCGGACCTTCCAGATTGTTCACGTTTGCGCCTCTGCCCTGTATGTGCAGCGTGACACCTGTCTCATTCGGAATCTCGAACTGCACCGGGCTGGTCTTGGAGGTGGCGGCGAAATGCCAGGCCGCCTCCGCCACCACGAAGAGGCCGGTTGCATCCGGTTGCACGACCCATGGTTGCGTCAGCGTTAGAGTCGTCGCGGTGTTCGACGCAATCGTGTACTCCTGGTCCGCGCCGGTCCCGCTCATGATCCGGACAATCATGCCGGCATAGTTCGTGCCGCCCATTTCAGCGGTGCTGTTGCCAACCGTGTTGGCAGTCGCGATGGTCGCGGCGAATGGGGGCTGCAGTTCCGTCCGCCAATAACAATTCGCGTGATCGAACGCCGGATCCGGCGGCACCCAAACCTGAGCCGGCAATCCCGTATCGGTAAAGCTGGTGCTGAGCGCCTGATTGGAAGCGACCCGGCCCATCTGCTGTGGATTCGGTCCTCGGTATACGTTGAAACTTACAGTGTTAGCGTCAACACTTAGTCCCGTCAGCGTCACGCTGTTCGTGTTCGACCCCGGCGGGATGCTGGCGAGTATCACGAACGATAGAGCACTCTCGTGTCCTGCTGAATCCAGCGCGCTGACTGCGTAGTACAGCGTCTGGTTGCCCGCCAGCGTCCCGCCGGCCCCGATCCTGGCCGCCAGGCTCACCAGCGGTATACCCGGTCCGCCGGTTGCCATCGTTGACGGCACCACAAAGCCCACCGTAAGTTCTTCGCTTACGCCGCCATCGCTGGAATTGCTGGAACTTTCGGTGATCTGGTATTCCGGATTGCCGCTGGAATCGATTATGTTGCCGAGGAGCGGACGCGGCACGTTTACGCCGGAACCGGGCTGGCGGCTCGCGCCGGTGCCTCCCGGTATCTGGCCGTTTGTATCCTCGTACCATTCGTCCTGTTGAATCTGCGCCGTGATCGTAGTGACCCTGTAATTTACGCCCGGCGCGATCTTGGTTATGCGGAAGGGCTGGCGTTCAAAACCTTCTTTGAGATAGGTGACGGTGATGATGTCGCCGGGCCGCAAGCCCAGCGCCTTTACACTGGTGTCGAATGTGATGTAAGTGTTCCCGCTGACTGCTTTATCCAGCGTGAACTGAGAGATGCGTGCGGCCTGATCGTAGTTCGGAATCCCCAACGCCATGAGCGTTGTAGTAATCACCTGGCCCGTAAGCTGGATGTCGTCCACGTCGACCGTGAGCAGGCTGTCCTGCTGATACCCGTTGAACGCGTCTTGAAACTCCACGGTCACCTGGTTCGGCGTGTCCGCGATACTCCGGGAAGACACCTGCACGCTCGGCTCTCCGTTGGCCTTGCGCAAAATGTTCGCGGCGCCCGCCGATCCGTCGCTGAACTCATATGCCGGCCAGCCGCCATTCAGCGGCTCCGTGCTGTTGCTCCACGCCGGCTGCGCCGGTTGCTGTAACGCAAGTGAGTTTTCCACTTGCAACTGTAGCATGCCGCCTACGCTGTACGTGAATAGCAGCCTGGCGGCATTCCGGATTCCCCGAATCGTGTCTGCTGCGTTGCGCCGGTTTTGCAAACACAAATTGCACTGAAAACGCGGGATCATGATGCTGTTCCCGTTCAGATCCTCGGTCTGGATCTGCTGATCGCAATACGCCGCCGCCGCCGCGAATGTCGTGAGATCGATATTCTCCGTCCCCCACCCGCTCCGTTGCAGAATATCCAGCAGAATCCATGCCGGATTGGCGGTGAACTCCGTATTCTGGTAACTGGCGCCGGTTCCATAAATCGGTAGTTGCAGCCCATCCGCCAGGACTTGCACGGCGGGCAGTGACTGGCCGTTGTTAATTTGATTCGGCACGACAACTGAAAGATAGGCCATGTTGCCGTACGGATCGCCGGCCGGGTTACCCGCTGCGTCTGTGAAATCGGGATTGAAGGCGCCGTTCCGTCCGCCTAGGCTGATCACGTTGTACCAGCCCGTCGATGTCATGTTCTTGCCGGATTGTCCGACGGGAATCGCGATCTGGTTTACCAGCACCATTTGCACGTCCTGGATTGGGCCCATCCCCAGCAGTACTTCCATGTGCGTCAGGTTCCCGTCATTGCGCGTAAATACGATGGGAGGGTAATACCAGGCGGTACCGTATAACAACGGGACAAAGTCGTTATAAATTGCGACATTGTCATCCACTGCCGCGTACTGCCACCCGCCGCCGTAACTGCGCACCTGAATCGATGAAGGCACAAATTCGAGTCCGCCGAACCGCATCGGGCCGGAAAACATCCCGCGGGCTTCGCAATCGAGGCGCGTGTACGCGCACGAGGTGTAGGGGACGCCGCCCACCATGGCGCCCACACCACCGGTCTGATCGGGCGAATATCCGCAAGGGTAGAACAATGAGTATTGCCCGTTGCTGCCCCCATTCGCCGCTTCCTGCCTCTGCTGTGCATTAGATGGAAACAGCCAGGGACACCGCCGTTGGATCCGGACCGGCGGCAACAGCACTCTCTGCATGTTCATCCAGTTCACGGCCGAGAGTTGGAACAGCGATTCGGTGCTCTGGTCGGGCGGGTTGACGATGCCCTGAAATAAGACTGCTGCGTCCGATGTCGCAGCACCTTCGAGCAGGTTGTAAAACAAAAACGTCACCGTCAATGTGGCGGCCTTCCACCCTACCGATCGTTCCAGCTCCGAGAAGTAAGAATCGGCGTTGGCCATCGATAGCGACACGCGCGGAATCGCATCCACTCCCTGGTCCGACGACGTCTGCACCGCGAATACGTTGTGCTTCATCACCCGCGGCGCGTAGGTGTTGCCGCCATAGGTCACTTGGTGCGTGCTCCAGTACTCCGCTTGCCCGTTCTGTAATACGCACTGGAACAGCAGTAGCGGGGTGTCCGTCACCGCCAGCTCTTTCAGATCATAGATACTCAACATTGACGATATCCAACTCGCAGGAATGGCGGCTTGGGCCTACTGTCGTAATCGTTAGCGTGTCATCCCGAAACCGCGCGTTCGGGTACACGCCGCCCGTCTCGGCCGTTTGTTTGTACAGCGACGCAGTGGTCTGCGCCTCCGCCTGAATCCCGAAGACGTCCACCGTGGTGCCCGGATCCAGTGCGATACCGAAGTTGATGGAATCTGCGGTGTCTTGGAGCTGCCCGGCGGAGGTCAGCCGTGTCCACTGGGGGGTGATCGCTCGCGCGTCCGTTGCCGAGCCGCGCACCAGCCACACCCGCGTGCTCTGGTCACTGCGCGCATATAGGCTGAGACAGTATTCCAAGGATGCCGGCGCGTTGATCGATTGCTGTAGCATCAATGTGGCGCCTGTCGGGTTGCTGACCTGATACGCTGCCGTGCCTCCCATCGGATCCGCCACGCCGCCTGTCAATTCCAGTAGTGGGCCCGCCTGCCAGACGGCCTGATTCTGCTGCTCGCTCCACGCCAGCAGATTATCGGCGGGATCGAAGAAAGTGAACGGCGTCAGCCGTCCCTCGACAGCCTGAAAAAGAGCTTCCACGGCGGCCAGTTCATGATCGCTCATTTCCTCGAAGGACAGGTGCCATTCCGTGATCGCCGCTGCGGGATCGGCCAGCTTGACCTGGTAGCCCTGGCAGCTCTGATTTACCACCGTCCTTGCGGAGCGTTGCCTTGTGATCGGAAACTGGCCGGTTGCGCCCGACGATAGTTGTGGAAAATAAATCATTTTAGGTCCTGTTTTGGCACACGGTGAGCGTAGTTTTACCCCGCATTTCACCTCTTAGTTGGAAACCGTATGTGTCTCCGGCCAGGCTGCAGTTCGGATAGACCGTTCCGTCCCACGGATCGGTGAAGGAGAAGCTGCCGAAGCGGCCCTGGTTGGATATGAAGAACTGGTCTAATGCAGCAAGCTCGGATTCGTCCAGCAGGTCGAGTTGGATCGTCCACCGATGCAGTACCGAAGGGTTATCTCGAAAGCGCTGCTCGGTACCGTCCAGAAAACGGATCGCGTCAGTGTTAAACTGCAGTGTCCTCTTCGCCGGATATTGCATCACGGCGCCGGTCTTGAGCGTCGGAAACATGGCGGTCAGAGGTTCGTCACCATGTCATTGATGGAGTTCATGTTCAACATCGCCTGCCGGACCGCCTGTGCGATATCGTCGCTGTGATCGAGAAACGACTGGCTGTCCATGGCTTGTACCTGGACGGTGATTTGCGAACCCCCGTTCGACCCGCCACTTGCAGCGGAGCGCGGCAAACCGTTCTCGCCCCAACTTACGTCTTGGCCGCTGGTGGTGGACTCCAGGTTCAGCGAGGGGGGCAGCGAAAAAGGCCCCAGGGGTGCGGGTTGAGACTGTCCCCCGCCAAACAAGCTGGAAAACAGCGACACCAGCGGCATGAGACTAAGCCCGCCCCCCAGAACGCTGCTCGCCGTGCTAAGCACGTCTGATACCCCCCCGCCGCTGCTGCTGGAACTCTTTGCTTGACTATTTTCCGCCAGCGCATCTGTATTAGCGGCTGTCGCCTGCGTCCCTGCATCGATTACTTGAGTGGCCTGCCCCAGCGCGTCGATTAGACCCTGGTCGGTTGTCGCCGATTGGCCGCCCGCCGGGCTGCCCGACGCTTGGTTGAAAGCGGTTAGCAGCGTCTGTTGTGACGTACTAGGCATTTCTCCCCCTTGGCGCGGCGCTGTTCTGGCGTCCAGTGCTGGGGCCGCCATTCGCCTCTGCAAGCTCGTGCTCCAAAATCAGAAAAGCTTCCACCTCGCGCGCCCCCAGACCTTCGATTCCTCTTTGCCCTAACTTGCGCCGCNNCTCCTCGAGCCATGCCATGCTTTGTGCCGTGAGAAACGATTTTGGACAGACCGTGGTCGCTGCATTGTTCCTCGCCCACACGACGCGCACGGGCGTCTCTAGCGCCCGCGGTATCCAGCCGCACCTGCGCTTCGTTTCCAGACCGGCTTTACGGCAAGTCGCGCACTCCCAGCCGGCCTGGTTGGAAAATTGAAAATGGAATGCGACGATCAGTTTTTTCTTTCGGCTTCCGATAGCCCACACTGTTGCTTGACGGCAGCCAAAGCCTCCCGGAACAAATCTTCAGGCCCGCTCGCCGCCAATGACTCCGGAGTCGCCGGCAGCCCGTCCAACTCCAGACCGGTGACTTCCTTCAAGCCCCAGAGAAGATAGATCCGATCAATTTCCGACGCCAGCAAGGCGGCTTCCATCTTCTCTTCTGGAGTGTCGCCCGCCTCCACGAACTCTTTCCGCGACGCCAGCTCCCGGATGCGGCGCATCAACTCCACCCGGCGTCCAAATGACATCTTGGCGACCGCATAACTTACCCCAGGCGCTACGGTAGAATCTGTGGTTTCAAAACTCGTATATTCNNGGACCAGGGGGTCCGCCCTACCAATCCGGCTCAAGTGGTTTTTCCCGTTGACCATTTGCATACTTCTTTCGCGGACACTACACTGACGTAGTTCGGCAAGCAGAATCAGGTTTAGTCCTGCCCGCTGTGGGGCGGGCAATCTTGCCTGCAGCCGCCTTTTAGGCGGCTCCCTTGAGATAGCAGTGCTATCCAAACGCCACCACGATCTCGTTGTCTGCTGTCCCCTGCGCTTTCGATCCCTGGAATTTCCATTGCAGCCTGTTATCGCTGTCGTCGAACTCGGGCACTACCGGCACCACGCTCATCATGTAGACTCCCATGACTTGCCCGGTTTGCTGGCCAAGTTGAAACATCACGCTTACCGGCGACTGCTGCCGCGCCGCCTGGTACAGTCCTTGTGTCGCTGCGTCGTCCAGTTCATACAGGCTGAAGGCCGCCGTCACGGACCGCGGCCCCGGCGCAATAGCTAGCGGCAGGTTGGTTCCGAATTCCTTGGACCGCATGTCCAGGCCGTTGTCTAGTTGGAGTGTCCCGCTCGTGATTGTGTAGAACTTGCCGGGCGTACTACCCAGCCAGGCCTCACCCATGTTACCCGGCACGATCGAGTAGTCGAAGGCGCCAATGGCTGGCTCCACGGGGAAGCTGTTCAGTTGTCCCATTCCCGCCGCGAAACTGGAACTGTCGATCAGGTCTTGCGCCATTCCCTCGAACTCAAACTGGTGAAAATCGCCATTCACCTTCACGGTCATTCGGTTGACTGCCGCGCCGCAGAGAATCCGCTGGAGCGCGGTGCTGGGATCCCAATAGTCGAAAATGCTGACGCTCGGCAATTCTGTCGCCGGAAAATAAGAAACGCTCGGCGCGATCTCGGTGCCCGCGACCGGAACGCTGGAGAATGCGGCGTTCACCTGCACGGCCGTCGCGCTCACGATTGCCGTGACAAACCGAATCTCGCCGTTACATGACACGCCTTGGCCCACCACAAGTCCGTGTGGCACCGCGAAGACCAGCGACGTGCCGCTTGAACCCGCCGCGGCTGCCCCTCCCGCGTACATCGCCGGAGCGGCCCCCATGCTGGCCTGAAATAGCGGCCCATAAGATGGACCCGAACTCTGTCCCCCCCAGCTCGTCATGTAGGTTGTCACGTCGAAACTCGTCGTGCGCCGCAGTCCCGCGGGTATTCCTACGAACGTCCGGCTGCCCGTCTTGTCCCGCCGGTCGGCCTTCTCCAACTGATTCTTGGCCGTCAGCTTCACCGCCGGAAACCTGTTCTGCGCCGTGATCGCCGGCGTCTGTCCGTAGTCGCTTTCCAATCCCGTGTAGAAACGGTTGGCATTGGATGAAATATACGAAGCCATAGCTCTAATCGCTCACTCCTACTTCGAAAGTAACCTTTCCTGCCTGGATGAAGTTTCGTCCGCCATGCTTCACGGGCCCTAAGGCCGCTTCATAGCAACCGGCGTAAAACATTCCTTCGCCCCAGTCGCCCCGGTTCTGATCCAGCACCTGGGTCACAGCGTCGACATACGTTTGAAGTTGATTCTCGATCCCTACCAGTCTGTCCTGTGAAACTCGCACCTCAATCGCCACAATGGCCTTTCCGGAGAAGTTCCGGAACTTCTCCTTGAGCTGGTTCACGATCTTCTCGCAGTACACGTTGACCGCCGGATACTGCACGTCCGTGCTACGCTCCGCCAGTTCAATCGATACGTTCTGCGCTAGAATCTGATTCTCTCCGACCGGCGGCAGAGTTACATCCTCGGCCTGAGCTAGCGTTGATACGCAGGCGTTCAGTCCCTGCGGTGCGCTAAGGAGCGCGACTACTTGCGCGGTGACCGTGCTGCCGACCCATGCCATTCTCTAACCTCTCTGAATAACTCGCGGCAACGCGCGAAGATAGTCTGGCGCCTGTCCGCTCCCAGGCCCCTGTCCCAAAGTGGACACTGGCCCTGCCTGGACCCAGACTTGATCCAACGCCAACGGCGACGTGTTCTGTAGCGCCATTGCCGTGGGCGACAGCCCAACATACACATTCCAAGCCGTCGCGTTGGCCGGTTGATTGACCGGCTGGGCCACTAATGCATTTCCTGCCGCCACCGTAAGGGTACTCGGATTGCTGGCCTGCCCCTCTTCACTTTCCACATTCAGCCACGACACACTCGCGCAGTAGGTCGTTGCCGGTTGACCGCCTGGAATTGACGTCAATTGCGGCGGAGCTGCCTGCGGGATCGGGTCCGACACAATGCCGATCCCAGTCTGAATAAGCTTGTCCATGGCCCACTTCGCCAGTTGCTGGAATTGATCCCGCTTGCCCTGATAGCGGTCGTTCAGTTGATTGAAGTAGGCATCCTGATACACAAGCATCAGGGTTTGGAACACGTGCCAAAGCTGTAGCGGCGGCGTGACCACGATGTTGTTCAACTGTGGGTCCGGTTGGAGCCAGAACTGCCAGTCGTAGGTGTTGCTGCGTTGTAGAAGGGTCGTCACTTCGATCCCGAGCTCTTGCTGTGCCAATGCCAGTTTTTGGCTCAGATCGATGTTCTCCGTTTGCGCCGTGGCCAGCACAGAGGAGTCCTGACGCATGAGATCCTGCATCGTCGATATTCCATCCGTGAATAGCGCCATTGCTCCGGCCTACTCTTTGCCCGGCTGTGCGCCGCTTTTCAGTTTGCGTAGCTCGTTGGGCGAAATGACCGTGAATTGCATCCGCGACGCCGCCGCGAGTTGATCTGCTTGCCGCTTCGCCTCCGCCTTCTGCTCTTGGAACTCGCGCGCTTCCTCGGCCGTCGCCAGTCGCGCGGTGCCTTCCACTATCATCGTTGCCGCGATTCGCCGAGGAACCTCGGTGCGCACTCCTTCCCGTCCGCCATCTTGAGTCTCGAGGCTGACCAACACTACCGAAGGATCTTTTAGGCGTTCCTCCATCGCCCGAATCTTCTTGAAGTAAGCTTGTAAGTCCATGGTTGTCTCTTGTGGGGTCGGGCGTACCCGACCCCCTTTTCTGTTTTCGGCCTCAGTGCCGTTTCGCTTGTGCCCGCTACGCATTCACCTGAACGCCGAAGTTGTTCCGGATTACCGCGCAACCGTACAGTACGTCCACCGTGAACTGCTGCGCCAATGTATTCGGCTGGTAGCTCATCACTACCCGCATCCCGAAGTTCCCCATCTCGGCGTAGTGCGCCACTGCGCCCGTGCCGTACAACGGCTGCGGCAGTCTCCGGATGACCAGGCCAACCGCCGGCTTGGTGAAAGCCAGGTTGTGAGTCGTCAACGGCGAACTGCCGGTGTGCGCAACGAACTGCGACCGCATCACGAAAAAGTCCTTGATCTTTCCCACAGCGCCGTCGATCAAAGCCCGGAGTCCCGCTTCGCCGGCGGTCTGGAACTCGCTGAAGCGTTCGATCTGCCGCAATTGAGAATATGTTGCGGCGTCCACCACCAGGTACTTCGGCTCGGACGGCGGAACCTTCGCCGCAAATAGCGCGGTCTCTGCTTCATCGATCACCGCTTCCACCAGCGGTGTCCCCGGCGTGCCCACCGGCGTGTTCGCCGAAAACCCGGCAAACAGGTTCAGCAGGCTTGTCTCGATGCTCTCTGCTATAGCCACCACCGCCGGTTGCATGTAGACCTGCAGTAAGTCCGGAACCGCCAGCACTTTGGTCACATCCGGAATCTGAAATGTCGCTTCGGCGTGTGTGTTCAACACAATCTGCGCATTCCCCAGATTCGGGTTCTGCGTTTGAACTGTTCCGCCTTCGGCTATGTTGTTGGCCACCAGCACCGGAGGAATCGGGATGTTCACCGTATCCCCCGCCTGCGCCAAAACGGGTTCATAATCGCGGTTGACCAGGTTACCCATCACTAGGTTCCCGACCAAGGCGGGCAGAGCGTCTGCCGCCACCAGCTTCACGATCGCGCTGGCCACATTAGCTGATGTAATTATCGCCATTCATTCTCCTAAGTTGACTAGGCTCTTTTGCCCGTCCTTTGAAATCAGGCATTCCTGCCTGCCGTGCCTATATGCCGCGCAGGTTTTGCGAAGCAACGCGCAGAATCTCCTTCCGCACCCGTTCCATCTGTTCGGAACTCATTCCCGGCCGGATCCCCTCTATGTCCACGCTCTCGGTACTTTCTCGCGGCGCCTTGTGCGCGGCGGTAATCCCAGATCCTCCGGATATCCGCGCCGGCAGGAACTCTGGATTCTCGCTCACGAAGTTGCTCAAATATTCTTTGAGTGGCACTTCGCCTTCGTCGCCGTGCGCCAGCAGCCGGCCGTCCTCCGTGCGGAATACGCCGTCGTGCACCGCTCGGTATGCCAGGTCGACCTTCGCAACCCCCAGCCGTTGTAACTCCGCCCGGATGGCCGCGCCTCTCTCCGCCTGCTCCGCCGCCTGCCGGCTGCGCTTGCTCTCTTCTTCCACTTCGTTCAGCCGCCGCTCCAGTTGCTCGCGGCGTTTGCGTTCCTCCACGAGTTCCGTTTTGTAGGCCGGTTCGCTCTTGGCCTGCTGCTCCTGGAGGAACTCCTGAATTGCTTGCTTCACAATCGCTTGTACGTCTGTGTCTTCCATAAACACCTCTTTTCCCAAGCCGCCCCAGCGCTCCGTCTCGCTCAGCGGCGGATACCGCACTAATTCGCGCCCAAAAAAGCGTTAGCTCTGTGCCTCAATCTCCTGCGCAATCTGAGTCTTGATCTCCTGCCGCACGTCCGATAAGAACTTGAACGCCAGTTTCTTGAAGACCTGCTTCTTCAGCGTCTCGGATTCGATTCCCAAAGTAAGCAGCTTGCGGGCGTCGTCTAGTTCATTGCTGAAATCGGCGATATCAAACTCGTCAAGCCCTGAAACATCGATCGAAATGTTGTCCTGGCGCGCCACCGCGATGGCTCGCAAGACTTGCTTCATGGTCTCCTTCACCGCGTCCCCGTATGCCCGCAGGACCTCCTGCGTGATGCTGAAATCCCTCTGCTTGCTGGCGCCCGATTGGTGCTGGCTCGATGAATCCGACCCGGCCGCGTGCGTAAGCAGATAGGACACCCGGTAAATCTCGTCTTTGAGCTGGACCAGATTATCGGCTGCAATTTGGTAAACCTTGCCTTCCGGCTCGGTCCACCCGAATCGGTCCCCGGGAGCCAGTTGGATGAAATAGGAGTCACCCACGATCTGGTTCCACTCGCGGTCCGAGTAAATTACCGGAGAGGCAAACAAACCCATCGTCAGCGCCCAGGAAAGCGCGTTCGACTTGTTGAAGTGCTCTAGTTGCAGCAGGGCCGCCTTGTTCATTAACCAGAGTCCCTCGGTCACCCGCAACGGAAAAATCGGCACCCGGCTCTGGCCGGCCAGCCCATGCAGTCCTTCATCCACCAGCCGCACCTCTTTGTTCTTCAGTTGCTGATAGACTTGATAATTCTGCCGGTCGTAGTAGATCCAGCGGGTCTCGCGAGTCCATTCGCTCTCGGTGACCTTCGACTTGCGGAGCGATGAAGTCCGGATCACCGCCCAGTCCAGCCCTCCGTGGTCGTCGTAGCTCCAGTTGATCAGTTCCTCCGGCGAGTAATCCGCCAGATACGCTCGCGAACGTCCAACCGCGTCCTCTTCCGCGCGGTTACTGACGGAAACGGGCGATCGTGGAAAATCCACTACGATATAACTAGCCCCTTGCACCAGCGTTTGCACGATCCGCTGGCGGAAAAACTCTGCGATGGAGGTGCCCTTCAGGTCGCAGTCCTCCGCAAATAGGTTGTAGAAGCCCTTTGCCGCATCGTCGTTACCGTCGAACAGCAAAGCCGCCTCGCGCCGCATCAGCGTCGCCGCGTACCAGTCGATAATCGAGCCAATGTAGTTCTCGTAGAACACTCGGCTCAGCCGCTCGGCATAGATATCGTTGGGCTCCTTGTGCCGCCTTATCAGGTACTCGAAGGCGTTCTCCCGCATCTGCTCGCCGCCGGCGTAAAGATCCCTGTACTTCTTCCACATCGCCTTCTTGGCGGCATACTCGGGATGCTCTCGGTCGATGTTCACCATCTGGTCCTCAAATCAGCCGCTCCTGGTGTTCGCCGATCGCCGCTTGCGGTCTGCATTCCTGCCACAACAAGTAACCCAGCGCGTCGGAAAGGTGCGTCCTGCGGCGATCCTTCTCCTTGTCGATTGCGTTGCTGTCCGCCTTGTACGATACCTGCTCGAAGTCCTTGATCAACTCCTTGCACTTTGGGTCCACCAGCAGCCGTATCTCGCCGCTCGCCGAGCGCAGTTTCGCGTTTGTCAGCATGATCCGTTCCCGCACGCTTGGGTTGGCTTTAGGCACCTTATACGTCGCCCGCGCGCCGTAGTTCATCCGAAAATACTCCCGCACGATCTGGTAATCCGAGGCGCCCGTGGTGTGCTGGCTGTTCCCCGATGCGTCGCCGTATATCACGACTCCGCTCCGGTGATTGGGAAACCGCTTTTCGAACTCCTCGCAAGCTTCATGCGTACTGGCGTGCCGCAGAGCGATTTCGTCAAGCACGAATACCGTCCGGCCCTCGATCTGCGCCACTACCGAAGACATCGGGTCCACGTTGAAATCCAACGCCCACAGCAGCGGGCAATTCGGGTTCGCGCGCAGGCTCTTCACATGATCGCGGCGGTTGAAGGCGCTATACACAAGTCCGCCCTGCAAGCTCAGGTACTGCCCAAGCGCTTCCTGTTGATAAAAGGTCTCATCGTAGCTGTTCTTCAGCCGTTCGTAGAAGTCCGGAACTTTCTCGAGCAGGTACCGGTTCTCGTGAGGCTGCGCGATGATCGCGCTGTATCCCGCAACCGGATCCGCAATGAATTTCTGATAAACCCAGTCATAGCCTTTCGGCGTCCACACGGCGAAGCCGCAAAGTATATCGGCTTGTGGGTCGCGCAACCGTCCCTCCAGCCGTAACCACGCGCCCTCTGGCGAGTAAGTCAGCTCATCGAGTCCAAACCATGCCAGGTTAGTGCCGCGCAGGCGCTCAAAATCGTCCACCGGCCGGAATATGATGCGGGACCCGGTGTGTTTCATCGTGAGCATGTTCTCGGCCTTGTTGTACTCGTACGGCAGATCCTGACTGTCCAAAAGGGCAAACAACGTCGTCTGCGTGGCATCGCGTAACATCGGATAAGTTGGCGCGCCGATCAGCCCCAGCCTGCCCTGATTTTGATAGGAGAGCCTGATCGCCTCAAAGCAAAGTGCCTGGCTTTTGCCGGAAGCGATAGGTCCGGAAAAACCCTTGAATCGCGACGTACAGTCGTGAAAGGCTCTTTGTGAAGGAAGCGCGTCATAGACTACCTTTTGGTCAAGGATTCCGTCCTGTCCGATTCTACCCATCGCACCCTGACTTCGCGCGGCTCGTCTGCATCCAGTTCCTTCTCGATTTGCAGTAATCGCACCAGGTCTGCCAGCGTCGGTTTAATCGCGGGCGTTCCCAGCTTCGCCTCGATGCTTTCAATCGCTTTCCTGACGACCCGCGCTCTGTGCTTCTGTTGTTCTGTCATCCGCAAACCCTATTCCCGATTTGAGACTAACATCCGGTGTCTTGCGGCCAGATCGCGAATTTGGGCTAAGTGACAGAATTTGAACGTGCAGATTATATTTCTCGACGTGTGACCGAAAACCGGCCGCTCTTCTGAAGGCCAGGCGTTTGCTTCTTTTTCAGCCGCATGGTGCCAGTCGCGTTTCGCCATGCGCCCACCCCGCCAAGCCTTCCAAAACGGCGGCCCGAGAGCGGCGCGTCGTCGTGGGACTGTTCGGCCGCGCGCATCCTGATCGGGTCGACGGGTCTGGGCACGCCAATACAACACCACTGCTATTGGCCGGCTCCGCCAAGATCCCCATCTCCCGTGAGTGCCCGATGCGGCCACCCAGAAGGCGAGCGGCCCCCGGCTCTGCTACGGCTCCCAAGCCCCCACTCTCCAGCAGGTCGGCATGTTGCGCCACCCGGTCTCTCATGAGTTGTGCACGCCGCCAGCGCCCACCAGGTTCTGCGACTATCGATTGGCTGCCTCACCGGGACTGATGGATGGCAGTCCAAAAGCATGCCGTCATGCTACTACAATCGGATCGTGAGCAAACGACGAATTTTGGTGACGGGCGGCGCGGGTTATATCGGGGCGCACACGGTCCGGATGCTGCGCCGGCGCGGGTATGAGGTTACGGTGGTGGACGATCTGTCGCGGGGATACCGCCACAACGTGGAAGCGGGCCCATTCCACCAATTGCGCGTGCAGCAGACCGATGAAATGGCCGAAGTGCTGGCGGGCCACGACGCAGTGGTTCACTTCGCGGCCTATATCGCGGTGGGCGAATCGATGTGCGTGCCGGAGGTGTACTTCGAGAACAATGTGGGTGGCTCGCTGTCGCTGGTGACGGCCATGGTGCGGGCGGGCGTGAAGCGCCTGGTGTTCTCGTCGACGGCCGCGGTGTATGGCATACCGCACGCGTCGCCGATACTGGAGAGTTTTCCGATTGCGCCGGTGAATCCGTATGGCGAATCGAAGGTGATGGTGGAGACCATGCTGCGGTGGTTCGATTCCATCCACGGGCTGCGCAGCGTGTGTTTGCGCTATTTCAATGCCTGCGGAGCGGACCCCGAGGGTGGCCTCGGAGAGGAGCACGATCCGGAGACGCACCTGATCCCGCTGATGTTGCGGGCGGTGGCTACCGGTGAGCCGTTCACGCTGTTTGGCGACGATTACGACACGCCGGACGGCACTTGCATTCGGGATTATATTCACGTGAACGATTTGGCGGAGGCGCATATTCTGGCGGTGGAGGCCCTACTGGCGGGCGGCGCGTCGGATAGCTTCAACGTGGGCACCGGCAGCGGGCATTCCGTGCTGGAGATGATTCGCAGCGTGGAGGAAGTGACCGGACGGAAGGCGCCGTACGTGGTGGGCGCGCGGCGGGAGGGCGATCCGCCGGCCTTGGTGGCGAATGCGGACAAGCTGCGGAGAGTGCTGGGGTGGACGCCGCGGTATGCGGGCGTGCGCGATATTATTTCGACGGCGTGGAGGTTTGAGGGGCAGCGGAAGCGGAGCTGAAGCCCGGCCCGGAGGGCGCCCCGGCTCAAGCCTGCCCTCCACTATAATGGCCCCATGAAATTCTTTGCGGGCTTTCTTTTCTTTGTTTATACGATGCTTGCACAATCGTCTTATGATTTATTGCTCAAGGGAGGCCACGTCATTGACGGCAAGAACAAGATCGGCGTGGTGCTGGACGTGGCAATTGCGGGCGGAAAGATCGTGGAAGTCGCCGCGGACATTCCGGCCGCTAAAGCCGTCAAGGTGGTGAATGTCTCGGGCCTGTATGTCGCTCCAGGCCTCATCGACATGCACGTGCATGTTTACGCCGGCACCGGACAGCGCGGCGCGTACTGCGGCGACAACAGCGTTTATCCGGATGGCTTCACGTTCCGCTCCGGCGTGACCACGGTGGCCGATGCGGGCAGCTCGGGCTGGCGCAATTTTCCGGACTTCAAAGATCGGGTGATCGATCGCGCCAAGACGCGGGTGCTGGCATTCCTGAACATCGTGGGAAAGGGCATGGCGGGCGCGGTCGAGCAGGATCTGACGGAGATGGACGCCAAAGCTGCGGCCGAAATGGCCATGCGTTACAAGGACATCGTTGTGGGCATCAAGACGGCGCACTACGCGGGTCCGGAGTGGATCCCGGTGGAGCGCGCCGTGGAGGCCGGGACGCTGGCGAATATCCCGGTGATGGTGGACTTCGGCACGTTCCGGCCGGAGCGCCCGTTTCAGGATCTGGTGCTCAAGAAACTGCGCCCCGGGGATATCTACACGCACACTTATTTGAGCTGGGTTCGGATGCTGGACGACGAGGGGCGGATTCTGCCGTATCTTTTCGAAGCGCGGCGGCGCGGCGTGATCTTCGATGTGGGGCATGGGGGCGGCAGCTTTCTGTTCCGGCAAGCCGTGCCGGCAATGCGGCAGGGGTTCGGGCCGGATTCCATCTCGACCGATCTGCACATCGGCAGCATGAACGCGGGCATGAAGGATATGCTGAACGTGATGTCGAAGTTCTTGAACATGGGCATGCCGCTGGAAGAAGTGATTCTGCGATCGACATGGACGCCGGCGCGCGAGATCCGGCACGAGGAACTTGGGCATCTGTCGGTGGGGACGGCGGCGGACGTGGCGGTGCTGCGGGTCGAGGAAGGGCATTTCGGATTTGTGGATACCTATGGCGCGCGAATGCAGGGGACGCGCAAGCTGGTTTGCGAACTGACGATTCGCGATGGCCGCGTGGTGTACGACCTGAACGGGATTACGCGGGAGGACTGGGAGAAGTTGGGCAACTATCTGGCGCAGGGCGATGCCAGGTGGGATGGAACGCTGGCCGGTGAAGTGAGAAAGAGGAAGTAGGAGTGGGGCAGGCCCTCGGCCTNNGGCCGCCTGGCCGCGCTTTCAACAAATCGGCGCAAACCTGCTGGGGAAAGGCGGTATTGATGGAGCGATTGGCAATTCTGGTTTTGGGAGCGGTGGGCGTCGCAGGGTTGTTTGGGCAGACGCCGGGGGGCGGGCTGACCTTGACGCTGCAGGACGCGCTGGAGCGGGCGCGCAAGGTGGCGCAGCAGTATCGGTCGGCGGTGATCGCGGCGGAACTGGCGCACGAGGACCGCGTGCAGGCCAAGGCGGCTCTGCTGCCCACGGTGAACTGGTTCAACCAGTACATCTACACGCAGGCCAACGGCACGCCTTCGGGGGTCTTCGTGGCTAACGACGGCGTACACATCTACAACAACCAGGCGATCGTGCATGGGGACATCATTGCGCCGGGGAAGCGGGCGGATTACCAGCGGGCGATCGCGGCGGAAGCCGCGGCGCGGGCCAAAGCGGATATCGCGGCGCGCGGACTGGCGGCCACGGTCGTGCAGAATTATTACAGCCTGCTGGCGGCCCAGCGGAAATACGCGAACGCGCTGCAGAGCCTAACGGAGGCGCGGCAGTTCGCCGGTATCACGCGCAAGCTGGAGGCGGGCGGCGAGGCGGCNNCCGGGGTTGCCGGCGCGGGCGCAGGTACAGGAGATGGCGGGCCGCAATAATCCGGACATCCGGGCGGCGCAGGCCACCGTAAGGCAGCAGGAGTACGAGCTGAAGTCTGCCCGGGCGGCCTATTTCCCGACCTTGTCGTTCGATTACTTTTATGGAATCGACGCGAACCAGTATGCCATCTGGGACCGGGAGCACTTGCGAAACCTGGGATCGGCGGCGCAGGGTACGCTGACGATTCCTATCTGGAACTGGGGCGCCACGCGCAGCAAGGTGCGGCAGAGCGATCTGCGGCTGCAGCAGGCGCGCCTGGACCTGAGCCTGGCGCAACGGCAGTTGCTGGCGAATTTGGATGCGTTCTGCCTGGAGGCGCAAGCGGCCAACGCACAGCTCGATTCGCTGCGGCGGTCGGCGGAATTGGCGGCGGAAAGCTTGCGGCTGACGTTGCTGAGGTACGAGGCGGGCGAAGTGACGGTGCTGGAAGTGGTCGATGCGCAGAGCACCCTGGCGCAGGCGCGGAATGCGCACGACGACGGGTTGGTGCGGTATCGTGTGGGGCTGGCGGCGTTGCAGACTCTGACGGNNCGCTCTTCGCTCGAAGAATCAACTCCTTCGTGTGCGTACGCCACACGGAATCGACAACCTGGCCGGCGGAGGTTGCGGCGTTGCAGACTCTGACGGGGGTGTTTTGAGATGAAGTGGGCTGTTCTGCTGTTGCTGCTGTTGTCCGCAAGCTGCGCGAAGAAGGCGGAGAAAGAAGCCGAGGCGGTGGCTCCCGTGCAGACGGCCGAAGTGCGCACGGATTCCATCCGCCGGGTGTTTGAGGCCGATGGGATCTTGTATCCGCGGAACCAGGCGTCGGTGGTGCCCAAGATCAGTGCTCCGGTGCGGACTTTTTACGTGAATCGCGGCGATCGCGTGCGCGAGGGACAGTTGCTGGCGTTGCTTGAAAATCGCGATTTGGCGGCGGCTACGCAGGAGAGCAAGGGACAATTCGATCAGGCGGAAGCCAACTATCGCAGCACCACGGCGGCGGCGGTTCCGGAGCAAGTCGTGAAGGCGCAAACCGACGCGCAGGCCGGCAAAGAAGCGATGGACGCAGCCAAGAAAGTCTACGAAAGCCGGCAGAAGCTGTTCCAGGAGGGCGCGCTGGCGCGCAAGCTGGTGGACGATGCGCAAGTCGCCTTCGTGCAGGCGCGCAGCCAATACCAGGCGGCCGAGCAGCATCTGGAAGCCTTCGAGAGCGTGGGCAAGCAGGAGCAAATCAAATCGGCGGCCGCGCAGGTCGATACGGCCAAGGCGCATTATCGGGGATCGGAAGCGCAGTTGTCGTATTCGGAGATCCGCAGCCCCATTGCCGGGGTAATTGCGGAACGCGGCCTCTATCCGGGCGAGATGGCGAATGCGGGATCGCCGCTGTTGACCGTGATGGATAACACGCGCGTGGTGGCGCGGGCCAACGTTCCGCAAGGCCAGGCGGGCTACTTGAAGGTGGGCTCGGCGGCGACCGTCAAGCAGCCGGACACCGGGGAAGAGGTGCCCGGCAAGGTGATCGTGGTGAGCCCGGCGGTGGATCCGAACAGCACGACGGTGCAGGTTTGGGTGGAGATTGCTAACCCGGGAGAGCGGCTCAAGCCAGGCGTTTCGGTGCATGTGACGATCGTGGCGAACACCATCAAGAATGCGGTGGTGGCGCCGGCCGTGGCGCTCCTGCCGGCAGAAGAAGGCGGCACGCAGGCGATCGTGGTGGGAACCGATGGAGTCGCGCACGTGCGCAAGATCGAGACCGGCGTGCGCGATGGGGACAAGGTGCAGATCTTGAGCGGATTGAAGCCGGGCGAGCAGGTGGTCACGGTAGGCGGACTCGGGCTGGCGGATGGCGCCCATGTACGGGTCGAACGGGTCGAGAAGGAGCGCCCGTGAACGGCGGCGAGCATTGGACGGCGCGGCACGCCAAGCCGGTGATCTTCGTCATCGTGACATTGGTGGCGGTGGGCATCTATCTGGCGAGCACGATTCCGGTGGCGGTGTTTCCGTCGACGGATTTTCCGCGCATCGTCATCGGCGTGGATAACGGCGTCGCGCCCATCGACCAGATGCTGGTGACGGTAACGCGGCCGATTGAAGAAGCCGTAAACAGCGTGCAGGGAGTGGAGCTGGTGCAATCCATTACCAGCCGCGGGCAGGTGGAAGTCGACCTGTTCTTTTCGTGGAAAGTGGACATGTTCCGCACGCTGGAATTGGTGAATGCGGCGTTGGCACGAGTGCAGACAGCGCTGCCGGCCACCGCGAAGGTGACTGCCAACCGGCTGACCTTCGCGGCGTTCCCCATCATGGGCTACAGTCTGACGTCGGATACTATTCCGCAAACGCGGCTCTGGGAGATGGCCACGTACGAGTTGAAGCCGCGGCTGAACCGGCTCATTGGCGTTTCGACCGTGGTGATCCAAGGCGGACAGGAGCCGGAGTTCGAGGTGCGGCCCGATCCGGCCAAGCTGCTGGAGAGCGCGGTGAGCGTGCCGGGNNGGACGCCATCGGGCGCAGCAACCTGATCGATTCGCCGGGGCTGATCGAGAACCGCCATGAGCTGGTGTTGAGCCTGGTGAGCGGCCAGGCGCGTACGCCAGCCGAGATCTCGAACATTGTCGTGAAGACCACGCCCGCCGGGGCGCCGATCCGCATCGGCGATCTGGGCATGGTGCTGCCGTCGGTGAAGCCGGTGTACACCATCGT
>PKYZ01000408.1:0-563 GCA_003132865.1 Bryobacterales bacterium
CCTGCCCCACCCAGCGGCGTTGTCGCCACTCCGTGATTTGCGTATCATGGAGACAATCGTGATGCCGCCGCGTCTGAGTGTGTACTTCGTCCTGGCTCTCTTAGCTGCTGTTCACGCGGCGGCGGGACAATCTGCGCCGGCACAAAATCCGGCCGAAATGACCACTCACGAGGAGCCGGTGACCTTCAAGACTGCCGTGAACGTGGTCAACGTTCCGGTGGTGGCGCGCGATAGTAAAGGCCAGGCGGTCGGAAATCTGACCAGGGAGGATTTTCAGCTCTTCGACCGCGGCAAGCTGCAAGTTATCTCCAAATTCACGCTGGAAAAGTCGGACGGCAAGGATACCCTGGCGCCCGTGCCGGGTGGACCCGGTGAGCCGAAGACCCTCGAGGTAGTGAAACCCGGGGCGCCCGCGGCTGTTCTGCCGGAGCGCTTCGTCGCGTACTTATTCGACGACGTGCATGTCCAAACCAACGAGCTGATCATGGCCCGCGATGCGGCCGACCGCCACATGAAAGAGTCGCTCGGGCCCAAAGTCCGCGCCGCGATTTTCACCACCTCCG
>PKYZ01000408.1:616-3214 GCA_003132865.1 Bryobacterales bacterium
AGGGTGATCGCCCGCCACGAACACGAAGCCGATGTTTCACTGGACGTCGTGCGAAGTCTGGTGCGGCGGATGTCGGTGATGCCGGGCCAGCGAACCATGCTGCTGGCGTCTCCGGGCTTTCTGACTTTGCCCGGCTCCAAGGACGCGGAAAGCACGATCATCGACCGCGCCATCCGGGCCAATGTGGTCATCAACGCTCTGGATGTTCGGGGGCTGGCCGTTGNNCACGGAGAGGATGGATCACGAAGTATTCTTGGCGCGGTCCGACGTGATGGCCGAACTGGCCGCCGGCACCGGGGGCACCTTCTACCACAACAGCAACGACCTGGACGCCGGATTCCAGCGCGTGGCCGGCGCTCCCGAGTATCTCTACGTGCTCGGTTTTTCGCCGCTGAACCTGAAGACGGATGGCAGCGTGCACGCGTTGAAAGTGACCTTAGCTCCCAACCCGCGGCATTTGGACCTGGACGCGCGCCGCAGCTATACCGCTCCCAAACGTCTGGACGACCCGGTGGAAGCGGCCAAGCAGGAGATTATCGACGCGATCTTCTCGCGCGAGGAAATGCGCGATATCCCGTTGGAACTGAATACCGAGTATTTCAAAATGGCGCCGGACCGGTTCAGNNCCGGTTCAGGCTGGCGGTGCTTACGCACGTGGATCTGAAGCCTCTCAAGCTGCGCAAAACCGAAGGGCGCAACCACGACGATCTGACGGTCACCACCGGCATCTTCGACAATAACGGCAACTACGTCGCCGGCATTCAGCGAGGGGTGGAACTGAAATTGAAAGACGACACCTTCGATAAATGGATGAGCAACGGAATTCTGGTACGGTCCAACCTGGAAGTGAAACCGGGAAACTATTTGGTACGCGTGGTAGTAAGAGACTCGGNNGGACGCGGTAGTCACCGATAAGTCCGGGACCGCCGTGCGCGACCTCACCGCCAAGGATTTTCACGTCTGGGAAGACGGTAAAGAGCAAGTCATCCGGAGCGCCGCCTTCGTGGCCGATCCCTCGACGGCGGATGCGCTGCGCAGTTACCTGGTGCTGTTCTTCGACAACGCTTCGCTGGATCTCGCTTCGCAGGACCGCGCGAGAGACGCCGCCGTTCGGTACCTCGACGCCTATGCCGGTCCGAACCGGTACGTGGCGATTGTGAATTACGGCGGCGCCATCTCCATCTCGCAGAACTTCACCACGGACGTCGAGCGGCTCAAACGGATCGCCGCCGACCCGCGTGTGGGAGCGGCCCTCGGGCGCGCCAACCTGGACCCCAACGCGCCGTCCATGGGCAACCCCGCGCGCATTCAGGCCCAAGCCACAGCTTCGTCCGCCGGAGCGGGATTCGCCAAAGGGCTCCGGCTCCTGGCCCTGAACCTGGCCGGCGTGCCCGGCCGCAAGAGCGTGGTGGTGTTTAGCGCCGGCTTCCCTTTGTCGTCGCAACTAAGCGCGCAACTGAACAGCGCGGTCGAGGCCTGCAACCAGTCGGATGTGGTGCTCTATCCGGTGTATGTCAACGGTTTGGCTCAAGGGGCCGCACCGCTCTCGCTGGACTCCATCATGACCTCGGGACGGGGAGGGCGAGGCCGCAACAACGCGCAGTCCACGTCCCGCNNCGCAAGGCCTCGACGCCTTAGCCGCGCGGACCGGCGGCTACGTGTATAGCAACGCCAACAGCTTGTTCGCCGGGCTGATGAAGATCGGCAAGGAGCAGAACGAGTATTACCTGCTGGGTTACACGCCGGTGGAGTCGCCGGAGGGAAGCTGTCATCCCTTGAAAGTGAAAGTGGACCGCGGCGGCGCTGTCGTGCGGGCGCGGGCCTCCTACTGCAACGTGAAAGGCGTCGATCTGCTGGCCGGCAAGCCCGTGGAGCGGGAACTGGAGTATCGCGTCACCGGCAACGATCCGGGCAACGTCGCCGCGTCCATGCAGGTTCCGTTCTTCTATACCGAGGCGGACACCGCGCGGCTGAACGTCGCCATGGAGATTCCCGCAGGCTCCCTCCATTTTGAAAAGGCCAAGGGCAAGTCGCATGCCGAGTTGACCATCGTGGGGATCGCCTACCTGCCCGATGGATCCGCCGCGGCGCGCTTCAGCGACACCGTCAAGCTGGACTTCGCCACTCAGAAGGAATTGGATGCCTTCCGAGCCCGGCCGCTGCACTACGAAAAGGAATTTTTCGCCGCCCCCGGAACCTACCGCTTCAAAGTGGCCTTCAGTTCCGGCGGCGAAGGCTTCGGGAAACTGGAGGCGCCGTTGACCATCCAGCCGTACGACGGCAAAGAGTTCATGCTCAGCGGTCTGGCGCTCAGCAAGGAAGTGCATCCGGTATCGGACTTAGGCACGGCACAGGATGCGGAACTGCTGGAAGGGCGCACGCCCCTGGTATACAAGGACGCGAAGATTGTTCCCGCGGGCACGAACCGGTTCGCCCGGACCGATCCGGTGNNCTGGCCGGAGCCGCTCCGCCGATTGTGGAACTGCGGATGCGGATCGTGGACAACGCTGGAGCGGTGAAATCCACCGGAGCCATGCGGCCGGCGATTGTCGCGAACTCGGGCACTACCGTGCTGCCGTTCGCACTGAAGCTCAAGGT
>PKYZ01000894.1 GCA_003132865.1 Bryobacterales bacterium
GAGGAGTCACAGATCAGGAGACAGAAGTCAGGAGACAGAATGACTGCCCCACGAGGAACTATACTGGCAGTTGTGACACGGAGGCAATTACTCTCATTACCGGCTTCGCTGGCGCTGGCGAGGCGGGTGGGTCGGTGCCAGTCCGATTTTCCGGGCGTGGCGTATCGCGAGTACGCGCGCGCGCTGCCGGACTACCTGCGGGACTTGGCAGCGCGCTCGTATGAGGCGCGCAACCGCGAGATCGCGAAGCTCACATCGGCGGAAGCCATACGGGCACGGCAGCAGTGGGTGCGTGAAACGTTTTGGAAGCTGGCGGGCGGCATGCCGCAGCGGACTCCGCTGAACACGCGCACGGTGGGCGCATTCGAGCGCGCCGGATACCGCGTCGAGAAGCTGGTCTACGAAAGCGTGCCCAACTTCCACATCGCGGCGAATTTGTACATTCCTACTGCGAGGCAGCCTCCTTATCCGGGCGTGCTGTTTCAGATGGGCCACACACGCAATGGCAAGGCGGCCGACACCTATCAGCGCTGCTGCCAGGGCCTCGTGAAGCTGGGCTACCTGGTGCTGGGGTTCGATCCCATGGGGCAGGGCGTGCGCGTTTACTATCCGGACGCGAGTGGGCAACGGAGCCGCCTGGCATCCCCCGACAGCGAGCATACGACGCCGGGCAAGCAGATGCTGCTGAACGGCGATACGGCGACGCGCATGCAGGTGTGGGACGCGGTGCGCAGTCTGGACGTGCTGGCTTCGCATCCACTGGCCGATGCGCGGCGGCTGGCATCCACGGGGCAATCGGGCGGCGGCACGCTGACCATGCTACTGGCCGCGGTGGACGACCGGCTGGCGGCGGCCGCGGTGTGCAGCGGAAACACGGAGGATGTAGCCTGCGCGAATTTCAATCCGCCGGGCGCGATAGACGATGCGGAGCAGAACCTGATCGGCTCGGGGCCGTTGGGCTTCGACCGATGGGACCTGCTGTATCCGCTGGCGCCGAAGCCGCTGCTGATTTCGGTCAGCGATCCGGATTCTTTCCTTACTTATTCGCCGGAATACATTCGCAACGGCTGGGAGGAGTTTCGGAAGCTGCGCGCGGTGTATGCGGCGCTGGGCGCGGCGGACCGGCTGGCGTGGGTGGATACGCCGTTGCCGCACGGCCTGGCTTACGATTCGCGCATGCAGGTCTACAACTGGTTTGCGCGGTGGCTGAAACACGAGACGGCGCCGGTGACCGAAGAGCCGGCGACGGAACCGGAGAAGGATCAGGCGCTGTGGGTGTCGGAGAGCGGCAGCATGGTGCGGTCGCTTCACAGCGAGACGCCGTTCACGCTGAACCGCGCGCGGCAGGTTATGGTGCGGCCCGCACCTCTGGACCAGTTGATTGGCGCGGAACGTCCGCCGGATGGCTTGAAGCCCGTGATGCTACGGCGCGCGGCATGGGGCGGCATCACGGTGGAGGCGTTGGAAGTGGCGAGCGCGGCGCGCGTGTGGCTGCCGGCGTGGTTGTATCTGCCGAAGAGCGGGTCCTGGAGGACCCGCGCAGACTTGGAGGTCCGCCCCACTGTACTGCTGGTGTTGGAACCGGCGGGCCGCGATATGCGCTGGCAGGAGGGCGGCCTTTACCACACGCTGGCGCAACGCGGGTACGCGGTGTGCGCGGCGGATGTGCGCGGCGTGGGAGATCTGGCGCCGGAGATCGGGCGAGGCGCGGCCGACTATGCGCGATCCCATGCGGACGAGGAGAACTACGCGTGGGCGTCGCTGATTCTGGGGAAGCCTCTGCTGGGGCAGCGCGTCACCGATATCCTGGCGCTGGCGGCTGCGTTGCGGGCGCATCCGGCGCTGGGCGGGCTGACGTTGAAAGTCGCGGCGTTGAGCCGGTTGACAGCGGCAGCGCTGTGCGCCGCGGCGATGGATCCCGCGATCGGCGAGTTGTATCTGGCAGGCGGGTTGATCTCTTATCGGAGCGTTGTGGAAACCGAGCGATCAAGCGCGCCGTTCGGCAGTTTCGTGTTCGGCATATTGCAGCACACGGACCTGCCGGAGGTGGCGGCGTCGCTGGCTCCGCGGCGCGTGTGTCTGGCCGGCGCGGTGGATGCGGCGGGCGGCACGCTGGAGGCGGCGGCTGTGCGGGCGGTCTATGGCGGCGAACATATCGCGATCCGGCCGGAAGCAAAGTGGGATGCGGAGGCGCTGGCATGAAAGCTTGCGTTCTGGAATCGCCTGCTCCGATCGAGCAGAATCCGTTGGCGTTCACGGAAGCGCCCGTGCCGGAGCCGGGCGCGGACGAGGTGCTGGTGCGGGTGCATGCGTGCGGCGTGTGCAGGACGGATCTGCACGTGGTGGAAGGAGAGCTGCCGCCGCGCAAGCGTCCGGTGATTCCGGGGCACCAGGTGGTGGGCACGGTGGAGCGCTGCGGCGCGGAGGCGGGGCGCTTTCGCGCAGGGATGCGCGTGGGAGTGGCGTGGCTGCATCGCACTTGCGGCGTTTGCGAGTACTGCCGCTCGGGCCGCGAGAATCTTTGTGGGGTTGCGACGTTCACGGGCTACACGGTGGATGGCGGCTATGCGGAGTACATTGTGGCGCATGAGAGCTTTGTGTATCCGATTCCGGACGGCTTCAGCGATATGGCCGCGGCGCCGCTGCTGTGCGCGGGGATTATCGGCTTCCGGTCGCTGCGCGTGTCGGGGATTCATCCGGGCGGCGCGCTGGGGCTTTACGGCTTTGGCGCGGCGGCGCACGTGGCGATACAGGTGGCGCGGCATTGGGGCGTGCGGGTCTATGCGATGACGCGCGACGAGCGGCACCGGCAGCTTGCGCGGGAGTTGGGCGCGGAGTGGGCCGGCGCGGGCGACGATCAGCCGCCGGAGAAACTGGACGCCGCTATCATCTTCGCGCCCGCGGGAGAGCTGGTGGTCTCCGCGCTGCGCGTGCTGAAGAAGGGCGGCACGGTGGCGCTGGGCGGGATTTACATGAGCCCGATTCCGGCGATGGATTACAACCTGCTGTATCACGAGCGTGTGATTCGCAGCGTGGCTAATAACACGCGGCAGGATGGAGAGGACTTTCTCAGGATCGCGGCGGAGATTCCGATTCATACCGAGGTGCAGGAGTTTCCTTTGGCGGAGGCTAATGCCGCCTTGAATATGCTGAAGCACGATGCGGTGCGGGGAGCGGCGGTGCTGCGGGTGTAGGCTGCGCAGAGCGCGCCAACATCGACAAAGAGCGTCGATGTTTGACGCGGCGACACGGCGACGCGGAGACGCGGCGAGGAGACAGGCCAGGAGGCCTGTCCTACTTACAGAGGCCGGCGGAGGCTCCGACCCACTCCAGGTTTTTGTTGTGGTCCACTCCCATCATGGCGCCGCGGCCCATGCGCACCAGGAGGGAGACGGGCAGGAGCTCGTCGAGCCAGATGTACATGATGCGGAGCTCGGCGCACGTCTTGCCGTGAGGTGTTTCGATGACCGGTTCGAAGTTGACGCGCTCTTGCAGGATATAGTTACGGCGCTCGACGGGGGGGATGGCCATGATTTCTTCGCGCGGCGGGCCGATGCGCACGCCCAGACCGGCGAAGGAGAAGAGCGGCTTCAGCACGTAGTTATGCGTGTCCTGCGGGATGTGATGGAGCTGGTCGAGGAACCATGTCTGGGGCACCGACGGATGCCGCAGGTAGGGGATTGAGAATTTGCTGATGCGGAAATAGTCGTTGGGATGGCCGGCCCATTCGACGTCGAGGCCGTCGCGGAAATCGAAGGCCGGCGCGATGCCGCGGCGCTGGATCTCGTCGACGATCGTCCGGTTGTAGATACGGTGAATCGGGATTTTGCGGCCGTCGCGTTCATAGTAGAGGCGCCTGCCGTCTTTGCGGATATCGGTGATGCAGATGGCACGCACGTTGAACATCCGCTCGGTGAGCACGAAATCCGCCAGTGTCTTTTGACGCAACGGATCGATCTCCATCAGGATGACGTTTTCGGGTTTGTGGCCGCCGAGAATGGCGCGGCCGAGCAGAGCCTGGTAGCCGGCGAGGTCGAGGCCGCCGAGCAGGTAGCGCAGATTCGGATCGAGTCCATAGGCATCGATGTACACCTGCGATAGAACCGGCTGATAGGCATAGAGCGACGGGAACGCCTGAATCTCGACCAGGCGCGGCGCGATCTCGCCGGAGGCTTCGCGCACGAGGCCGAAATCCACCTGCAGGAACAGGGGGTGGTCAGGCTCGCCTGGCACGTCGAATTGCGGCGGCACGGCCTGCCTGGCGATGGCCAGATATTCGGGAGGGGTCAACTGGCGGATGAGATCGGCGCCGTCGCGCGCCATGGCGTCGATCAGCGGGGCGGGAAAGAAGCAGGGCGTCTCGCAATTGCGGAAGCCAACCGGCGCGCCGGACTCGGCTTCGAGACGCGCTAGGAAGTTGGCATACTTCTCCGGCGTGAAGGCGGCGTTGAAGCGTTCTCGGAGTTCGGGGATCACTCAAAACCCTGACTAAAGCCTGTCCTACCTAGCACGAATTCGCCGCCGCGCATGATCATGCGATCGTCGGCCCAGATATCGAATTTGCGGCCGACCACATCGATGTGGGTCGAGCAACGCCACGGGGCGCCGGTATAAGTGCCATAGGGATCGCCGAAGGCGATGTGCACGCCGGGGATTTTTTCGTCCTGCAAAATGTTGCCGATCACGTCGCGCACTCCGATGTTGGTGCCGATGGCGAACTCGCCAACGCGGTTGCTGTTCTCATCGGTATGAGTATAGCGCCAGAATTCGTCTTCGAGCGCGCGGTTGGCGCAGTGCGCCTCGGTGAGCCGGTTGCCTTTGATGCGGATGGTGAGGGGTTCGCTCTGCAGGTCGCCATACTTGGCGCACAGGTAGTCGCCGACTACGCCATCGACCACGAAGGTGCCGTTGACCTCGCCGGGAGTGGTAAAGATTTCGCCGCCCGGCAGGTTGCCCCAGGTATTCTGGCTGATGATTACGCTGGTCTTCAGCCACTTGTAGTCCGGGTTCATCTCGGCGGTGATGTCGGTGCCGGCGGGCGTTTTGGCGCGGACCAGCGCGGCGGCGCGGGCGATCTCGATGACCTGTAAACTGATGCGATCCACCTCGCGGAAATCCGCGCGCATGCCATCCCGCATGATCTGCTTGCTGATGTTGACCATGTGGGCGTGACGGATTTTGCGGCGGGTGACGACCTCGGTCATGTGCATGCGCGAGCGCAGCTCGTTGGCCTGCGCCTGGGCGGCAAAGATACTGACCTGGCTAGTCTCGAGATCGTCGAGCACCGGGCGCGGCATTTCGGCCAACGGGCGCGGGGCAACCTCTTCGAGCGTCCAGAAGCTATATGGCGCGCCTACGTTGTCGAGCTCGGCGGCCAGCGCGGCGGCAATCTCGATGGAGGCATGGTCGGTAATCAGCGTCACTTTTTCGTGCCGCTGAATGCACAGGCAAACGCCGACCGCGTTGCGCGCTCCCTCGACGAGCGAAGGCTCGACGGCCACTTCCTTCAATACCTGGTTCATGTTGCCGCTACCTGCCTTTCCTCGGTATGGTAAATGCCCACTTCGGTCTCTTCGACGATGTAGTCGACCACTTTTTTCATATCGTGGGTTTCATTCCAGACGCGCAACTGGCGGTCGGCGCCCGTTCCATTACTTAGTATCTCGCGAATGTAGTTAATCTCTGCCCGACTGCCTAATTCGTCGACTACGTCGTCGATAATCTCGAAGTACTCGTCCATGAGGTCGCGCAGGGGCACTTCGATGCCCTTGCCGAAATCGATGAGCTTGCCCTCGATGCCGTAGCGCAGGGCGCGCCACTTGTTCTCCATGATGAGCGCGCGGCGATAGAGCCGGAAGCCCTGATTCATGGAGTGCAGCTTGTAGAGCTTGGCCACGGTGGCCTGGATGAGCGCGGCGAGCGCGATGGTTTCCTGGGCGCGCATGGGGATGTCGCACACGCGGAATTCGAGCGTGCTGAAATAGGGATGCGGGCGGATATCCCACCAGATTTTCTTGGCGTTATCGATGCAATTGGTCTTGATGAGCAGGTTGATGAAGCTCTCGTATTCGCCGTAACTGGGGAAGTAATCCGGGATGTTGGTGCGGGGGAACTTGTCGAAGACCTTGCAACGGTACGATTTCAAGCCGGTATCCATGTTTTGCCAGAAGGGCGAGTTGGTGGAGAGCGCCAGAATGTGCGGCAGGAAGTAGCGCGCGGCGTTCATGATGTGGATGGCGGTTTCGGGATCTTCGACGCCGATGTGGACGTGCAGACCGAAGATGAGATTGGCGCGCGCCACCATCTGCATGTCTTCGACGATGGTGTGATAACGCTCGTCCGGGTAGATCCCCTGTTCGCTCCATTCGGCGAAGGGGTGCGAGGCGGAAGCCGCGAGGCGCAGACCGTTCTGTTTGGCCAGGTCGATCAGGCAGCGGCGGATCATGTGGATTTCATGCGTGGCTTCCTGGATGTTGCGGCAGACGCGCGTGCCGGCCTCGATGACCGATTGGTGCATCTCCGGCTTGACGCGCTCGGTGAGCACGGCTCTGCCCTTTTCGATCATTTCCATGCCGATGTGGGAGCGGAGATCGCGGGTCTCCGGGTCGATGGTTTGATATTCCTCCTCGATACCGATGGATAGGCTGGGCTTCATGGGGTTCCCTCTTTGGGCGAGCTTCGCCCGCCGTGGCTAGTGGTTGGTGG
>PKYZ01000427.1 GCA_003132865.1 Bryobacterales bacterium
TCAGATTCTCGCTCAGAGCCAGAAGATCATTGAGCGATGACGTACGATCCCGCGCCATCTCGATAGCGAATTGTGTTGCCAGCGCAACTTGATGGGGCGAACCGAGCAACTGAATGTCGGCGATAGCAGACTCTAAATCAGGGTGGCACCGCTTGGGATCATCCCGGTTTGAAGCACCTTCGAGTTTCCTCCAAAAGATAGGAAACGCGAAGTTTTCGACGCTCCCCGGCGAGGTCACGACGCATAGAAAGGTAATGACCAATCCATCCGCCGAGCACTGCAACGATAAGGGTAACCGCCAGTTGGGTGAACAACTTCCAGTCCATAGGATTCAACCAATCCGAGATTTGGAGCTTGTCATGATTCGCGGATGATCTGCGTGGCGCCCACCCTCCCTACCTCTCCCGAAACGGCACCTCCATCAAGCTGTGCAGAATAATATACGCGTCCAGAGCCGGAGACATGTGCTTGATGTAATACAAATCGTACTCCAGCGACTCCCGCGCGTCGCGCAGCCGCCGGCCGTAATCGCAGTTGAGCTGGCTCCAACCCAGGATGCCGGGGCGCACAGCATGCCGTTGCCCATAGTAAGGCATTTGCTCCATCAATACCGGTATGAACTCCGGATCGTGCGGACGCGGTCCCACCAGCGACATTTCGCCACGGATCACGTTCAACAATTGCGGCAGCCCGTCCAAACGCAGCCGGCGCAACCAGGCGCCCACCCGCGTCGGTTGACCATCGGCGCGCCGGCCGCGGAAGCGGTAAAGCGTGAATGGGACCAGGTTCACCCCCCAGCGTAAGTGCCCCTCGATAACCGGGCCTGGGGAGGACAATTTGATTGCCGCGGCAATAGGCAGCAGGAATACCGCCAGCAGCGCCAAGCCGGCCAGCGCCACGATATTGGAATAGATGGCCTGTAATGCGATGGCGCCGCGGCGGGCCCCCAGCTCATCGGAAAAGATCAGTTGCGAGGGCATCAATTCGGCCACGCACACCCGTTCGCAGGCGGCTTCGTACAACTCCGCCACGCGCTGGATTTCAATGCCGCGGAACTGCAAATCCAGGAGCTCTCTGAATGGTATGCCGCGGCGCCGTTCGATAACCCCGACCACAATGCGGTCCGGGCGGACTTCGGAAACCACGCGCGCCAGTTCCGCGGTCGAGCCCAGTACCCGCGCTCCGTTCAGCGGCGTGCCGGCCGGCCGATCGTCGTCGATGTAGCCGGCTGGCAAAAGGCCCAATTCGGGATGCGCCGCCAGACTGCTCACCGCTTCCAGAACGGCCGCATTGGTCCCATAAAAGAGCACTCGTTTGGCGCCCAAGCTCTTCCATAGCACCGCGCTGTAGAACATGCGCCAGACCAGCAGGACGGCCAGGGTCAAGACGCTGCCGAGCAGCATGATGGAAGGCGCCAGCACCAATTCCGGAATCCGCAGATAAGTGAGCAGCGATTCCAACAGGAAGGTGACACCGAGTGTTAGGCAGAGCTGCTGTACGAGCAGAATCTTAGACCGTACGCCCACTTGCACATACAGCTTGTTGAGTTGCAGCCCAACCAGCACCCCTGCCACAACCAGTGCGATTTGTAGCAGCCCATCGTCATACAGCAGAAAAACGGATGGGTCCGCGCCGCCCAACCAATAGGCAGCCAGAATATAGCAGGAAAAAATGAGCATCGTCTCCGGAACGAGAAGGCTGAGGATGCGGGTGGAGAAAAGGCTCCTGAGAAAAGAGAACATCGCCCTGTATGCATAGTACACTGGCAGCGAAGGCCATGCGTGAACTTAACTGGAAGCCGGGGCAATCTGCGGAATTAAGCTTACTAGGCGAGGGGTCGAGTGCCGGGCCCGCCGGGCAACCCGCGCGCATTCTCGAGTTTTCCGGCAAACGCATGCGCCTGGCTGCGGGAGTGAACGTGAAAGGCGGCGCCGCCGTGCGCCTGGAATGGGATGGGCAACTGTTGTTGGGTCAGGTGCTGAACACCGAGCCCGGCGGCTTTTGGATGGAAATCCATCACATGCTGCTGGACACGGCCGGGCTGAGCTGGCAGAAAAGCGGCTGGCAGCGCGGATAGGCCTGCCAGATGCCCGCTAAAGCGCAGTGGCTGCTTCGCGTCCCCGAGATCCTGGCGGAATTAGCGGCGCTGGATGTGCCGGTAGTGGACCGTGCCGTCTGCGAGCGCCTGTTCCGTCTGCGCAGGCGCCGCACCATTGACCTGATACGCTGCTTCGGCGGGTATCAGGCTGGGCGGACATTTTTGGTTGATCGGCCCAAGCTGGTCGCGCAGTTGGAACAGATCCGCGATAGTCCCGATTTCAAGATGGAGTGGCGGCGAAAGGAGCGCCTGGCGGAACGGCTGGATGCCATCCGCCGCTTGCAAGCCGGTGCGCGCGTGGCCATCGCGGTGGAGCCGGAGACTCTCCGCCAGCGATTGCCGGACCTGCCGCCAGGCGTGGGACTGAGTCCCGGCGAGCTGCACATCCAGTTCCAGTCGTCCGAAGAGCTGCTGAGCAAGCTTTTCGCGCTGGCGCAGGCCATCGCGAACGATTATGAGGCGTTTGAGAAGCGGACGTCGGGGGACCGGGAGTAGATCGCGTTCCCCATGCCTGCATTTCGCGAGCCCGGCTACTGGATCGGCAGGTGAGCCGGCGGCGCGCTGTAGCCAGTGCCCGTTAGATCCACCATCAGCAGGCCCAGCGGCTGCGCGGGCCCTGGCGTGGTGGTGGCGGGGATCTGTATGGTCACCGCATAGAGCCCCACCGCGTTCGGTTGATAGATCGCCGAGACCACTGCATCGCCTTGGTTATTCACGCCCGCATATACCGTTCCGCCGACGATCTGGCCGGGCTCGCCCGGCACTCCGGTGGATGCGTTGGGCACCGTCTGGCCCAGGCCCGTGGCGAAGAATGTGATGTTTTCGCCCCGTTGTGCCGGATTGGAAGCACTGACTAAGCTGCCATCCGGGCGCACCGCCTCAGCCAACGGGTAGCTTTGGCCATAAGCCGACAATGTTCCGTTGATGAAGATGCCGGGGGCTAACGGATTGATCGTGATATTGCTGAGAGTGGCCGAACCCTGCGGCGTTTCGATCGTGACGTTGTCCGACGATCCCGGCGTCTCTTCAAAAGGCACTTGCACGTTGATCTGCTCGTTCCCGTTCTGGTTCACCAAAGCCAGAATAGGTGCGGAGATACCGTCGAAGGAAACAGTATAGCCGGCCATCTGCAAAGGATCTGTCACTACGCCCTGGATGGTGGGTGTCAGATCCGCCCCGACGAGAGTCGCCAAACCGCCCGGGGAGATGCCTGGCGCAAAGCTGGCGGAGTTCGCAATCACGGGACTCTCCGGGCCCAGTGGCAGCGTGGTCAGCGTAAAAGTGGCGGTGGGGGGTTTCTTAGCCTTACTGAATATCGCGGAAACCGTGAAGGTCCCCCCAATGGGTCCCGCCGACGTAACCATGGTGGATGCCTGACCATTGACGTCGGCTGTCACCGAGGTGGCGCTCAGCGTCTGAAGGCCGCTGGCGCTGAAGAAAACCGGCGAAAAAGAGGCTGGATTCCCCGACTTGTCCTGGACTTGCACTACCAGAGGGGCGCTCAACGGCGTGTTGATCACTGCGCTCTGGTTGTTGCCGGAAACCACCTTAATGGTGGCGGCGGGAACACTAACCAGGATCGTGAAGGTAGCCGACTCCGAGCCTACGGTGACTTGCACCGTTACGGTGCTTCCTCCCTGGCTGGCCACATATCCGGAGGCGGTCGCCTCGCCGCTCGCACTGGTGGTGGTGCTGGCGCCTGTCAGGCTGATGGAGCCCGATACCACTTTCCACGTCACCGGTGCTCCGGGAACCGGATTGTTGAAAGCATCGGTCACCTTTACGAGAAACGGTACCGGCAAGGTCGTATCCGTGAGCACGACTTGATTGTTGCCGCTGAGGATCTTGATGTTAGCGGGTGTGCCCGGCAGGATAGTCAGGGTATAGCCGCTAAAGATCAAGCCGGAGCCGTTGCCGATGCCGGCCTCGGGAATGCTGATCGTGAGAGGTTCGGTTCCCGGCATGCCATTCAGAACCAAATTGCAGGTGGCCAAGCCGTTGGCATTGGTCAACGCCAGGCCGCCCCCCGTTGGACCGGCACAACTGGCGTTCGGCAAGTTCAAACTGGAGCCGGTGCTCACGCTCACGCCGACATTGGGGATCGCCGGGCCACTGGCCAAGAAGACTTGAACCAATACCGGATTCGGGAGGGTGCTCCCCGTGTTGCCGGTGAAGACGGTCCCGGGCGCAGGCTGCAGAACCTGGGCATACAGCGGGCTGACGGGTGGAGTGCATGGCGGCGTGCCGCAGTACTCCGCGTCCAAAAGCAGGGTCGTAACAAAAAACCCCTGGCTGACCGTAATTGGATTGCCGTCGGTGTCGGTGGCGCCAGTAGTGGCACTGGCAGTCACCGTGGCCGTCAGGAAGCCGCGATAAGAGGCGGCTATGGTTGGGATGAATGTAATGGAAGCCTGCCCCGCAGAGTTTGTCGGCGTCACTACCGCATTCTGCTCGGAGCCGTCTGGCGCCGTCAGCGCTCCGGCTCCGGATGTCACAGTGAAGGTCACCAAGGCATTCGGCACGGGGTTGCCATTCCTATCGGTAGTCAGCACCGTCAACGGCGCGACGTTTGGCAACAGTCCGGTCACAGGGTTCCCCAGTATAACCTGACCTTGGCCGGATACGATGCTCAGCGCAGCGGGAGGGGCTGGTTGGGTGGCCTCTACATTAATCGTGAAGGTTTGCTGCACCGGCCCAACGCTGGCGGTCACGGAAACGGCGCCGACGTCCGCGGGGGTGCTTCCCGCCTTGAAAATGGCTTGTGCGTAGCCATCCGCGCCGGTGACGGTGATGGCGGGCGCGATGGTTCCGGCGCTGGCAACGAAGTTGACGCCGGTCCCGCTGATGGGAAGCCCATTCTGGTCGAGTGCCCGCACCACCAGCGGCAAGGAGACGCTGTCGGGCAGCAACGTCTGATTGTCGCCGTATTGCAAAACCGTGGTGGGAGTGTTGTTGGTGAAGGTGGGGGCGAAGTAGGCCACCGCTCCCGGCAGCGAAGCCAGCGGTGTCTGTTGGGTCAGCAGGGAGGAAGCCGGATCGATCCGATACAGGTTGTCGATCCCGGTGCCGTCTACCGCTCCGCTGGAGACCGTAAAAAGAAATTGAGGATAGTTGCGGCCCGGCACACCCAGATCGTTGGAAAGGGTGACCGCCGCCTGCGCCGCCAAGATGACGTTGGCAATCACGGGTATTTCGAGAACCAGGCCGCCGTTGGTTCCAATCTGCAAATTGAACAGCGATTGCGCGCCGCTGGAGAATGCATAAACCGTGGTTGGGGAAGCTACATACAGGCCGTCGAAAGTTGCGGGGAGCCCGGTGAGGGGAGACGTTGCAAGCGCGGTGAGCCCGGTGAAAGGCACCGTGCCTTCGATCAGGTGGTCGTTGAGATTCAGCAGCAGGATAGCCGGTTGAGTGCCAAACGTCTGGTTGGCCGCCACGGCGTAATTGCCGTCGGGTGTGAACACCAGCTTGCCCGGCGTGGCATCCACCGCTACTACTCCCCCGGGAGTGGGGGCCAGGCTCACCGGATTGATTTCCAGGATTTGGTTTGGGGCGCTAACGTAGAGCAGTGCGTTGGGGCCTAGAGCCAGAGCCGTGGCGGCCCCGGCGATGTTCGTGGTGTTGGTCACGGCCAGTTGAGGCACACTGATGGCCGCCAGATAACTGTTCCCATTGTAAGTGGCCAGCGCGTAAACCGTCTGGCTGTCATAGCTGACGGCGACGTCGATGATGGCCGCGCCGTTGCCCACGGCGATACCGTTGGGCGTCAGATCGGTGTTGCTGCCGGTGTCGAAGATGTGCACCGCGTTTTCGCCCACCACCAGGCGGCTCCCGTCCGGCGTCAGAGCGCCGCAGTTCAGCGGATTGGCAAAGTTGCCGATGTCTTGCTGGCTGGCCGCGTCCACAACAGCGGATCCCGCGATGGGGTACAGTACCGTAATGGCGGCGCCCGTGTTATTTGTGATCAGGTAAAGCTCGCTACCGTCTGCAAGGCTCAGAAATTGGAATGCGCCCGGCACGGAAGTCGTTGGGCCGGGAACCAGAGTGGTAGGGTCGAAAAACGATACGGTGGGGTCTTGAGATACGATGGCGGGACCCTGGAACGTCACCAGGTATTGCGCCTGCAAGCCTGTAGCCGAAACGGTGGCGCACAAGGCGAAGTAAAGCGCGAGTTTTGACGATCGTTTCATACGAGCACGGTATAATCTCTGAAGCCGTTCGATAGGAATAGGGTAACATTTAACAAAAAAGGGCGGAAATGCGAGCTCTTGCCAAAAAACCTGGCGGCTAGCAAGGTACACCGCTTACTGACGTGCGCGGCTCAGCCGATTCAGTGCGTTACCAAGCCGGGCCCAGGGGGCACCCCGTAAGGGAGCGGATTTTGCCACAGCCTGCTAGTTGCTAGTACGATCGTGGAATCCCAGCGCAGCCCGATCAGGATGGCGTACCTGCGCTACAATCGGCTTCAGACGCGCGGCTTTTCTCCCGATGAACTGGCCGCGGCCGGGTTCCGCGAAAACGCGGCTCGAGTTTCTCACTGGTTTGGTCTGCGGGTTGCCCCGCGGTTAGCCGCTCCCGATGAAGCAGGTTCTGCGCAAGGGGTTGAAAGACATCGTGGTCGATGAGGTGCCCGACCCGCTTCTGGCGCCGGGCCACGTATTGGTGCGCCCGCTCTATTCGCTCATCAGCAGCGGCACCGAAACCGCCAGCATCCATCAGGAAGGCGTCCTCAAGGAGGTCGCCGGTAATCCCTCTCACCTGCGCACAGTCTGGGACGCGATGATGGCGACCAGCCCTTTACGGACGTTGGCTGAAGTGCGCGCGAAGTTCGGCGAGTATGCGGTGCTGGGATACTCCGGCGCCGGGGTCGTCGCCGGAAAGGATTCGCGCGTCGAAGACCTCGAGACAGGCGGCCGCGTGGCATACGGCGGCGAAGGCACCGGCCACGGCGAAACCATTCTGGTGGGACGCAATCTGGTGGCGAAAGTGCCCGCGGAAGTCCCGTTCGAACACGCCTGCTTCGCTACCCTGGGCAGCATCGCCATGAACGCCGTCCGCACGGCCAACATCGGGCTGGGCGACGTGGTGGCGGTGATTGGCCTCGGGCTGGTGGGCCAGCTCGTCGCGCAACTCGTCAAGCTGCAGGGCGGTGTGGTGATGGCCATCGATCTCAAGCCTGAGCGGGTGGAATTGGCCCAGCGCCTGGGCGCGGACCACGCTCTTGGCGGAGGTGCGTCGCTGCGCTCGCAGGTGGGGGCGCTCACCGGCGGCCGGGGCGCCGATTGCGTGATTGTGGCCGCGGCGTCCAAGTCTCCCGCGCCCGCACAGCAGGCTCTCGAGATTTGCCGTGACCGCGGGCGCATAGTGATCGTAGGCGCGGTGGGTATGGAATTTCCTTGGAATGAAATGTACCTGAAGGAAATCCAGCTCTTCATGTCCCGCGCTTACGGACCCGGCAGCTACGATCCGGCCTATGAGAAGCAGGGGCAGGACTATCCTTTTGCGTATGTGCGGTGGACGGAAAACCGCAATATGCAGGAGTTCCTGCGGCTGGCATCCTCGGGACGCATCTCGCTCGCCCCGCTCATCACCCACCAGTATCCGCTCGAAGAAGCCGCGCAAGCCTATCAAACCATTCTGGACCCCGCATCCGGCAGCCTGGCCGTGCTCTTGCGGTATCCGGCAGCGGACCAGAAGGACCCCATCCAGTCCTTCACACCGCGTTTTCGGGTGGAAGCGGCGGCGCCGGTCGAGGCCGCACCCGGAGAACTGCAGGTGGCTCTGGTGGGTGCGGGCAACCTGGCCAGATGGCACCATCTCCCAAACCTGAAGAAGATCCCGAAGGTGCATCTGCGCGCGGTGCACTCCGCCAGCGGTGCGCGCGGCAAGAGTTACGCGCGGCGCTTCGGCGCGGCTTACTGCTGCTCGGATTACGAAGAGATTCTGAAAGACGCGGCGGTTGACGTGGTCCTGATCGCTACTCGCAACCCGCAGCATGCCTCGCAGGCCTTGGCGGCCATCCAAGCCGGCAAGCACGTGTTCGTGGAAAAACCGATGGCGTTGACGGCGGAAGAGTGCCGCGAACTCTGTGCCGCGGTGGCGCGCACCGGCAAGCAGCTCACGGTCGGATTCAACCGCCGTTTTGCCCCGTTTTACCGCGAGCAGAAGAAGCACCTGGCCCGGCGTGCGGGGCCGGCGGTGGTGACGTGCCGGATCAATTCGCCCGGCATCTCCGGTTCGTATTGGATGGCCGATCCGGCGGCGGGTGGCGCCATTTTGGGCGAAGCCTGCCATTTTGTGGACTTGATGTACTGGCTGCTCGCCTCCGAGCCGATGTCGGTTTCCGCCTATTCGCTGCCCGCGGGTCAGAAGGACCCGATCGGCGAAAACAACATGGTGGCCTGTTTCCGTTTTGCCGATGGCTCGATCGGAAATCTGACGTACACCACGGCCGGCAGCAAGACTTCGGGCGGCGAGCGCGTGGAGGTCTTCGCGCAAGGGCTGGGCGTGTTCACGGAAGACTTCAAGCGGCTCGGCGTCCGCACCAGTTCGCGCAGCGGCCGCTCCAGCATTTGGGCCGAAAAAGGCTACGCGCAGCAATTGGCGGCTTTTTTTGCCGCGATTCGGGAAGGCCGGCCGGCCGAGGTGACGGCTCTCGACGGCGCGCGCGCGACTATCGGCTGCTTGGCCATGCTGGAATCGGCGCGCACGCTGGCGCCGGTAACCATCGATCTTGAGGCTGCACTGGAGCCGAGTCCCACGGCATGAGGGTCCTCCAGATCGGGCCGTATCCTCCGCCGCACGGCGGCGTGCAGACCAACCTGGTGGATATTCGCAATTACTTGCGGAAGCAAGGCTGCTCCTGCGAGGCGATCAACATCACGCGCCACCGCCGCGCAGACGCCGATGGAGTCTACTACCCCAGCAATGCACTCGAGCTGGCGCGGCTTTTGCTCCGCCTGCGCTATGACGTGCTGCACCTGCATGTCGGCGGGCACCTCAGCGGACGCTTGCTGGCGCTGAGCTTGGTGTGTTGTCTGATGCCGGGCAGCAAAGCAGTCCTGAGCTTTCACTCCGGCGGCTACCCATCTTCTCCGGCGGGAAAAACCGCGGGACCGCGAACGCTGCGCGGCTGGGTCATGCGCCGATTCGACGGCGTGATCGCAGTGAACCGGGAAATTGCGGACCTGTTCGGAAGATTCGGAGTCTCAGCGGCGCGCGTGAGGCTGATTCCTCCGCACTCGGTTTCGCCGCCGGAAGAAGAAACAGCGCTGCCCGATGACCTGGCGCGCTTCTTCGTCGAGCGCCAGCCGCGTCTGATCACCGTGGGCCTGCTCGAGCCGGAATACGATCTGCCCATGCAAATCGATGTGATGGCGAATGTGCTGGAGCGCCATCCGAACGCAGGCCTCGCGATTCTGGGCTCCGGCAGCCTGGAAGGCATGCTGGAGGAGCGGATTGCGAACAAGCCCTACCGCGATCGGATTCTGCTGTGTGGCGACGTGGCTCACGAAGGCGCGCTACGCGCGATTGCCCGGAGCGATGTCGTCCTGCGCACCACGTTGTACGATGGCGATTCGGTCGCCGTGCGCGAAGCGCTGGCTTTGGGGACACCGGTAATCGCTACCGACAACGGAATGCGGCCAGCGGGCGTCCGCCTCATTCCGGCGCGAGAACCGGCGAAGCTGTTGGAAGCGATCGAGGCCGAGTTGGCGGCCGGCGGCGCGCACCCGCGCCCGGCAGCAGGCGGAGAAGAGAATTTGGAAGCCGTGGTCCGGTTCTACCGCGAGTTGCGCTCGGGCGCAAAGGCCTGACACCCCTCACCTGCCGGTATCCTGCCGTCAATCATGTCTTCATGCCGCGCGACCCTGGCTTGATGACAACCGCCGAGCGGGAGGAAGCGCGGATGGACCATGCGGAACTCCGGCACACCCTGGGACAAAGGGCCCGGCTTGAACGCCTGAGTGCTCGCCGCGCTTATCCCAGCGCGTACCGCACCAGCGCCTCGGCTCCGCGAATCCAGTTGAAGATATCGCCGAGCGTCGCGCGGGCGTCGCGCCGCGGCCGCCAGCCGTTCACCGCCGTCAGCCGCCGGTGGTCGGTCAGATAAATGCGCACGTCGGCGGGACGCGTTTCGGCCACCGGCGCAATCGACAACCGGTTGCCCGTGATCTCCTCGCATAACCGCGTGGTCTCCTGTAGCGACAGGCTGAAAGCCAGCCCGCCACCCACATTAAACAGGCGCCCCTGATAGGTTTCGAAATCGCCGATCTGTTCCAGCAGCAACTCGCAGAAATCGTCGACGTGCAGGAAGTCCCGCACCTGCCGGCCGCTGCCGTCGAATCCGATGTAGGAAAGATTCCGGCGGAAATAATGCGCGGCCATCCAAAGCGCGATGACGCCCTGGTCGGATTTGGCCATCTGCCAAGGTCCGGTCAGCACACCGCAGCGGTCGATCAGGTAGCGGATCCCATAGGCATCGGCATACTCGGCCACCATCAATTCTCCGGCCAGCTTCGTCATCCCGTAGAGTGAGCGCGGCCCGTCCAGTGGAAAATCCTCACTTACGCCCAGACCCGATGCGCCGGCCACGGTCTGCTCCACGGAAAGGTGGAAACGCTCCGGCCCTTCCTCGTAAGACAGATCGTTCAAGCGCCGGTAAGGATAGACGCGGCTCGTCGAGATGAAAACAAAATCGGCGTGGACGCGCCGCGCCAACTCCAAACAGTGATAGCAGCCGGTCAGATTGGTGTCGATCAAGTACTCCGGCGATCCGCCATAGCCGGCCTGCGCGGACGGTTCCGCCGAGCACTCCACGATCAGATCCGGAGGTTCCGGCAGGCCGGTCAGATCGGCCAGCGAGCGGATATCGCCATGCGCAAACACCACACCCGCATCGCGCAGCCGGCTAAGGTTGAGTTCCGACCCGCGGCGATGCAGGTTGTCGAAAGCCGTCACTTGCGCCTGTGGACGGCTTCTTTTGAGGGCCAGCGCGACACTCGATCCCACGAAACCGGCGCCCCCAGTAACCAGGATGAGCCGATGGATAGGCATATTCAGTCAATGTAGCAAGTGGGACAGGCCTCCTGGCCTGTCCATCGGGGATCGGTTTGCGCGAGCCTTTTTGAAACCCGCTACATTGATCCATCATGGGTAAAGGATAGATTGTCTTGCCGAGCCTGCTGAAGTCCGCCGCCGCAACCGCTTTCCACCACGCGGGCGGCCTCGCGGCTGTGCGATGGCTCAACCGCCAGGGTCTCCGCATTTTGATGTACCATCGCTTTTCCGATCGTGCTGCCTTGGCCCGCCAGTGCGCTCACATTCGCAAGTACTACCAGCCGGTTTCGATGGCCATTGTCTCCGAGTGGCTGCACGCCGGGCGTAGCTTGCCGCCGTATGCCCTGGCAGTCACGGTGGATGACGGCTACAGCGATTTCCAGGAAGCGGGTTATCCCGTCTTTGCCGAGTATGGAATTCCGGTCACGGTTTTCCTGGTAACCGATTTCCTGGACGGCAAGTCGTGGCTGTGGTTTGACCGCGTGGTGTACGCGTTCGGGCAAGCGAAAGTTTCCGAGGCGTCCATCGAGATGCCCGGCGGAAACGTATTGCACTTCAAGCTGGATTCCGCGGCTTCCTGCTGCGCCGCGGGCCGGCGTTTGGCCGATCTTGCAGTGGCCTTGAGCCCCGCGAACCGCCGCGAACTGGTCGGCGAGTTGCCGCGGTTGCTGAAAGCGGAGATGCCGCAACAGGCACCGCCCGAATACGGGCCGCTATCCTGGGACGCCGTCCGCTTGCTGGCGGCATCCAGCGTGGAGTTCGGCGCGCATACTAAGACTCATCCGATTCTGTCGGCGCTGACCGATCCGGAAGAGTTGCGGGAAGAGATTGCTGGTTCGAAGGCGCGCATCGAGGCCGAACTGGATCGGCCTGTCCTGCATTTCTGCTACCCCAACGGCAAAATGCGGGATATCGGGCCGGCGGCGGAGGAGGCTGTACGGGCCGCCGGCATGCGGACGGCGGTGACGGCTGAGCCGGGCCTGAACCAGATCGACCAGGACGCTTTCCTTTTGCGCCGCATCGGCGCCGATCCGAGTCACCAGGAGATGTATTTCGCGCGAAGTCTCGCCGGCCTGTAATTCCTTACCCGCTGTCGCCGCTCCAATAATACCCGTCGTTCTCCAATAAACTAACGGCAAGATCGTTCCGGTCTCCCAGCAGGCGGCCCGGGTCCAGAACAAACACCGGTTCAGCATGCGTACGCCGGTAGCCCGCTTGCGGGAGGGCGCCGGTTTCGAGCGGCGAGGAAGCCGCAACCGTAACCTCGGTAATGTAGGGGTCCGTGCGAGCGACTGCCGTTGCCGCGGCGTAAGCCTCCGCCCATCCCTGCCGGTCCGGCGAACGAATCCACAGATCCGCGATGCGGCACTGGCAACCTACCCGGCTCAACAGGAAGTATCCAACCGGTGTGTGCTCGCGCTCCAACAGATACGCATCCATTTTGGCCGCGGGGCAAGCCAGATAATAATTGAGCGATTCGGGAGTGCGCGCGCAAACCACCTGCTGCGTAACCGACGGATCGGGAAACACCTCCGCCGGAATGCCTTCGAAGCTTGTCACACGCTGCGCCGTCAGAGCGTGCCCGGCGTCTCGTGCCGCCCGCCCCAACTCGCGATAGTCCCGCGCCAATCGCAGCGGCGATTTCCAGTCCCTTTGATGGGTTTGCCGGAAGTGATGCCAGGGCCGCAGCACGCGCGTGTAGCTGTGTCTCTCGGCCCGCACCTGAAAGCCTATCTTCGGCAGCACTTGGCTGGCGTCGCCGGTCCCGCCGATATTGATCATCGTGCCAGTCAGGCCCTGTATGTGCCGGTAGAGCATGATGCCGGCCCCAGGCACGGCTTTGCTGGCCGCCCAATCGATGACGTCACAACTGGCGACCGTTCCCGATCCGGTCAGGAAGCGGCACGGAACCAGGCAGCCGAAAGCCGCTATTTCGCCTTTGTACCGTAGCGCGTAGCCGCGGCCGCCTTCCCAGAATGGATGCGGGGCGAAGCACTTCCACCGCAGCACGTCCGCCTGGAACATGCGGTGGCTCTCGCTCACGCTGAAAACGGTCCGCAGGAAGCGCATCACATCGCCAAGCTCGGACTCGGCTACCGGCGAGATCAGCGCGCCACCCCCTTCGAAGCCAGCACCGCCTTGAGCTTTTCGACGCTGGTGCTCTCGACCGTTTCCTCGATCGTGAACTTAACGCCGAACTCCTCCTCGCAGCCCATCATGAGCTTGACGTGCGCCAGGCTGTCCCACTGCGGCATGGTTTCCGGCGAAAGCGAATCGGACAGGGTCAGCTTGTCGTTCTCAAAAGCTTCCCGGAAAATCTGTTGCAGGCGTCGATCGATCAGAGTCACGGTTCTCCTCCTTTAAACCGTAATCGCGAGAGAACAGAAACGTTCGATCTCGCGACACATTTTGTCGAAGGACGGCGCTCGCCTAGCGGCATTGAGATCGAACTTGCTCGCCAGCGAAGGTTGGTCGATGGTCTCCGAGTACCTTCTACCCGGAGGCATCGCCTGCTGCAGCCACCCTTTGGCGTCGCGGATGGATTCCGGGTCGGCTGGCGCTACTAAATCTGTCCTCAACCCTGAGTGGCTGGCTATCGATTCGGCAGCGGCTATGAACCAACTCTCGACCTCACTTTTTGCGAGTACCACTCCGACTGGCCACCGGCCGCCGGCAGCGTGCGTGGCCCGATCCAAGAGCACCGGCGCCAGCTCTTTCGGACAGTCGTCGTCGCTGTCGATGACAATCAGCACTACGCCAGGTGAGCGAAGTCCCCTGCCAGCAAGTTCCACGGCTCTCTCCAATTCACCCAGCAACACCAGCTTGCTCCTGGTGACTTTAAACGGACGCACGTCCGCGTATACATCCGGATTCACAAACTTTACAAGGCGTTTTAGCAACACGGGTGCCGCGTTGAAATCCCCCTGACCTTCCACTATGCAGGCGACATATAGCGGCACCATTTACCGGAAGAGTTGAACCTCACTTTCGGCATCGGCGCCGGGTTTACGGGGTTCCGGAGCCAGGCCGCCCATTCGCAAGAGATCGCCCGCTGTGTAGAGCCGGTCATGCAGTGTTGAACGGGTCGCATTGTCGATGCCTAGGATTTCCGACTGCCCATTCTCCCAGGAGACGGCGCGTATCGCATCGCCAGGGATCTCCGGATTATCGAGAAGATCCGTGCTATGACTGGTCACTACCACCTGAACCGACTCACTCGCCTCGCGTATCGCATCTAGAAGGACAGCGGTCGCCGCCGGGTAGAGTCCGGCTTCAGGCTCTTCGATTCCAATGAGCGACACTCGCGTGTCGCTGCCGGCATTGTGGAACAGTGCCACGAGCAGCACCAGCGCGCGAAGCGTTCCATCCGACATGGCGCTAGCGAGAAAGACATTGGGCTTAGCCGAGCCGGCAACCGCCAAGTAGAAGTTAAGAAGCTTATAAGATCTGAATTCTTCGGCCTCCACCCGTTCAAGCCCCGGCACGATAGCCTGCAAGTATTGGTCGATGCGAGCTTTCGTAGCTTCTTGGGTGTGGCTGAGTCTGTCCAGTACACTCGCGGTGTTTTCGCCGTCTGCGTCGAGAATATCGGCTGAACCAGTGGTGTCCAGCTCGTTGCGCATCATCTCGGGATCGGGAGTGTAAAACTCCATGCCCGAGAGAAGCTCATATACCTGCTGGAACCCAGGGAGCCCTGAGGCATTTACGAGATACAGCCGGTTTGCGCTGGGAGTAGGGAGAGGCGATCGGATGCTGGAGACGCTGGAAAGGGTGAAGTTGCCTGAATGGATTTCGAACGAATGTTTCGGCTCGCCGTCGGAGCCGCGAATAACGCAGGTTTCCTGACGAACCTCGAATCCCCGTGGAGACTGCGGTCCTATTTCGAAACTGTAATGCCCTTGCTGTCCGCGGTCCAACGCGAAATCGAAACGCATTCCCAAGCTCTCCGGATTGGCCGGTGAGCGATGGCGCAAGTGTTGCAAATTCGTGCTGCGCTTTGCGAAGACCTGATCCAGCGGCGTGCGGAGCGCGTCCCTGCAGAAGCGCATCGCATCCAAAAAGTTGCTCTTGCCCGCACCGTTCGGGCCCACCAGAATGGTTAATGGACCAAGCGGCACATCGCAAGCGGCGATGCTCTTGTAGTTCTTCAGAGCTACTCGGGTTATTCTACTTTGAGTTGTCATGAATCCCGACCGTCCGGCTCGCTGCTGCCATCAGTATAAACCGCCGCACCCTCGCGTTGCGTGACATCCGCGCACGCGATCATGGCCGGAGCCGGAAACACCGTGCGGGTCTCCCACCGGAAGAACCGGCTCTCGCCCTCCTGGCCGGCCGCCGCGCAACCCAGCCGGATGTAAAGATCGGCCACCTGGCTATTTTTGGCGGTGGGGATGTATTCACCGGTAATGTGCGTGAAATGGTTCTCCGCTGCGTACCGCACCAGCGCCCCAAACATCAATTCTTCCAGGCGCCGCCCCAGCACGCGGCAACTCATCAACCAGGTGTCCACCCGCAGACCGCCGCCTTCCGGGACCGCGATCAACACGCCGGTCAAGCCGCTATCGCCAAAACGGTCGCTGGCGCGCATGGCCTGCGTGTAGGCTCCCGCAGCCAGCAGGGCGCGCACTTCGGCATCCCCGCGCCGCCGCGTAGTGAGATTGAACTGATTGGTCTTGTTGATCAGTTGCACGATGCGCGGCAGGTTGACTTCATCGAAAGGCGCCAACTGCACCTTGATGTCGAGCTGCGCCAGGTAATCGTCCACGCTGCCTACGGTGGATTCCAGCGTCTGGCGCTCCAGGTTTTCCCGGATCGATGCGGTGCGCTGCCCGTCCTCGTTGGTGATGGCCAGCGTTTCAAACAGCCCGAGCCGGCTCACAGCGGCAACATACTGCGCTGGATCCGCGGGCATCTCGATCACCTCGACCTCCGGCAGGTTCTGCCGCACACGCGACCGCTCCGCCGGATTGTCGTCGACAAATACCATCGCATCCAGGCCAATGTTCATCGCCGCGGCAATCGTGCGCAAGTTCTCTTCTTTGGGCATCCAGTTGGCGACGAACACGGCGATGTCCCGCTCGCGCAGCACCATCTCCGGATGCTGCCGAAAAGGCAGCACGGCGTCTTCGGGATTGTTCTTAGAACATACCGCCAGCAGAACGCCTGTGCGCGTGAGCGATTTCAGGTAGCGCTGAAAGGCCACAAATGCCTCGCCTGCCGGGCCGCCTCCCAGTTGGATGCCTGCCAGGCCATCCTCGCCAATCACTCCGCCCCACAGCACGCCGTCCAGATCCAGCGCCAGGCACTTCGAAGTGAGGCCCAGAATCGCGCGCAACAGCGCAGTGAGCTGATGGCCCAGCGCCGGCATGGCCTCGGCCGATGGATATTGCTTGGCGGTATGCCACAGCACCGGATCGTTCCAGCGGTCTTTCCCGAAGCGTGCCGCGATCTGGTCCACATCCAGAATCGCCACTCCCTGGGTCCGTCCGGCGGCTTCCCAAAGCGCCAGGTTGAGCGCGCGCAGCAGCCGGCCGCGTCCGCCGGGCAGTGCCGCACTAAGCTGACCCAGCGCATCGAACGGCGGCGCCTCATAGTTGAACTGAATGACCGTAGCGCCCAGGCGCTCCCTCGATTCCCGCCATAACGATTCGAGCCGGGCACAGCGCGCGCGTACGGCCTCGCCGGGCGAGTCTTCCTCGTCGCGCAGGCCCAGCGAACGCCAATCCGTGCCGATCGCGATCACATCCGGCCGGAAGCGGGCCAAGCCGGAATCCGGATCGCGGATCTCCTGTTCATACTGGTTGAAGGGGCCAATGTAAATCTCCGCATCGATCCCGGCGCCGAAGCACTGCGCCCGCAGGATCGGCGCCAGGAAGTCGATCGTTGTACTGCCCAGCAGAGCGATCCGGCAGCGCCGGCGAAAGGGCGGTTCCGCCTTCTTGCGAGCTTGTGCCAGCAAGCGGGCGGCGTTGCGTAACGTACGCGGCGCGGCGCTGGATTTGCTCGCTTCGGCCAGCGGATACCAGGCTTGGTCCGGGTGCCCCGCGGCAAACAGGTTGCGGGCCGAAGCCAGCATCACTAAGGCGCGTTCCTCGCCGGCGGCCTTCTCGCGCAGGAAGCGCAGCGCGCCGGCCGCTTCTTCAAAATGGCCGCACGCTTCCAGCAGCGCGGCGCGTAACCAGCAGCCGCAGTCGCCGCGCGCCGATTCCAGCCGGGAAGCCAAATCGAGCGCCGCTGCGGAATCGCCAGACGCAATGGCTCCGGCCACGTGCTCCAACCGTGTCAGATCTGCGGCCGGACAAACTGCATCGTGCGAGCTGGCCAACAACTCCAGTAACTCTGAAGCCTTGGCGGCGGGGTAAGGCGGCTCTCCCAGTAGGAGCAGACCGAGTTCGAGAGAAACCGTATTCATCGGCTAGGTTCAGTATATAGAATTTGCCTCGTCCGGGGAATCTGTGGGTAACTGGCCGGGCTCAGGGCCGGGGGTTGACTGAGGAAGCGGTGGAGTTTGAGGCAGGTCGAGTCGAAGGAGCGCTGCGCCTCCTCAGAGCCGCTTGCTACGCTGGCCCCAACCATGGAATTCCCCATCCCTGCAACCCCCTCAAGCGATTCGCAAGCTGGAGGAAGCGCGCCGCCAGCGGCAACTGTCAACTGTGCCGCCAACAGCCGGACATAAGATTCAAGGTTACAATGGTTGCGGCGGAAGCGGACAATGCAGGGGTCATGTCCACGACGGAAGGCCCATCTCAACAATGGGAGGACGACTAAATTGAAATGCTCACCGGCATTCAATATCGAATTCTAAAGAGGATCTCTCCCAGAGCTCCAGATTGCTGTAGCGGGTCCGCTTACGAAGGCAAGTCGAAGCTCGCGGTTCTAATGGGGGATGAATTCTTCACCAAGATTGCAGGGAAAGTTATCATCGACTTCGGCTGTGGCGAAGGCGCTGAAGCCGTAGAGATGACTGGAAGAGGGGCCCAGCGGGTGATCGGTATTGATATCCGTGAAGACCTTCTCCAAGCGGCAAGACAGAAGGCGCTCGGTACGGTGTCCAAAATACTTGTCTCTTCGTATCTTCGACGAAGGAGCTTGCGGACATCGTCGTTTCCCTGGACGCCTTTGAGCATTTCGCCGACCCCGCGGGAATCTTGCGTATCATGAACACGCTCCTGCAGCCGGCAGGTGAGGTGCTCGTCAGCTTCGGGCCAACCTGGTATCACCCATTGGGCGCTCACCTATTCTCCGTTTTTCCATGGGCACATCTAATATTCAGCGAGAAGGCCCTGATCCGTTGGCGGTCCACTTTTAAGACGGATGGGGCGACCCGATTCAGGGTTCCTGTCCCAAAAGTGT
>PKYZ01000441.1:0-14112 GCA_003132865.1 Bryobacterales bacterium
CGCGCTGTACTACGACGTGTAGGCCGGGCATGCCCGGCCAAGCAGGCCAGGAGGCCTGCGCCACCATCGTCCAGATCAATGTCTCGCCCGGCGGCATCCCTAAGCGGCCGATCGCGGCGGGCATGATCACTCCGCTGGGTCTGGCGGGGGATGCCTGTGCGCACCCGGGGATTCACGGTGGCCCCTACCAAGCGGTGCTCCTCATTGCCTCGGAAACCATCGACGAATTAAAAGCCCGCGGGTATCCGGTGTTCTACGGCGCGCTCGGCGAGAACCTTACCACCCGCGGGTTGGACCGCCGCCAATTGCGCATCGGCCACCAGCTTCGCGCTGGCGGGGCGGTGCTCGAGATCACCAAGGTCCGCGGCCCTTGCGCGGCGTTGGACGTCTACGGCCCGGCCATCAAGCAAGAGATTTACGATCCGCGGGTGAAGGCCGGCGATGCAACATCGCCGCGCTGGGGAATGAGCGGCTTTTATGCGCGCGTCATACAGCCCGGCCCTGTGCACCCGGACGATGCGGTCTTGATTCTCTCGGCGCTCGGTTGAGGTGGCCATGTATTCATGGCTATTCTGAATCCGATGGCAGTCGAGGAAGATGAGTCCGCGGTCGTTACGGCGAACGGCAAGCCCGTCGCGGCACTAGCTCCGCCGCCGCCCAAGCGGCGTAAGGTGCGCTTCGGAAGTATGCGGGACCGCATTCGACTAAACGCGGATTTTCGGACCTGCTGACCAAGCCTTTCGCCCCCCTCACCAGCGTAACCGGCGTTTACCAAGCCGCGTCCAACAAGCCGTGCGGCGACAAACTTGTCTGTTACTCTTCTTCGCCATTCCGCTCTTCTGCTTCCAGGCCTTCGCTCGAACCCGCCTGGAAGAATACGCCCTGATCCTGCGGGATCCACCGCTGGCGCGGCAGATGGCGGCGCGCGCGCGCGTCGAGTCCGCGCAGCAGCAGATCCGCGGAGAGCTGGCGCGCCGCAAGATACGGGTCAGCGGCTCGGCCGAGACCTTGTTGAACGCCGTGTTCGTGCGCGTGCCGCGCGAGCGCGTGGCGGAGTTGCGCTCGCTCGCCGGAGTAAAACACGTGGTCCGCCTGCCTCGCATCAAGCGGAATCTCAACGTGGCCGTCAACCTCGTGAACGTGCCCACGGCGTGGAGCGCCCTCTCCGGCGGTATGGCGAACGCCGGCGCGGGAGTCAAAATCGCCATCATCGACAGCGGCATCGATGACACGCATCCAGCCTTTCAGGATGCGTCGCTGCAACCGCCGGCCGGATATCCGCTGGGCGACGCGGCCTACACGAACGGCAAGATCATCGTGGCGCGCAGCTATGAACCGATGTTTGGCAACCCGGACGACACCACGCCGCGCGACCGTTCCGGCCATGGCACCGCGCTGGCCATGATTGCCGCGGGCGAGACCAATACAGGCCCCGTCGCCACTATCACCGGAGTTGCGCCCAAGGCCTGGCTCGGCAACTACAAGATCTTCGGCACCCCCGGCGTCAACGACAACACTACCTTCGCCGCGGCGATTCAGGCTTTGGAAGACGCCGTCGCGGACCACATGGATATTGCGGTAGTGGCTTTCGGAAGCCTGCCGCTCAGCGGGCCCCTGGACACGGACCCGTCCTGCGCGACGAGCGGCGTGCCGTCCGCCTATCAGGACGACTGCGATATCCCCGCGCAAGCCGTCGAGAACGCCGTGGCGATGGGACTGACGGTGGTGGCGGCGGCGGGCAATGACGCGCAATCCAGTTACCAAGGTGAGGCCCTGAATTCCATCGATTCGCCGGGCACTGCGCCATCGGCCATTACGGTAGGCGCTTCCACGAATGCACACATCTTGTTCGCCGCCGTGCAACTCACCGGCTCGAGTGTGCCCTCCAATCTGCAAACGCTGGACGCGGTCGTCGGGGATGGCGTCAAGCTGACCGGCCCGCTGACTGCCACTCTCGAAAACGTTACCTCGGTGGACCCTACGGGCCTGGCCTGCTCCCCTCTGGGCGGCTCGCTCGCGGGCGCGGTGGTCTTGATCGAGCGGGGTAACTGCGACTTCTCCACCAAGATCAACAACGCCGAACTGGCGGGCGCCATAGCGGTAGTGCTTTATCAGGATCCGGGCCACCCGACCGATCCCCCGTTCAGCGCCCTGGGGGCCGAGAACACGGGCATTCCGGCCATGATGATCGACAACGCGGACGGCGCGGCGCTGCAGAGCTACCTGGCATCCAATTCCAATGTGCAAGCGACCCTGACCCCGGCCCTGCACGTAGAGAGCGCCCCGTCCGCAGCATGGCCGGGTCCCAACTTTGTCACCGACTTTACGTCGCGTGGGCCATCCATCGACTACTCGATCAAGCCGGAACTGGTGGCGGTGGGGCAGGGCATTTATACCGCCACCGAATCGCTCGATCCCACCGGCGATCTTTACGACCCGACTGGTTACACCACGGTCGAGGGATCGAGTTTCGCGGCCGCCATGGTGGCAGGCGCCGCGGCGCTGGTGAAGCAGGCGAATCCGGGCTTCTCGGCGGCGCAGATCAAGTCGGCCTTGGTCAACACCGCCAGCATCGATGCCAACGACATCGCCGATAACTCCAACTCCGGCGAACCGTTGATTACTTCCGTGGGGGCGGGCAAGCTGAACGCGGCGGCGGCCCTCGCGCCCGGCGCAACGGTTGTGCCCTCGACGGTATCGTTCGGTTGGGTGGGGCCGGGCTCGCCGGCTAATACCGTGCCGCTCACCGTCACCAATACCGGCAAGACTACGGCCACCTTCAGCCTTTCGTGGGTGCCCGATCCCGCCTCACCCGACGCGGATGCGAGCGATGTGGTCGGCGCTTCGCCCGGCACCTTGCAGCTTGAAGCGGGGCAGCAGGGGCTTGTCCAGGTGTTCCTGCGCGGTGGCTTCACCGTGCCGGGCATCTACGATGGCGTCATCGCCATCACCGGTCCGGGCACAAACTTGCGCGTGCCTTATTGGTATCTGGAGAGCGACGGCGTGCCGTTCGACATCCTGCCGGTGTACGACAACAGTTTCTTTGGCACGGTGGACGACACCTGTTGGTATCTGGCATTCAAGGTGGTGGACCAATACGGCATTGCCGTCCCCAATCAATCCGCCACGTTCAACTTTGGGCAGGGAGGCGCATCGCAATCTACATCGTCGTCCTGTCCCTCGGCCACCGAGACCAACATCTACGGTATTGCGTGGACCAACGTAGATCTGGGATCGTCCCCGGGCTATCAGACCTTCCAGGGCCAGGCGGGCGGCCTCACGACTACCTTCTATGCCACCGTTCGTCCGGCGCCGTCGATTGGCGCCAATGGGGTGGTGGATGCCGCCAGTTATCAAGTGGGCAAGGGTCTCGCGCCGGGCTCTTATATTTCGATCTTCGGGACAGCCCTGAGCGACGCCACGCAATATCTCTCCACGAACTTCCTGCCATTTTCCATGTCCGGAGTCAGCGTGAGCTTCCAATCGCCGGACGGCACACAGAGCTGGCCCGGCCGCCTGTGGTATGTCGGCCCCACGCAAATCAACCTGCAGATTCCGTGGGAACTGCAGTCGCTGACATCCGCGCAATTGACCGTCAACGTTGCCGATGTGAGCGTGCCCTACACGATTCCCCTCTCGCCCTACTTGCCGGCCATGTTCGCATACGGCGACCATCTGGCGGTCGCGCAGGATCGGAATTACCAGCTTGTGACCGCCAGCAATCCGGCGCAACCGGGCCAGTACATCATCATCTACGCGAACGGGCTGGGGGCTGTGGACAACCCGCCGCCCTCGGGCGAGGCGACACCCGCGCAGCCGCTCGCCTCGACTCTGGTTAAGCCCACGGTGACCATTGGCGGCGTCGCGGCGCAGGTGCTGTTCAGCGGCCTGACGCCGGGCAGCATCGGCCTGTATCAGATCGACGTAGTGGTGCCTCCGAATGCTGCGCCGGGTTTGCAGCCCGTGGTGATTGCGCAAAACGGGGTCAGCTCGCAGCCGGCCAACCTGCCGATACAATAACATGGTGGCACAGGCTTCAGCCCGTGAAGGCGGCCACAAAACTTGCGTCCCGATGAGTCGGGGGTGCCCCCTGGGCCCGGCACGCAGGAGTGCGCGCGCCACACAAGTTACAATACTCCCGTGAGACGTCTTTGGATTTGCTTTCTTTCTATTCCGCTGTTCGCGGGGATCCTTCCCAACCGTTACATCGTGGAGTTAACCGGCGAATCCGCGGCGCAATACATCGCGCGGACCGTTCCGCCAAACCAGCGGCGGGAAGCGCTGTTGGGCGATCCGGGCCTGCAGGCCCGCGCAAGGGTGCGTCTGGAACAGGCCGCCGTGCGCGCCCGTTTGGAGCGGCGCGGCGCGCGGATCGTCGGTTCGTTGGATACCGTGGCGAATGCGCTGTTTGTGCACATGCCGGCTGCGCGGGTGGCGCGTCTGCGGAGCGTGCGTGGGGTGCGGCGCGTGCTGCCCGAGCGCACCTACCAACTAACACTGGATCATGCCCTGCCGTTGCACAAGGTTCCACAGGCGTGGAGCTTAGGGGGCGCATATCCGCAGGGCGCCGGCATGAAGATCGGCATGATCGACACCGGCATCGACATCACGCATCCTGGTTTCAAGGATACCGGCTTCCAGGCGCCGCCTGGCTTTCCGCTCGTCAACGCCGCCAGCGATACGGCTTTCACCAATCAAAAAGTGATCGTAGCCCGCAGTTACGTCAGCCTGTGCGATTCAACCGACCCGGATTCTTCAGCCCAGGACAACATAGGCCACGGGACCGGGACGGCCATGACCGCGGCGGGCGTCGAGAACACGGGTCCGCTGGCGACGATTACCGGAGTCGCGCCTCTGGCGTATCTTGGCAACTACAAAGTCTTCGGCTCGTCAGGAACCTGCAGTCAAGCGATCGACTCCGCGGTTGAAGACGCGGTGAACGACGGCATGGACGTGATCAATCTCAGCCTGGGTGGCGTCCCAGCGCCGCGGATCGAGGACGATGACTCGGTGGAGGCGATAGAAAACGCGGTAGCAATGGACGTCAATGTGGTCATATCCGCCGGTAATGCTGGTCCGGATCCCAACACGATCGCGTCGCCAGGCACGGCGCCCGACGCCATCACCATGGGCGCCATGAATAACGACCGGTATTTCGCGGCACCGCCGTTGACGGTGGGCGGCCAGGGCTCGTTCGCTGAGGTTCCGGCGGACGAACCGCTGCCTGCGAGCCCCATCACCGCGCCACTGGTGGATATCTCGCTAAAGCTGGATTCCACCGGACTGGCCTGCGCACCGCTGCCCGCGAACAGCCTGAGCGGCAGCATCGCGCTGATTCTCCGGGGTACGTGTATGTTCCAGGACAAGCTGAACTATGCGCAGCAAGCCGGGGCCGTCGCCGCGCTGGTGTACACGTATCCATTAAGCCCCGACGCCGTCGTCATGGCTGTCGGCGACGCTACGCTTCCGGCGGAAATGGTGAGCAGCCAGGACGGCCTCACCATTAAGCAACTCGCAACCAGCCCGGTGCAGGCCACCATGTCGTTCGCACTGGCGCCTGTCGCGATCGACCCAAACAGTATCGCGCCCTTCTCCTCGTTAGGGCCCAGCGTGGACCTGTCCATCAAGCCGGATCTCCTGGCGGTCGGCGAGAACATCTACGTGGCGGCCGAAACGAACGACCCTACCGGAGAACTGTACAACGCGCAGGGCTACGTCGTCTCGCAAGGCACCAGCTATTCGGCGCCGCTGGTGTCCGGCGCGGCAGCCGTGCTGAAGGCGGCCCGTCCGGGCTTCACGCCGCTCGAATACAAGTCGCTGCTTGTGAACAGCGCGGCGCCCGCATTTCCGCCCCCCGACCAGGCGCAGTCCGTGCAAAACGCTGGCGCGGGCGTGCTGGATCTCAGCGCGGCGATGCTGGCCACGCTGGCGGTGAACCCCACATCCATCAGTTTTGGCGTGGGATCGGGTACCGCCCAGCTTTCCGCAACGCTTCGCTTGTCCAACCTTGGTTATCAAAGCGATACCTTTCAGATCTCGGTGTCGCCGGCCGGCAGCGCTCCCGCGCCCGTGCCTTCCACCACCAGCGTGCAGCTCGATTCAGACACGTATTTCGATCTGCCGCTCAGCTTCCAGACGTCCGGTTTGGGGCCGGGTGAATATGAGGGCTTTATCGTGATTCAAGGGACCAACTCGGGAATCACCACGCGCATCCCGTACTGGTACGGCGTGGCATCGTCCACGCCGGCGCACATCACCGTTCTATATACTCCTAGCACGCCGCCGGCGGCGGGCGCGGTCGTGGCTGACGCCATTCTGTTCCGCATCACGGATGCCTCCGGGATCATCGTCAGTCCGATCGCTCCCACGGTTACCGTATCGTCGGGCGGTGGCAGCGTGCTGGCGGTGGAGTCGGTGGATTCTTCCTACCCGGGCGTGTGGACTGTGAACCTCCGTATGGGACCCACATCGGCCGCCAGTAACGTGTTCACGATCGCAGCCGGCGGCCTGACCCAGACCGTTACGATCACTTCCCGATAGAAGCGCGGCACGGGTGCTTCCCAAAACGGCTAACCACAGGGCGTCGGCCTTCCGTCGCCGTGACACTTCTTGTACTTTCGTCCGCTGCCGCAGGGGCACGGATCGTTGCGTCCGGCCTGGGCGAATGGACGTGCAAGCTGCGCCTCCTCCATGGCCAGCGTATCCATGATCTCGCTTGCCGGGCGGCCCTGGCTCAGCAGGCCGGCCATCGTCCGCATGTATGGATCTACGTGTCCGAAGTAGGCCTGCAACCCCGAGCAGAGATAGTTCAGTCCCGCCTCGCCATCAGGTGTGACAAGGAAACGATGCTTGGGACACTCTCCCTGGCATTCAAACAGAAATCTGCATTCGCGGCAATACCGCGGAAGCCCGGCGCTTTTGTCTTCTCCGAACCTGCGCTGCCGTTCCGAATTCACCAGCTCCGCGAGCGACGTGCGCAGAATATTTCCCAGCAAGTGCTCCGGCTCGACGAAGTGATCGCAGGAGTACAGGTCGCCATTGTGCTCCAGCGCGACGCCTGCCCCGCACTCCGGGCGGAACATACAGAGAGACGACTGCCCGTACAACCATGCGGCCAGCACGGCATCCATCGTCTGCACAAAGACGCTCCCCACGTCGCGGCGCACCCACTCATCGAATATTTCGATGAGGAACCGGCCGTAACGCTCCGGCTTGACGGAACGGTCTGTAACCCGGCCGCCCTGCTGCAACAGCGTGCGGCCGTCGTCGTTAATCCGCTCCACGATCGGGATGAACTGCAGATAGCGCGCCTCTAACTCGTCGCGGAAAAACCGATAGACCGCCAGAGGGCTTTCGCTGTTCACGGCGTTCACCGTGCAGAGCACATTGAAATCCACTCTGGCGCGCTGCATGAGGCGCACGGCCTTCACCACCCGGTCGAACGTGCCGTGCCCGCCCTTGTCCCGGCGGTAGGCGTCGTGCAGCTCGCGCGGCCCGTCCAGGCTGATGCCCACGAGGAAGCGGTTCTCGCGCAGGAATTCGCACCACGCAGCGTCCAGCAGAATGCCATTGGTCTGGATCGTATGCTGAACTGTGGTGCCCGGCTTCCGATAGCGATTTGCGGCCTCGACCGCCCGCCGGTAGAAGTCGAGCCCCATGAGGGTCGGTTCGCCGCCTTGCCAGGTAATAGTAACTTCCGGCCCGGAGTGCGCCTCGATGGTCTGCCGCACATAGCTTTCCATTACCTCATCGGACATGCGGAAGTTGCTGCCCGGATAGAAGGACTGCTTGGAAAGAAAGAAGCAGTAAGCGCAATCGAGATTGCAGGCTGCGCCCGTGGGTTTCGCCATCACGTGAAAACCAGGACGGGTTGCGGTTGCCATAAACCAGTCTCCTACTGGTGGTCTGCTAGTGGGGCAGGCCTCCAGGNNCGGGTTCTCCAGAACCCGCTCTCCGGCGAGCGAAGCTCGTGTACTGCCTGGGATAAGCATAAACAGATGTCGGCTTATTCGTCAACAGGCAATCTTTAATAGTTTACAATCTTAATACCTTTGTAACGTAAATGGCCCTTGACCGACCCGCGCGATCGTGTTATCTTCTGCGCAGGAGGAAAAAGTGGAAGACGATTCGAGACAAATACCCTCCGGCCCGGAACGGCAGGCGGTTTCGCCTGCCGGCGAGCGAACTCCGCTTGGCCTGGACCGGCGCAAGTTTCTCGGTGCGCTCGGAGGGGCGACGGCCGCCGCCGCGTTCCTGGGATCGGAAGGCGCTAGGGTCTCCGGCCAGAGCCCCAACCCGCCGCCGCCGGTCCTTTACGAAGATTCCTTCGGCAACATTCTGCCCTGCTCGTCCGACACAGTAGCAGCGGGGATTTATCCGCCGCCGATACCCGGCCAAGGCGCCAACCCGCAGGATCTGCGGCGCCACGGGCGTCCCCACCAGCACGCGCCACGGCAGCCCCACCCGGACGACAGCCCCGCTCCCGACTCCGGTTGCAGCGGCGACCCCTGTCCCGCGGGGACCACCTGCGTCACGGCCCCTAACCCCATGAATATTCTCCTGATCATGGTGGATCAGATGCGCGCGCCCCGCTGGGTTCCCTCCAGCCAGTCTCTCGCCACTCTCCTCCCGAACATCACCAAGCTCCAGAACATGTCGTTCGTGTTTTCGAACTACTTCGTTGCGGCAACGGCCTGTTCGCCCTCTCGCGCCACGCTTCTGACCGGGTTGTATTCACAGCAGACGTGCATGTTCGTCACCCAGGAAGCGGGCTCCCCGTATCCGCCCTCCCTACAGCCCTGGGTGCAGAATGCTGAGGAGTGGCAGGGGTTCCCGACAATCGGCGACGTGCTCTCGCAACCGCTGCTAGGGTACCAGACGGCCTGGATCGGGAAATGGCACCTGTCGGCGAACCCGCTGGAGAACTCGCAGGCGCCGTGCAACCCTGGGGGAAATGGGCCTAGCGACTACGGCTTCAACAGCCAGTACAACATACCCACCCCACCCACGGGGTCGCCAAGCTACCCGAACATCTACCCGTCGCCGAACGGGATGCCGAATGAAGGCAGTTTTGGCGACTTCCTTGGCACGACCGCGGTACCCTCTACCGGGGACGTCCCCTCCGGCGGAACAAACTATCCAGCGCTAACGGCCCCGACCGCCTACGATCAGCTCAACGACGCCGCCATTTATCAAGCCTTCAACGAGTGGCTCACCAGTCTCACGCCAACGGGCCCCAACTGGTTCACCGCGGTCAGCTTCGTCAATCCTCATGATATCTCTGGGTTTCCATATACTTTCTGGCCCACGCTGCCGGATCAGAGCCTCTTCAAACCCGCCACCACCCCCGGCCACGCGGGATACCAACCCCCGCCAGTCGCCTCGGCGCCCACGATATGTCCCAGCGTCAAGGGCACCGGCGAGAGCACTACGATCCCGCCGATCCCGGCATCCCCCAACACTCCCATCTACTCCGCGAGCGCACCGCCCAGCTTGTATTACGGCGCCAGTTGGAATTACAACGATTCCCCGACGGCTTACGGTGCCCCCAACGGCAAGCCGGACCTTCAAAGCTATTACCAGAACTCTAACGCCAAAGTCGTAGGCGGGGTGAAGGACGTGGAAGGATGGTACGCCTTCCTGAACTATTACTTCTGGATGCAGCAGTGCGTCGATAGCCAGATCGGCCTGGTGCTTGACGCACTTCAGGGGAACCCGACATTTTGGGCGAACACCGTCATCATCCTCCTCTCAGACCATGGCGACTACGGCGGATCTCACTGGCTGAAGGGGAAGACTGGGGCGCTATACGACGAAGTCATCAACGTGCCACTGTATATCAGTATGCCCACGTTTAGCAAGACCGGCAATCCGAGGCAGAGCCAGGCCGTTCCCCGGTCGTTCGTCTGCTCCAGCGTGGATATTCTGCCGCTGGTTTATAGCCTGGCGCTGGGAAACGAGAGCTGGCGTTGCAACAGCAACGACATCATCAATTACCTAAACGGGCGGGAGTCGATCAGGGACGCGATCTATGCGGGTACTGCGACCCAGCAGCGGCGGCTATCGAGCTTCACGAATGCCTACCCTCTAGGCACCGCGAACTGGCAGCAGTATCAGCCATTCGTACTGGTAACGACTGACGAGTACTACTATGTCACTTCTCTGCCCAGCCATGCCGTGGCCTTCCGCACGGTGGACCCGACTATCAAGAATTGCAACACCAACCCCTGCGAGAACACCGGTCCTTTCGGAGGCGGAAAGCTCGGCGTCTATAGCTACTGGCAAACGAACTCAACGAAGCCGGATACAACCCAGCCCCAGCAGTTCGAATTCTATAACTACGAGCCCACCGCTCCGGGCGACGACCCGCTTAGTGTAAATCTGGGAGAGACCCTAAACCAGTATTTCCAATCCAACGACACGGGCGGCGCGGGGACTTTGTACCTAAACAACTTCAACCTCCCAGCGGTGCAGAACGAATTCAACCTCGTCCCGACAGTGTTGTCCGCCGCATACACCAATGCGCTGAACCTCTGGAAGCAATTCGCCGGCGGCAACGGTTGCCCCTAGCAGCCACGCAGGCGCGCCCGTAAGGAGACGCATCCATGAAACGATCCACAGTTCTCGCTGCTATGGCCATTGCGTGCGCCGCGTCGTCCCTAGCGGCGATCTCCGCGCCCAACTTTTTCACGCGCCGGGACTATCCCGGCGGAAGCAATTTCGTCGCAGTGGCGGACACCAACGGCGATCAAATTCCGGATGTGGTGGCCGCGGGCACTTCGGTGGCCGTCTGGCTAGGCAACGGCAACGGCACGTTCCGCAAGGGCCCCACGTCCCACATCGGCTTCGGCTCCGGCCTATTTGACGTGGCTATGGCCGACTTGAACGGTGACGGCAAGGTCGACTTGATCGTCGTCGGAGGTCCGGTCCAAGGCAAGGCGCCGTACGGGATTGGTATATGCTTCGGGAATGGCGACGGCACCTTCCAGCCCGCAGTCCTCTACCCAACGGGAACGGACACTTCGGTAACCTACCTTGTCCTGGGGGACTTCAACGGCGACGGCATCACCGACGTTGCTACTGTCGGCCAGAGCGGCATCTGGCTGTTCACCGGCAAAGGCGGCGGCGTGTTCAACCCCGGCGTGCTGACTCCCCTGACCGGGCTGGATGCCGAGTTGGTGGCCGCCGATTTCAATGGCGATGGCAAGCTCGACCTGGCGATCACCACCACCACCGGCTTCGTCGTCGTCCTGGGCAACGGCGATGGGACCTTCCAGGCGCCCACTGCCTTCAGCGCTGCGCCTTTTTTCGGACGCTGGATCACGGCCGGCGATCTGAACGGGGACGGCCATCCCGATATCGTTCTATCTCCCTGTCTGCTTGGCGGCAATTCGCCCAATTATCTCTACGTGTACCTGGGCAATGGCAGCGGCGGCTTCTCCGCGCCCTCCGAGGTTTACATGCCCGGGCTGGGACAGATTACCATCGGCGATGTGAACGGAGACCACATCCCGGACCTGGTGAGCGGCAATGGCTACATCGCCCTCGGCAACGGCAATGGCACGTTCAAGCCGCCGATCTATTATCCGCTACCCACCGGCATCACTGTCACCAACGCGGCGCTCGCGGATCTGCGGCATAACGGCCTCACCGACATCGTCTTTCAGGATGGAAACTTGATGGTCTCCGTGCTGCTGAGCGAGGGCAAGGGCAAGTTCGAGGACGGCGAATGGACCCCCGTCACGGGCGGCGCGGGCTGCGGCGCGGCCGCGGACTACAATGGCGATGGGAAGCCGGATTTGGTCGTGAACACTGCGCAGGGCGTCTCCATCCTGCTGGGCACCGGGAAGTCCGCCCCTCCTTTCAAGACCGGGACAACCATCGCCTTGCCCAACGCCGCCTGCCTGGTAACCGGCGACTTGAATGGAGACGGCATCCCGGACCTGCTGGTGCCCGCCCAGAATGCGCCTCCAGCCGCCGCCAGCACGATGTACGCTTACCTGGGCAATGGCGACGGCACGTTTACACAGAAGAGCGCCACGGCGCTTTCCACCCCCGGCTTCATCGTGCTGGCGGACTTCAACGGGGATGGAAAATTGGACTTTGCCACCTCCGGGAACCTGCTGGCGCTGGGCAACGGGGACGGCACCTTTCAGACGCCGGCACCCTTCGTGCCGCACGTTCTGCCGGCCACGCAGCAAGACGGATTCGACGAGATTGCGGTGGGCGATCTGAATGGCGATGGGTGGCCGGATTTGGTGCTTACTGACTACTGGCACAGCTATATATATGTGCTGCTGAATAACCGGCATGGCGGATTCACCGAAAGCGTGTTCCAACTGCTTATCGGGGGCCTCTTGCAGGGACCGACTCAAATCGCGCTGGTCGATGTGAACGGGGATGGAAAGCTGGACATGGTGGTGCGGCTGGGCTTAATCGGGGGTGTAGCCATCTACCTAGGCAACGGGCAGGGAGGGTTCACGTATGAATTGGATCTCATAGCCAGCAACAACACGCCCACTGCCGGCATCCTGGCGGTATCCGATGTGAACGGGGATGGCATTCCGGACATTCTTTTGTCCGAGGGCAACAGCTTGACGATCTTTCTGGGCGAAGGGCACGGCGGGTTCGCTACTCCGACCTATTATTTCGGCGAGGGACCGAATCCGGGCGATGTGCTGGTGATGAACCTGCACGGGCAGGCGGCTTCCGCGGGCCTGCCGGACATCGTGGTTCCGGACGGGTCGGGCGGAGTCATGACGCTGATTAACCAGACGAAGAAGAAATAGCTCCATGCCGTACGTGGTTAATGGGCAACCGATTACAGAGGACCAGGTCCGCGAGGAGGAGCGGCGCATAGGCCGCGATCCGCGATGGATGACCATTCCCGACGAGGGCACCAGGGCCGCGCGCCTGCGGGCCGCGGCGGAGCGCTCGGCGATCGCGAGAACGCTGGTGGAGCAAGCCGCGGCCAGCGATCCGCGGCCGGTCGACCCCAACCTGATCGAGCAGGAGGTTCGGCGCGCGAAGACGGCGGGGAACTGCCGCGGCGCGTTCGACGACAGCGCTGTGCGCCGGTGGGCAGAGCGGCAGTTCCGCCTGCAACGCACTACCGCCGCAATGGTCGCCGGGGCGGCCAGACCAACGCCAGAGGAGGTGCAAGCATTTTACGAAGCCAACCGCAAGAATTTCCGTAACCCGGAGTTGTTTCAGGCCGCGCACATCGTGAAGCACATCAACGGCGAACAGAGCGAGGAGCAGGCGCGCGCCGGGATCGAGGCGGCCCTGGCGGAATTGGAACGCGGCCAGCCATTCGCCGAAGTCGCCGAACGCCACTCCGACTGCAAAGGTAACGGAGGCGACCTCGGACAATTCCCCGCCGGCCATATGCTCCAAGAGTTCGAAGACGCCATCCGGGCACTCGAACCGGGCCAGCGTACCGGTATTTTCACTACGCCCTTAGGCTTCCACATCGCCGAACTCCGCGCCCGGACCGACGTTGGCCCAGTTCCCTTTGAAGAGGTGCGCGCCGACATCGAGCGCGTCCTAGCATTGCAGAACCAGCACCAGTTCTATCTGGGTGCAGTCGCGGAGTTGCGCTCGCGCGCCGATATCCGTTGGGAGGCCGCGGCACCCGCCGTAGTGTGACATGCCGCCCAATCCGCGGGCATGCGCAGCAATCGGCGCGACCCGAGACCGGAAGGGAGCGGTAGCGGTCAGTCACAATCCTGAAAACGGTTTAAGCATCCGCGCGGCGCCGCGCCGGTTGCCCCGCCCGGCGATTGGCCTATAATTGTCCTGTGGGAGCGAACGAAGTAAAAAAGAAACTGCAAGACGAGATCACCTTGCTGGAGTATGAGCTGCGCAATGAATTGCCCCGGGAGATCCTCAAGGCCCGCTTGCACGGCGACCTGAGCGAGAACGCCGAGTATCACATGGCCAAGCAGCGCCAGGNNCGAGATGTCCATGGTGGACTTCACGAAGATCCCGCACGGCAAGGTTGGGCTGGGTTCCACGGTCGTGGTTCTGGATACGAAGAAGGAAGAAGAGTTCACCTATTTCCTGGTAACCACGGAGGAGGCCGACGCGGTGGCCGGCAAGATCTCGACCAGT
>PKYZ01000441.1:14141-14302 GCA_003132865.1 Bryobacterales bacterium
CACGAGGCGGCGGACTGAACCATGACTTACACGCGCGCGATCGGTGTCGTCTTTGGAGCGGCCATCGACCGGATTGTGCGGTGGCTGGCGCTTTCCCGCATTCACCCCAACGTGCTCACGTTTCTGGGGCTGGTGATCAATATCGTGGCGGCCTACCTGTT
>PKYZ01000323.1:0-647 GCA_003132865.1 Bryobacterales bacterium
CTATTCGCGCCGCCGCTCGTTGCCAGCGGTGTGACGGTAAGCTGGAATCCGCAGGACCCCACCATAGGCCCATACCCTACCGATGCTCTGACTACGCCCGATAGCACCCAGAAGTCCGGCATGCGCATCAACCTGCCGATGCCCGATTGNNGGTCCGAGCGATTGCCAGGACGTGGAACTGATCAATCAATTAGACGGTTTCCAAACTGCGCCGCGCATACGGGTGACTTTCTCGGGACCCGTCGACGTGAACTCGATACACCACGCCATCGACTACGTGGCGCTCGATAACCAGACGCAGGAGGAGCACGGGATCAACTATACCGGCCAGATGCTGTACCTGACCCAGATGATTTACGACCCTGCCACCAATTCGCTCTACGGCAAGCCGGATGGCAATCTGGACCAGCACCGGCAGTACGCGATCGTGGTGACCGACGTGATCCGCGACATGGCGGGTGACCCGGTGGGGGCGGACCCCGGGTATACGGCTTGCGCGCATCCGGGCCCGGGCGTCACGCAGACCATCTATTGCACGGAACTGTCGCAAGCGGTGGGCCGCGTGGCCGCGCAGCTCGCGCCGGCCAACATCGTGGGAGCTTCCGCATTCACCACCATGAACGTCACCACCTGGATGGAGAAGGCTT
>PKYZ01000323.1:654-2678 GCA_003132865.1 Bryobacterales bacterium
CGCTGGTGCTGCACGAGCAGGTGTCCGTCAATCCCGTGCAATTTGTGGACGTGCCGCTGCCCATCACGAACCCTCTGATTCAGGGAATCGGCGCGATTGGGTTCGGATCGTTCGCCTCGCCGAACTTCCTCAACGGCCAGCAGGTGATCCCGTGGACGCCGACGGGGCAGGATGTTTCGCTGCCCGGTTCGGTGAACGAGATCTATTTCCACGTGTTTCTGCCGTCGTCGCCGCAGCCCGCTGGGGGATATCCGGTGGTGATTTACGGGCACGGCTTCGGCGACAGCCAGTGGGGCGGGCCGACGGCGGTGGCGCCCACGCTGGCGCAGGCCGGCTTCGCAACCATCGCCATCAACGCGGTGGGGCACGGGTTCGGTCCGCAGAGCCAAGTCATTATTACGGACCCGTCAGGCAAAGTGACAACCTTGACCGCGGGCGGGCGCAGCGTGGACCTGAATGGCGATGGGCAGATCGGTCCATATGAAGGCTGCCTGGCGGCGAATCCGGCGCAGGTGGCCTTGCGCGACTGTTTGCGGCAAACGGCGCTGGACCTGGGGGAGTTGGTGCGCACGATCGAGGGCGGCGTGGATCTGGACGGCGATGGGAAGCCGGATCTGGACGCCAGCAAGATCTACTACGTGGGCGAATCGCTGGGTTCGATGTATGGCACGATCTTCTCGGCGTTGGAGCCGGCCGTGCGGGCCTCGGTGTTGAATGTCGGCGGCGGCACGGTGGAGGATATCGTGCGGTGGAGCGAGTCGTACCATGGGCTGGCGGCGGCATTATTGGCCACGCGCACGCCGTCGTTGCTCAACGAAGGGACTAATTTCAACGACAACTACGTGTTCCCGTATCAGCCGGTGAAGGTCAACGATGTGGCGGGCGCCATCCAGATTCAGAATGCGTTCGAGCTTTACGAATGGTTCGAGTCGCCGGGCGATCCCGTGTATTATGCGCCGCACCTGGCGGACTCGATGCTGCCGGGTGTGCCGTTCAAGAGAATACTGTTCCAGTTGGCGCGCTTGGACCTAACCATGCCGAACATGGCGACGACGCGGCTGATCAAGGCTGCCAACCACCCCACGACCTGGGAGTACCGGCACGATATCGCGCTGGCCGATGGGCTGTCGTTGCCGCAGGACCCGCACCCGTTCCTGGCGCTGTTCATCGGCATTTCGGGCAGCACGGTGGAATTCCCGAGCCTGGACGGAATACAGATCGGCCTGGCGGCGCAGCAACAGGTGGCGGGTTTTTTCGCCTCCGACGGGCGGACCGCGCCGGACCCCAACACGTTCCTGCCGGGGGGCTTTCCACAGGGGTTGTTTGAGATTCCGGCGCACTTGCCGGAGGACAACGGGTACTGAGGGGCTAGTCTAGCGGATTTCGGGGCTGCCCTCCGTCGCATACTTGGAGGTGCAATGGCCCGCGTCGGCAGACCAATGACCATCGAACACGCACGCGCGAGGACCAACGTCTCGGGCGTATGTAGAATCCGGTGATGCTCACGGAGAATGTCACGCAGGCCGTCCAACAAATCATCACCGAGGAACACCGATTCCACCTCCGGGAACCGATCGATCTCACAGTCCGGCATACCGGGCCGTACTGCTTTGTCGGATATTCGGAGTTCGAGATTGAAGGCTACGGGAAGGATGAAGACGAAGCCCTGGAATCGTTCGCCGACGTATTCTCCGCGATGTGGGTGCAGTCGAACCCGCTTGAAATGGCCGACATCCACGTTTCAAGATTCAACGGTGCGCTCGTTTCTAAAGGCCTCGACCGGTCGGAGAGCAAGCACCATTACTATGTTCCACCTATGGCGAACGCAACGATTGGCTCCAGAGCCAAAATGCGAGAGAACTCCAGGTGTCGAAACGGGATCTGTTGCGGTTCATCGACGGCGAGCTTAGTAGCCAAGATGAATATGTCCGCATATGGCCGAACGTGGCCATATACGTCTGTAAGATTACCGTGCTGGGCCTCAATGCCGTTCACTTACCGAGGCCGCTCCCTGACGGTCGCGG
>PKYZ01000627.1:0-3053 GCA_003132865.1 Bryobacterales bacterium
GGAGCCTCTCTCGGTCCATGCGTCGCGCCAGCCATTCCCGGCCATTGATGCAGACGTGCACGTAAAACGGGAACCAGGTCTGAATCCGCGCATGCATCCAGCCAAATTCCGGATCGACGCGGTAATGATAAATCGTCAGACAGGGACGGGGCCGGATCACCATGTCCGTTTTGTAGTGCTGGAATGTGGGAGCCATCTCCATACTGCTCAAAGCGCACACATCCCCTTCGGTAATGCCTCTTTCGGCAGCGAAGGCGCGCGCGATTTGCTCTTTGTCGTCCTTGCCGTAGACGTGCTGCACCAGCAGATTCTGCTCCTTAAACGGCGCCAGTGCCGCTTGCTTGACCTTTTGACTGATCTGCTTCACATGATCTTCGTACTGCTTGCAGAGGATGTCGTTCTGAGACAAGTACCACTTCATTCCCAGCGAATGGGTGAGGCGTCGCAAACTACCGCGAAACAACACCCGGTCAAAGCCGGACATCACACCCTGGATATCCTTCTCGAATTTGGCGACAAACTGTTGCATGGCGTTTCTCCTTGGTTCTCCGTTGCGGATTTGATCCATCCAACAACGTACATCATCAGAGGAACGCCAAACACCGCTTGCGGCTTGCCGCTATGCGGGGCAGGTTGTCAACCTGCGGGCCGATTGCTAATCGGCCCTTTACTTTTGGGGACGCCCTTCCGATTTAACGTGCAATCGCCAGCCGAACTGTGGTATAGATAGGTTTGCAGCATTGGCGGGTTTCCTGACCTGTTTGTGCTGAGCGTTCGGCCTTTCCACAGACTCCCTCCGGTAACCCGACGTCAACAACGGTAGCCTGAACTCCGGACCGCTGACGTGGTGGTCGATCGGTAATGCGCGACAAACCGGCGCTCTCTGGGTTGGAAATTTGTCCCCCCTGCGATTTTTGGAGTACCCACTTCCCCATGGACAGTGATCGAAAGTACAGACAACCGGGTTACCAGGACTCGGATCGCTCGGATTTCAGAGAACGCCGCGGCGGCGACGAGCGGCCTCGGACCCCTGGCCCGAAACCCCCGCTCGACATAACTGGTCCGCGCCTGCCACGCCTCGTACAGGCAGTGACCGCAGCTCGCTGTTTCAGTTGTTCCACGCAACTGCCGAACGGGATCGATTGGAACGGCAACTGTCCGAAATGTAACACCCCGCTGCATTGCTGCAAGCAGTGCTCCCATTTCGAGCCGTCCACGCGATTTCAGTGCTTGAAGCCGATTCCGGCGCGCATCCCGCTGAAGGACAAGGCCAACGAGTGTACCCTGTTTTCGCCGCGCGTTACTGTGGCACGCGATGGCAGCGCCGCGGCGCCTCCGCCCAGCCCGATCGTCGATGCGCCCGGTTCGTCGGACGCTGCCCGCAGCGCGTTCGACAAGCTATTCAAGAAGTAGCCCCGTTCAGGGCGTCCGCTCCGCATGCGCCGCCGTGGTCTTCAGGTGGCGGTAGTACCCCAGGTCTTCCCCGGTTAACAGTTTGGTCGCGTAGATGATCTGGCCTGTGTGGCCGGAGAAGTGTTCCACGACGCTGTAGATGGCTTCGAGCACCGTCACGTTGTAGCCCTGCACGACGAGTTGTTCGCACAGGCGCTCCGGCGCGAGCGTTTCGATGACGACCGCGGCTTCCGCGACGATGCCGCTCAGATGCTCCGCCAAGCCGGACGCCGCCAAGCCGCCCTGGGCAGCGAATTCCGCGTCGCGCTGGCGGTTGTCCGGCCGCCCGCCCACCGCGGCAATAATCCACTGCCGTACGTTTCCGCTCAGATGCAGCACCAAATTGCCCACCGCGTTTTCACTTTCCGCCCCGCGCGCCCAGATCTGCTCTTGGGTAAGACGGCCCAGGCAATCCTCGATGCGGCCGCTAAGCTGCCGGACTTTGCGGGCGGAGTAATCCAGAAACAGACGATCGCAGGAGTCCATACGAACACAAGGATATACCCTGTGCTCTAAAGCCGCAAAACAGGCGCTTTTACCCAAGACCCAGCACCCAGCATCCAGCACCCGCCCTTCCGCCGCCGCGTGCTAGATTATTCACAAATGACACGACCAATGACCATGGGAGTTATCGTCGGGAACCGGGGCTTCTTTCCCGGCCATCTCGCCAAAGAAGGGCGCGAGGAGATTATCAAGGCGCTCACCACCGCGGGCATCGAGCCGCTGGTGCTCAGCCCCGAGGAAAGCAAGTACGGCGCCGTCGAAACGCGCGTGGAATCGCGCAAATGCGCCGACCTGTTTCGCGCCAACCGCGACCGCATCGACGGCGTGATCGTCACCCTGCCGAATTTCGGCGAGGAGCGCGCCATCGCCGATACGCTCCGTTTAGCCGAGTTGAACGTTCCCGTGCTGGTGCAGGCCACGCCGGATTCCGCGTCGAAAATGTCCATCCAGTTCCGGCGCGACAGCTTCTGCGGCAAGATGTCGGCCTGCAACAACCTGACCCAGTACGGCATTCCCTACTCCATCACCACGCAGCACACCGAAGCGCCCGATTCCGATATCTTCCGCAAGGACCTGGAGTGGTTCGCGGGCGTCTGCCGCGTGGTGAAGGGCCTGCGCAGGGTGCGCATCGGCGCTCTGGGCGCGCGCCCGGCGGCCTTCAACACCGTGCGCTACAGCGAGAAGATCCTGGAGCAGCATGGCATCTCCATCGAGACCGTGGACCTGACCGAGATCCTCGGCCGCATCCACCGCATGAAGGACAACGACGATGCCGCGCAGCAGAAACTGGCCGCCATCAAGAGTTATGTTTCGACCGGCGGAATTCCGGACGAATCGCTGATCAAGATGGCCAAGCTCGGCGCCGTAGTCGATCGCTGGATGAAGGAAACCGAAGTAGTGATGAGCGCCGTGCAATGCTGGACCGCCATTGAAGAATACTTCGGCGTGGTCCCCTGCACCGTCATGAGCATGATGAGCAACGACCTGCTGCCGAGCGCCTGCGAGGTGGATATCTGCGGCGTGGTGGGCATGTATGCGCTGCAAATGGCGTCCGGCACGCCCAGCGCGCTGCTCGATTGGAACAACAACTACGGCGA
>PKYZ01000627.1:3128-3321 GCA_003132865.1 Bryobacterales bacterium
AAGGCGAGTTCACGAACGATCCACTCGACACATTCGGCGGCGCCGGCGTAGTACGCATCGAACGGTTACAGGACCTGCTGCGCTATATCTGCCTGAACGGCTGCGAGCATCACGTGGCCGCGAATTTTTCTTCCGTGGCGGGGATGGTGCATGAGGCCGGCGCGCGTTACCTGGGCTGGGACATGCACTGGCA
>PKYZ01000627.1:3328-7592 GCA_003132865.1 Bryobacterales bacterium
GGTTTTCGACCGTGCGCGGGGCCTCCAGGACCCGCTACAGGCCGACGTGGACGTCGGCCGCAGGACTGGAGTCCTGCCCCACGAATCTTCGCAACGCCTCCGCAACCGCCGCCGCGATCTCCACGGACCCAGGCGTGTCGCTGTGGACACAAATCGTTTGCACGTGCCCTTCGCTCGCCAACCGCAACGCCTGTGCGGCGGCATCATCCGGTTCGGTAATCAAAGCATCGGCGAATTTGCGCGATCGCAGGCTGCCATCCGGCTCATAGCGCCGGTCCGCGAATCCCTCGGCCGCCACGCGGAATCCCATCTCACGCCAGACGTCGAGCATCACGGACCCGGCCAGCCCCACCAGCATCAGTTCCTTTCCGAACCGGGCGGCTCCATCTCCAATGGCCCGCGCCACATCCGGATTCTTCGCCGCAACGTTGTATAACGCGCCGTGCGGTTTCACGTGCGCGAGATCGCCCGCGATAGCGGCCAGCGCGCCGATCTGCTGGCACACGGTCTGCGCGATCTGTTCCGCGGATAGCGCCATTTCCACCCGTCCGAAGTTGGCGCGATCCGGATAGCCCGGATGGGCGCCCACCGCGACGCCATGCCGCCGCGCCATCTCCACGGTTCGCCGCATGCTGGCCGCATCTCCCGCATGCCCGCCGCAAGCCACGTTGGCCGAAGTGATGTGCGCCATCAACGCTTCCTCAAGCGCGGCATCCGGCAGTTCGCCCATATCGCAATTCAAGTCGATTTTTTTATCCGCGTTCATCTGCGTTCATCTGCGGCTAGAATGCCTTACCAAGCATCGTGGTTAGCGATGCGGATGCGATACAAAGGCTTGTCGCGCTCAACCGGGTCCATCTCGTAGGTTTGTTCCGTCTTCGCCGCATCGTACTCGCGCCAGAGCCAGGCCAGCGACTCGGGCAGATCGAGCGCGGCCTGCGCGCTGTTGTGGGCCGCTTCGCCGAAGCGAAAATGAAAATCGTAGCCCTTGCATCTTCAGCGAATTCGCGAGCTCGACCGCCTGTAACGGCCAGCTTCCGAATTGATTCTCGATGTCGTCCATGCCGTCGCTCTGCCAGATNNAGATGCTCTTCCGGATGCCATTGCAGCGCCGTATAACTGCCGATGGTAGAGTGCACGCGGCTGAACTTTTCGGGGAAGTGCCAGGCTACGTTGAGCGCGCAAATGGCGCCCGAAGACTCGCCCGCTATGCCGCGCGAATAACCGTCGGCCCGCAGTTTGTAGGTCTTCTCGACGTCGGGCAACACCTCTTCCAGCAGATAGCGGCCGAACCGGTCAGACACCGTATCGTATTGAATACTGCGCATGCGCGGGCCGGTTCCGGGCGAGATCATCACGTGGATCATGGGCGGGATCAGCTTCTGCGCCACCAGGTTCTCGGTGACGGTGAACAGGCGCAAGGCCGATAGGTCGCCGTTCACCAGGCCCTGCCCGTCCTGCCAGACCATAAGCGGCGCCGGCCGCGCGGGATCGACTCCGGGCGACACATAAACCCAATAGTCGGCAGTCGAGCCATCGTAGATCTTGCTCGAGATCGTGTGTTTTTCGGAGAGGGTGCCCTTTGGCACGCCGGGTTTCGGATAGGCATCGGGATTGTAGCCGGCCACGTCGCGTCTGGGAAACAGCGTTTTGCCTTCGCCGTGGAACTCGTAAGAATGCGTCACGCCGGTGCGCATCTTCACCAGGCGATACCAAATGTCCGAGTCCTGCACGCGCGTCATCGCCGCGGGCGGCTGCGCGTCAATCGATACCGCCGGTTGTTTGGCAGTGTCCGCGACGAACAGGAAGTCCTGTCCCCAAACGAGTGCGGTGCCCTGGTTTTTCAGGTTGGGGAAGTTTGTGGCGAGCAGGCTTTTGAGGGCCGGCGGATTGGCGCGCGCCGCTTCGATAATAGCCTGCAGCGGATGCGTTTGTGTGCACATCGCCGCCAATGTAAGAGGTACTAGTAGAGCGAGTTTGATCACCGCGCGATCCTCACCACCCGGAAGCCCACATTATGAAGCGGGCTCACCGGAAACTCGAAGTTGCGGGCCGTGACGCGGCAGTACTTGGCCGGATCCAGCCAGCTCCCTCCCCGAAAAACACGATACGAGCCTGAACCGGGCCCTTGCGGATCGGCCGCCGGACTGGCCGCGTAGTAATCGCGGTCGTACCAATCCCGCACCCACTCCGCGACATTGCCCAACGTATCGTACAAACCCCGCGCGTTCCTCTGCTTTCCGCCAACCGGATGCGTACTATCTCCGGAATTGTCCTTATACCACGCGTGCGCGGCCATGCCGGCTGCATCGTCTTTGCAGGCGTACTCCCACTCGGCCTCGGTCGGCAACCTATACGTATGGTCGCGATCGCGCGCATTGAGCCGTGCCAGAAACACCTGGATATCGTCCCACGAGACGCTCTCCACAGGCAGCGACGCGCCTTTGAAGTAGCTGGGATTGCTGCCGACCGTGGCGCCTTCCGGGGTGGTCCGGACGGCTCCGGCTTTGGCGTGCGGGTCCAGCATGACCGTTTCCCACTGTGCCTGCGTCACCTCGAATTTGCCGATCTCGAAATCCCGGCTGATGCGCACGCGATGCACCGGTCCTTCATCGGCTTCGCCGCCCGCCGATCCCATCTGGAACTCGCCCGCGGGGATCGACACCATCCCGCTTCCATCCAACAATGCCGTGAGGCCGTATGCGGCGGCGTCTTGTTGGGCGGAGAGCCGCGGCGACCATAACGCGGCCGTGGCAAGAAGAAAAGACCGGCGGGGTAACCGAGACTCCAATGCAAACGCCATTTCCAGAGGTATTATAAAACAATAAGCCATTCGGAGCCGGAGGTACTGCACGTGAATCTGCGCACCATCGCCATCGCTGTCTCGATAGCCGGCTCGTTGTGCGCCGCCGACGCCCCGCCGGCCAATTTCGACTCGGCCGTGAAGCCCGTGCTCTCCAAGACCTGCGCCTTATGCCATAACGACCGGCTCTCGTCCGGGGGCCTGAACGTCAAAGCATTCCTGGCGCCGGAATCGGTCACGACCTATCGCGATGGTTGGGAAGCGATTCTCGAAAAGCTGCGCGCCGGCGAGATGCCGCCCAAAGGCATTCCGCGCCCGCCCGAGGCGCAGATGCAGGCCCTGATCCACTACGTGGAAGGTGAATTCGAAAAGGCCGACCGCAACATCAAGCCGGACCCGGGGCACGTCACGGCGCGCCGCCTCAACCGCAGCGAGTATTCGAACACCATTCGCGATCTGCTGGCCGTGGATTTCCGCGCCGAACGGGATTTCCCGACCGACGACTCGGGCTATGGTTTCGACAACATCGCGGACGTCCTGACCGTTTCTCCGGTGCTGATGGAAAGGTACCTGGACGCGGCCGAAACCATCGCATCGCGCGCCATGGGCGCCGATCCGCTGCCGGCCAAACCGCTTGAGGCGCAATACCACACCAAAGACAAGACCATCCGGCGTGTGGACCTGAGCACCATCGAAGCATCGCATCGCGTGGAATGGGACGGCGATTACATCGTCCGTTTCGGAATGCCCGGCGAGCGCGCCGCTGACGCCAAGCCGGTGGCGCTCGGCTTCTGGATGGATGGCACGCTGCTGAAGACGCTGCCGGTCGAAACCAAGCCATCGAAACTCGTATACTTCGACCCCTACTCGGAGGCCGAGGTGCGCATGTATTTGCCGTCGGGCGATCATGTGTTCCGCGCGGGTTTCATCGACGACGACTTTGTCAAAACCCTGTCCGAGAAGGACGCGTACAACAACAAGAAGAACAAGTTTCTGAATTCGATGGTCTTTGTGGGGCCGTTCCCAACGGACGTGGAGCGGGCCAGCCGCAAGAAGATTCTGATTTGCGATCCCAAGTCCGGGCAGGCGTGTGTCGAAACGATCGTCTCCGCGCTGGCGCGCCGCGCTTACCGGCGGCCCTTAACGCGCGCCGAAGTAGCGTCGCTGCTGAAGTTCGTCGCACTGGCCCGGTCGCGCGGCGAGACCACGGAGCAAGGCATCCAACTGGCAATTGAAGCCATGCTGGTGACGCCGCAGTTCCTGTTCCGCATCGAACACGATCCCAACCCCACCGACGCGCAGGACGTGCACCGGATTTCGGACGTCGAGCTGGCGGCGCGGCTCAGCTATTTCCTGTGGAGCTCCATGCCGGATGACGACCTGCTGGGCCTGGCCGAGGCGGGCAAGCTGCACGAGCCGGCCGTGCTAGACGCGCAGGTCAAACGTATGCTGGCGGACCGG
>PKYZ01000769.1 GCA_003132865.1 Bryobacterales bacterium
GGGTGACCGAGCAGTTCATGCATTGCACGCGCTCCCCGCACGAGCGGCAGGCGACGAAGCTCGAAAAGCCGCGGCGGTTGAGCAGGATGATGGTCTGCTCGCCGTTATCGACGCGGTGCGCCACGGCTTCCAGCAAGCGGCGCGAGAAGGTGGCCTGCTTGCGCGTTTCCAGGAACTCGGTGCGCATGTCGATCAGCTCCACCCGCGGCATGGGCCGCTCTTCGACGCGGGTGGGCAGTTCGAGCAGCGTGTACTTGCCGCGCTCGGCGTTATACCGGCTTTCGAGGCTGGGCGTGGCGGACCCCAGCACCACGCACGCACGGGCGGCCTGCGCACGCACGATGGCCACGTCGCGGCCGTTGTAGCGCGGCGTTTCTTCCTGCTTGTAGCTCTGGTCGTGCTCCTCATCCACTACGATCAGGCCCAGATTGCGCATGGGCGCGAAGACCCCGGAGCGCGTGCCCACCACCACGGCCGCCGCGCCCGAGCGGATGCGGCGCCACTGATCGGAGCGCTCGGAATCGCTGAAGGCGCTGTGCAGAATGGCGACGCGATCGCCGAAGCGGCTGAAGAACTGGCCGGCGACGGCGGGCGTCAGGGCGATTTCCGGGACCAGCAGCAGCGCGCTGCGGCCACAGGCGAGTGCCGCGTCGATGGCGTTCAGGTAGACCTCGGTCTTGCCGGAGCCGGTGACGCCGTGCAGCAGGAAAGTGCGGAATTCGTGCGCCTGAATGGCGGCGCCGATCTGGTCGAAGGCGGCGGCCTGCGTGGGGTTGAGCGTGTGGGGCGCGCGCACGGGTCCGGCGGCGTTGATCGCGACGGGTTCCGCGCGCAGCGTCACCAGTTTCTTGCGGGCCAGGGCGCGGGCCGCCGGGCTGGCGTCGCGGACCATGGATTCGAGATCTTTCAAGTTGTGCGAGCCGGGATGCAGTTCCAGGAAGGCCAGTAGCTCGCGCTCGGGCTTGCCGAGCTTGGCGGCGGGGTGCCCCCTGGGCCCGGCGCCGGCTGGCTCGACGGTTGCCTCGACGCGCAGGCGGTCGGAGGGCGCGCGCAGAGGATCGCGCTCGGTCTGGACCTGCTCGACCATGACGAAGCGCTTGCGCTCCAGAGCGCGCAAGGCGTTGGCGGCCAGCGGCAGCTTACGCTCCAGATAAGCGGCGGATAGCGGGCGCCGGTCGAGCATGCGCAGGATCTGGACGACGGGGTCTTCGGGCGAAGAGTCGAACAGAAGCTGCCGGGCGGCGTCGCGGCCGGCGTCGGTGAGCGAATAGACTTTGCCGCGGCGGATATCGGATGCCAGCGGCAGCATGCCGCGCAGCACTTCGCCGAGCGGCGCGCAGTAGTAGCCCGAGATCCACTTGCCCAAGGCAAGCAACTCGGCATCCAGCACCGGCTCGGCATCGATCAGGCGCAGGGCCTCGCGCGTGGGCACTTCGGGCGCATCGTCGTGGCAGCGCAGCGCCACGCCCGTCAGGCGGCGGCTGCCGAACGGGACCAGCACGCGGCAACCCGGCTTCACGCGGTGGCGGAGCGTTTCCGGGAGCGCGTAGGTGAACGGCTGGTCGAGCGGGACCGGCAGGCTTACGTCGCAATAGAGATAAGAGCCGTCGGGCAAGTTTTAGGATACCGGGTGGCGGGTGTTGGGCGCTGGGGGCTGCGTACCGGCGAGTGTTGTCCAGCAACGGAACGTTATGCTCAGGCGAGAATCGCCGGGCGGTCCGATGGAGACGACACACGCAGCATTTCGTAGGCGACCTCCTCCACTCTATTTCGGCCGTTGTGCTTGGCGCCATAGAGGGCAGCGTCAGCCGCCGACTGCAGCCAGTCCAGGTCGACACCGCGTTCCGGTACGGAAGCGACACCGAAACTGGCTGTCACCGGAGTCCGCGGCGGACCTGCGCCCACATCCTGCGCGATCGCGGCCCGCATCCGCTCCGCGATTTGAGCGGCGGCTTCCGACGACGTGTTGGGCATCACCAGCAGGAATTCCTCCCCACCGATACGTCCGAACAGGTCAGTGGCACGCACGGCCTTGCGAACGGCAGCGACCACCTCGCACAAAACGCGATCGCCTTCGCTGTGGCCATAGGTATCGTTCACCTGCTTGAAATGATCGATGTCGAAAATTACCGCGGAGAGGGGATTGCCGGATCGAATCGCGAGCTCCAAATCACGCTCGGCGCGTTCCAAAACGCCGCGCCGATTCAAAATGGCCGTAAGGGGGTCAATCGTGGCCAAGAGCTCGGCTTGTTTCCGGGCTGCCTCCAGTTCGGCGGTCCTGTAGGCGACGGTCCGCTCCAGTTCTTCCTTCCGCGTCTCGAGGGATCGACGGGCCGCGTCCTCTGCCATCTGTTTGGCGTTTTGCAGGATCCGGATGCGGTCGCCGAGCGCCAGGGCCAGCAGCAAAGCGTCAACCGATAGCCCCAGCGGAATTGCTTCTAATAGGATGAAATGGTACGGCAGGAAGTCGAGCATGAGCATCCCGAACAAGAGCAGGCCAATCCATGATGCTGCCTGCCCAAGAACGTAGAATCTGGCTTCCGTTTTTCCGCTCCTCCAACTGGCGATGCCGGCGCAGATGCATGCCGTTGGGAGGAGAAACATCATCGACACGCCAATCTCATAGGCGATCCCTATCGGCAGAACAAAGGGAGAGAGCGCCAGGATGACAGTGCTGCCGAGTAGTAACTTTAGGTAGCGGTCCAGAACAGGGTGTTCAGAAGTGCGCAGGAACGACCGGGTGAACAGCAGGATCAAGGAAAATGACGTGCCCGAAAAGACTACCAGCCCCTCATTCCCAGGCCAGGTAGAGTACCGATAAAACACTGCGGCGCCAAATCTTTCCAGCGAGCTCAACGCCAAGTAGGCAAACGGGAGATAGGCCACGTAGTAAAAATAGGTTCGTGTCCTCAGCAGCACAAGCACGAACAGGTTGTATACAAACAGGGCGACGAAAACACCCAGCAGCGTCCCATGGAATACACGTTCAGAGAGCATCGACGCTCGCAATGCATCCTCACTCATGAGCTCGATGGGAACGAGTACCGCGGCGGCGTCAGCCTGGACCCTCAGGTACAGCTCGGCGGATTGCGCTGACACTTTCAGATACAAGTCAGTTACGTTAGACGTCTAGTTCCGGTACGCGAGCTGCGAAAGATGCCGCATGGATTGAACTTTGCGGTCCGCCTCTTCCTGATCGAACCGGATCAGCGCCAGCGCCGCGGTCAGCAGAGCCATCCCGAACCAGTTCCACAGCAGCGTGTGCCACATCTCCGGCGGCAATTGCATGGGTTGTAGGTGCTGTGTGCGCCACCATCGAATGGAAAACCACACAATGGGCACGTCGACGAAGGCGAATAGGGAGAATACAGCCGAGATGCGCGCTCGTTGGCTGGGTTCCTCTATCGAACGGCGGAGCATCAAATAGCCGCCGTATAGCATCACGCAGATTAACGCAGAGGTGAGGCGCGCATCCCATACCCACCAGACCCCCAGATGATACGGCCCCAGATGGACCCTAACGTGATGCCCATTGTCAGGAATACCAACGCGACCTCCGTAACCGAGACCGCCATCGCATCGTAGCGCAGATCCTTCTTGGCAAGATAGAGACCGCTGAAGATGGCAGAGAGGGCCACGGCGATGAAGGCCGTCCACCAAGCCGGAACGTAGAAGTAGAGCAGGCGATAGATCATGCCCTGGTTGGCTTCGTCGGGCATGACCATGAATATCAGGTACAGGTTGCGAACCAGCACTACCGCCCCGAGTGTGGCGAGCGCGTAGGCGAACTTGTCCCGCATTTCAAGCCCATCCCATGCGCGCGCGCAGGGCGGTGATATGCGCCACGTGATGATCGCCATGCCAGGCATACAGCGCCAGGTTGCGGTCCAGCGTGACGGGGCCCAGCTCGGAGTGCAGGAACGTGCGGGCGAAATCCGCCGGCGTCAGGGACCGCAGCAGCAGCACCCAGCGGCGATGCACCGATTCAAGCAAGGCGAGCGAGACCTCGACCGGCGCCGTGCGCGAATCGAAAAGCTCCGCCCAGCGTTCCTGATCGTAGCCTTTCACGCTGGGTGTGTCTTCGGTCAGCGCCAGGCGGAAGCGGCAGTAACTGTGCATGTGGCTGTCGGGGACGTGGTGGACCACCTGGCGGACGGTCCAGCCGCCGGGGCGATAGGGCGTGTCGAGTTGCTCCGGGGTCAAGCCATCGACAGCCGCGCGAAGGCGTGCCGGCGTCTTTTCGATGCGGTCGATGAAAGCTCGGCGCTGTTCTTCAGTGCTCTCGCCGGCGTAAGTGAAGCGGCCGATGGGGTAGCTGAGATCCATCATGGTACCCAGCCTAACAGAGATGCGCCGTGCGGTTTCGAGGCGGCTCCGCGCGATATCCCGGCCCGCTGCCCGCACCGCATTGAGCACTTCCGGCGGCGCGGTTTTTGGGGGCTTCCGCGCAGCGCTCCCTCGATGCCGGCACGGACTCGCAGGGAGCCGTCTACCTGTTGGTAAATGGCATCGACGCTCAGTCGAGCACCGTGGTTTACTACCTCATCAAGCTGACCCAGCGGGGGATCGGGTCGTTTACTAGAACATGCTCGCGTTTCAGGCCTCGGTCATGGCGGTAGATCCGGCCGGAAATGTATATCTGGCCGGAAACGATTTCGTGCAGAAGTTAAATACCGATGGCGCGACAGTGCTGTACACAACGAGAATTGGGCGGAACGTAACGCTGACGGGTCTGGCGGCGGATGCCGGCGGACGCGCCTACGTCACCGATTGGTCGTCTGGGCAGCGGTTTCCAAACCACGTCCGGCGCCTTGCAGCAAACGCCTGCCAACCCGGCTAGCGGTCCCGACGCTTTTGTGGTTCGCCTGAAACCGCAGGGCGCCATCGACTATGCCACCTATTTGGGAGGCAGCAGCCAAGCGTAGTCCGACGGAATCGCTGTGGATGCCCTGGGGGCAGCGTTTATCATCGGAGCCACCAATTCGGCGAAATTCCCGGTGACGCCCGGAGCGTACCTGGCTGCTTCCGGCATCCCCAATTTCAGCGCCTCTTCGTTCCTGGCGCGCTTGTCGCCGGACGGCTCGGCGCTGATCTATTCTACGTTTACGGATGCGCAAGGCGACCACGACGCCGCTGTCGCAGTCGATTCCGCCGATAACGCGGTTGTGCTGCTCTCGAATGCGGCCGGTACGGGCTCCGGGGTCCTGCGCTTTAATCCGCAAGGGACCGTTAGGTTATTTTCAAAGTCGCTGCCGGCCTCGGACCCGGCCGGACTAGCATTGGATGCGGCGGGCAACGCCTACCTCGCGTCGCCCACCGGGGCCAATTATCCAGTGAAGAACAGCTTGGCGGCGTGCGACTCAAACGGATCCTCCGCGCTGACTGTACTCGATGGCAACGGAAACGTATTGCAGTCGACCTACATTCCGGGGTCGTCGGGCTACACGAATACGACGCCGGCGGTGGGCCTTGGCGTAGACTCGACGGTCTACGTAGTAGGTTCTCCCACTGCCTCCTCTACGCCGACGCAGCAATTAGCCGGTTCGCAGCCAGGGCTGGGGTTCTTGTTTCTGACCAGCTTCTCACAGGACGCGATAGCGCAGGTTGTGCAACTCGCGTGCATCGGGAATGCGGCAAGCTATGACAGTACGGGGATAGCCGGCGGTGAAATGGTGAGCTTATTCGGACAGGGTCTTGGGCCGGCCAACGGCGCCCAGCCGCAAGTAGACGCGCACACCGGGTTTCCGAAACAACTGGACGGCGGCGCTGTAACCTTTGACGGTACTCCTGGTCCGCTCTTGTACGCTCAGGACGGCCAGGTCAATGCGATCGCGCCGTGGTCGCTCCAGACCGGCCAGACGGTCCAGGTTTGCGTTGTCTACAACAGCGCTCCAACCAACTGTCTCGCGCGGACGGCGGTGGCGGCGGACCCCGGTGTGTTCACGGTGGACGGCTATTATGCGGCGGCCCTAAATCAGGATGGAAGCTTCAACTCGGCCTCCAATCCCGCCCAGGTGGGTTCCACTGTGACGGTCTTCGCGACTGGACTCGGGGCGATCAACCCGCCGCAGCCCGATGGGGCAATCGTAGGCGTCCCATTGCCGGCCAACGTTTTGCCGGTCGAGATGTTTTGGTATCAAGGACCCACCCTTATCGGGCTTATCCCAATGTACCTCGTCATAAACTATGCCGGCCCGGCGCCGGGGTGCTTAAACGTTTTCGGGATTTCTGACGAAACCGCTCCCTGACGGTCGCGGCTCGGTAACAGCCGCGTTGATTCCGCAAGGGTTACTGAGCCGCGAGCGTAAGCGAGCGGGTGCATTCCCGAAAACGTTTAAGCACCCCCGGCGCCGTACGAGGTGGCGGGGGTGAGTCAAATCAACTTCGTCGTTCAAGATACCTTGTATGCGCCGCTTTACTTGGTTGTGGGCGGGGCAACGAGCGCCGGATTCCAGGTGTACATAGCGCCGTAGCAGCCTGCATGTCAGTTTGCCGCCGCGACCAACCTTCCACCTCCTGGATCGTACCGCGAAAAAACTTGTCCGGGAACCCCTGCTTACGGCGGCGAAACCAGCGGGATGCCTCTCCGCTGGAGGAGGAATTCAAGGAGTTTTAGCCGCCGCGGCCCGGCGGGGTAGAAGTGCTGGCAGGCTGAATGCCTGCGCCACCGAATATGCGCTGCGCCGTCGCCAGCCGGATCTGCGCGATCTCACGGCCCGCTGCCCGCACCGCATCGAGCACTTCCGGCGGCGCTGTTTGGGGGCTCCCGCTGGCGAAGGGCGGTTCCGGCGCGTACTGCATGGCAAGCTGGATCTGCTGGGCCAGGCGGTCGCCGCGCAACAGGGAAACCAGGCGCAGCGCTCCATCGATGCCGGCGGTCACCCCGGCGGCGCTAACGTGTTCGCCGTCCACCACAACGCGTTCGTCCGTGGGTATCGCGCCGAAGTATTCCAGAAGATGAAAGGCGGCCCAATGCGTGTTGGCGCGTACCCCCTTCAGCAGCCCGGCGGCCCCGCAGAGCAGGGCTCCGGTGCAGACCGAGAAGACGTATGTGGCGTGCGCCGCTTGGGTGCGAATGAACGAGAGAACCGCCTCATCGTCCATCAACTGCTCTTGTCCCCAGCCGCCGGGCACTACCAGCACGTCCAGTTGGGGCGCTTCGGCGAACGTCATCTCCGGCGTCAGAATCAGGCCTTTGATGTCTCGCACGGGGGCCTTGTCTTTCCAGAGCACGTGAAACCGGGCGCCGGGAATGCGCGACAACACTTCGAATGGACCGGTGAAGTCCATCTGATCCATGCGGGGAAAGACGATGGCGCCGATCTCGATAGGATCCATATTACAAAAGGTACCGCATGGCCGGGCTTGCATCGAGGCCCGGCATCGTGCAGAATGGCAGCTATGTGGCGCACGCTATAGCGTGCGCCACAGGAGTCCACAGGCATCCCGATGGCTAAGAAAATCGCAATTGTGGAAGACGAAGCGGAGCTGGCCGCGTTGCTGGACTACAATCTGACCCGCGGCGGTTATCAGGCTTACGTGCTCTCCGGCAACAAGGGTGCCCTGAAGGACCTGGAAGCCTGGAAGCCGGACCTGATCGTGCTGGACGTGATGCTGCCGGGAGACGATGGGTTCGAGCTTTGCCGCCAGATTCGCCAGTCGCCCGTCCTGGCGCGTACGCCCGTGCTCTTTCTTACCGCCCGCTCCGACGAAGTCGATCGGGTGCTGGGGCTGGAGATCGGCGGCGACGATTACATGACCAAACCGTTCAGCCCGCGCGAACTGGTGGCCCGGGTGAAGGCCCACCTGCGCCGCGCCGAGCGTGACGAGGAGGAAGATACCGCGGTGGAGGCCGGGCCGTTTAAGCTGGACCGCGGCGCTCACCGCGTTTTTCTGCGCGAACGCGAATTGAATCTGACATCCACCGAATACAAGCTGCTGGAGTTCTTTCTGACGCACGCTGGCCGTGCATACAGCCGCGACCAGCTTCTGGAGGAGGTTTGGGGCCAGCAGCGTTTCGTCACGCCGCGGACGGTGGATGTCCACATCCGGCGCCTGCGGGAGCACATCGAAGCGGAGCCGGACAATCCGCGCTACCTAACCACCGTCCGCGGATTTGGATACCGGTTCGAAGGGCTCCCGTAAAATCACCGAATCGGGTCCTGGAGGACCCGAGCAGACCTAGCTAGAGATTCGAAAGGCGGACCTCTGATGTTCAACGCGAGTTATCCTGCAAGCTTCCTACCCGAGGGCAACGGCAAGGGATTGCACGTGCGGTTCCCGGATCTCCCCGAAGCGCTCACCAGTGGAGACGACCTCGAAGATACGCTGGTGCAAGCTGCGGACTGCCTGGCGGAAGCCGTTGCCGGCCGGATCGCCCGCGGCGATGAGATTCCTCCGCCGTCCAAGGCTAAACGCGGCCAGCACCTCATCGGCGTTCCGCTCTACCTTGCGCCGAAGCTGGCGTTATACCTTGCTATGCGTGAACGTGGCATACCAAACACCGAGATTGCCAGGCGTCTGCGCGTGAGCGAAACTGTGGTACGCCGCATGTTGAACCCGAAGCACGATACTAAACCGGAAAAGATTCAGGCCGCGTTGGTTGCGTTGGGCAAGCGCATTGTGGTGACATTCGAAGACGCCGCGTGAGATCGCCCCCNNGACAGGCCAGGAGGCCTGTCCTACATGCCAGAACTCGTCCAATACACCGTCCAAGATGACGTTGCCATAGTCACCATAAACAATCCGCCCGTAAACGCCCTGAGCCCCGGCGTGCCCGAAGGCATCGACACGTGCGTGGCACGCGCCGCCGCCGACCCAGCCGCCAAGGCCATCGTGCTCATCGGCGCGGGCAACACGTTCATCGCCGGGGCCGATATCAAGGTCTTCGGCACGATTCCGAACCGCGAAGTTTCCATTGACCGCTCGCATCGCGTGCACGCCCTGCTGCGGCGCATCGAGGACTGTCCCAAACCGGTCGTCTGCGCCATCCACGGCACCGCGCTGGGCGGCGGGCTGGAGTTCGCCATGGCCTGCCACTATCGCGTGGCCGTGCCCGGCGCCAAAGTCGGCCAGCCCGAAGTGCTGCTGGGCATCATCCCCGGCGCCGGCGGAACGCAGCGCCTGCCGCGTCTTTGCGGCGTGGCCACCGCCGTGGAACTCTGCACGCTGGGCCAGCACATCGGCGCCAAACGCGCGCTGGCCGAAGGCATCGTCGACCACATCGTCGATGGCGACCTCCTCGCGGGCGGCATCGCCTTTGCGCGCGCCAAGGCCGCGGCGGGCGAAACGCGCAAGGTCCGCGAGCAGAACGCCAAGATCGCCGACCATGTCGCGCCTGCCATCACCCTCGATGCGGCCCGCTCCGGTCTGAAGAAGACGGCGCGCGGCGCCTACGCGCCTTACGCCGCGATCGAAGCCATTGCGGCCGGTGTCCTGCACGGCTTCGACGCCGGCTCCGAACGCGAAATCGAGTTGTTCGCCGATTGCGTGCTCTCCGGCGAATCCCGCAACCTGATCCGCCTGTTCTTCGCCGAACGCGAAGCCGCCAAGGTTCCCGGCGTGCCGAAAGAGACGCCCACCGCGGAAATCCGCGCAGCGGCGGTGGTCGGCGCGGGCACCATGGGCGGCGGCATCGCTATGAATTACGCCAACGCCGGCATCCCCGTGCTGCTCAAGGAATCCGACCAGGCGGCCCTCGATCGCGGCCTCGCCACCATCCGCCGGAACTACGATAGCTCCGCCTCCAAAGGCAAAATGACGCCCGAGCAGGTCGACCGCGTCATGTCGCTGATCCGCCCCGCCCTCACCTACGACGGTTTCGACAAGGTCGATATCGTGGTCGAAGCAGTGTTCGAAAACCTGGATCTGAAGAAGTCCGTGTTTGCCGATCTCGGACGCGTCACCAGGCCCGATTGCGTGCTGGCCTCCAACACTTCCACGCTCGATATCGATCAATTCGCGCACGCCAGCGGCCGCCCGGCAAACGTCATCGGCCACCACTTCTTCAGCCCCGCGAACGTCATGAAGCTGATGGAAATCGTGCGCGGCCGCGAGTCCAGCAACCAGACCATCGCCACCTCGCTGAAGCTTTCGAAGAAGCTGAACAAGGTGGGCGTGGTGGTCGGCAACTGTTTCGGCTTCGTCGCCAACCGCATGCTCGCCTACTACATGCGCGAAGGATATCTGCTGCTGGAAGAAGGCGCCAGCGTCCCGCAAATCGACCACGTGCTGACCAGTTTCGGCATGCCTGTGGGTCCGTTCGGCATGCAGGATATCGCGGGAATCGATGTGGGCGCGCGCATCCGCCAGTATCTGCGGTCGATCGGGAAGAGCCGTCTCGAAGGGCCGGAGTCGCCCGTGCCCGACTGGCTCTACGATATGGGCCGCTACGGTCAGAAGACCGGCGCCGGATGGTATCGCTATGAAGCCGGCAGCCGCACTCCCATCCCCGATCCGTTGATCGAAGAGTTGGCCGAAAAGGCCGCGCGCGAGCGCGGTATCACAAGGCAGCCCGTCTCCGACGACGAGATTCTCTCGCGCATCATGGTGGCGCTGGCCAACGAAGGCGCCAACGTGCTCGACGAGCACATCGCCATCCGCCCCGGCGATATCGACGTGATCTACGCATATGGCTTCGGCTACCCGCGGCATCGCGGCGGCCCCATGGCCTACGCGGACGCGCTAGGGCTCCCGCACGTCCTCGCCAAAGTCAACGAATACCGCGCGCGCCTGGGCGATCACTGGCAGCCCGCGCCGCTGCTGGAGCGTCTGGCCGCGTCCGGCAAGGGCTTCTACGACGCAGCGGCCGCGGCGTCGGCCGGATGAGGAGAGCATCGACGAAACGAATCGTTAGCGCGTTGGGCAAACTTAACTGGGGGAAGAGGGCGTACGCAGTTTTTGTGCTGTGCGCAATGACGACGATCGCCCTACCTGCGCAGACTTTCACCACGCTGTACCGCTTCGATTATACGGACGGCGCAGATCCCGAGGCGGCGCTGGTCCAGGCCACCGACGGCGACCTCTATGGGACGACGGCCTGCGGCGGGGCCAACGGCTATGGGACGGTCTTCAAAATAGCCGCGGGTGGCACGCTGACGACGCTATACAGCTTCTGCTCCCAAAGTGGGTGCACGGACGGCGCAGGCCCTCACGCGGGGCTGGTCCAGGCCACCAACGGGGACCACTACGGGACAACTACGAGTGGCGGGGCCAACGGCCCTGGCACTGGCACGGTCTTCAGAATTACTCCGAGTGGCACGCCGACGACGCTATACAGCTTCTGCTCCCAAAGCTTGGTGCACCGACGGCGCCGGCCCCTACGCGAGGCTGGTCCAGGCCACGGATGGGGACTTTTATGGGACAGCTTCGGGTAGCGTGACCAGCGGCGCTGGCACGGTCTTCAAAATCACCCCAAACGGCACGCTCACGACGCTGCACAGGTTCGACTGGACGGACGGCGCAGGCCCTTACGCGGGGCTGGTCCAGGCCACCAATGGGGACCTCTACGGGACAACATGGTACGGCGGAGCGAAAGGCGATGGCACGGTCTTCAGCCTGTCAGTAGGCCTCGGCCCGTTCGTGAAAACACGGCCTCCCTTCGGCAAGGTGGGAGCGGCCGTCAAGATCCTGGGGACCAATCTGACCGGCGCGACCAGCGTCAGCTTTAACGGCACGGCGGCTAAATTCACCGTGGTGTCGAGATACTTAATCACGACCACCGTACCCGCCGGCGCCACCAGCGGAAAAATCCAGGTGGTAACACCCAGCCGCACGCTTTCGAGCAACGTGCCCTTCAGGGTGCCATAAGAGTCCGCTCTCTCGTCCAAGAACTGATGGCGGATGAGTGGTTTGGCGGGCACGCTCCCCAAGCCCACTCACGCTATACTGGAGAAGCCATGACCATCGACGAGCGCCTCGAACGGCTCACGGAACGGCACGAAGCCCTGACGCAAAGCATGGAACTGTTCCAGCACGACATGGCCGAAATGCGCGCCGCCGCCGCGGAGCGCGACGCCAAGTATAGCGAGCGGTTCAGCCGCATTCTCGACGTCGTCGAGACCCTGGCAGCCACAGCCCGGAGCCACGAGCAGCGCATCGAGCGACTGGAAGGCTGACTGGCACCCCTTGGGCCGGATTGCGCCGCGCACAGGGGCGTGGGTAGCGACCGGCTGCTCCAGCCCCTCGCTCGGATGGCCGCCGCCGAGGGCATCCGGATCGAGCAAGCCATCTCACGGCCCCGGACCATGTCAGCAGGAACGAGCAGCATGCCCAGCCGTGGCGAAAGTACTGCGCTACGCTCGGGAATGGCGACAGGTTTTCAAGGCGACACCGTGACGTTCGATCTCTGGCGGCTGCGCTTCCACTTTCACGCCGAAGAATCGCTCTTCTTTCCCCCCGGCAAAGCGGCCAATGTGTTGCGCGGCGCGTTCGGCATGATGCTCCGCGAAACCGCAAATGCGCCGGACTACGCGCGCATCTTCGAGCCGAAAGCGGACAGTGGCGTGCCCTCCGGGCCCAGCGGGCTCGCCGACCGGCCGCGTCCGTTCGTCTTCCGCGCCGCGCACCTGGATGGCGAGACCATCCCCGCCGGCTCCACCTTCCATTTCGACATGCACCTGTTCGACACCAAACACCCCGCCTGCGAGGCTTTGCAGCAGGCCTACCAACGGTTGGCCGAAACCGGTCTCGGCCCCGGCCGGGNNGCGACCGTCAGGGAGCGGTCCGCCCCGAATTCCCCATCCTCATCGCCCGCCTCCGCGACCGCATCAGCACCCTCCGCGCACTCTACGGACCCGGCCCCCTCGATATCGATTTCCGCGCCATGGGCGAACGCGCCGCCGCCGTCCGCCTCTCCCGCTGCGACCTCACCTGGCACTCAACCGAACGCCGCTCCAGCCGCACCGGCCAAACCCATCCGCTCGGCGGATTCACCGGCGAAGCCGAATATCAAGCCGCGTATGATGGCGGTCTCGCCGAGTTCCTGCCCTACCTGCGCGCCGGCCAGTGGACCGGCGTGGGCCGCCAAACCGTCTGGGGAAAAGGAGAGATATGTTTCCAGCTTTGCTCTTAGCCGCCAAGAGCTACACGCTCCCGCCGGACAAGCTCGCCAAAGCCATCGAGTACGCGGCTGCCCGCAACCGCCTGCATTTCATCGCCGTCGCCTACGGCATCCTGGTGCTCGTCGCGCTGCTAGCCTGGCGCGTCGCCCCGCGCCTGCGCAACCTCGCCGAATCCGCCACGCGCCGCCGCATCCTGCAGGCCTACATCTTCGCGCCCCTGCTGCTGCTGGCGATCGACGCGCTGGAGCTGCCCATCGCCCTCTACGGCCACCACCTTTCCCTCAAATTCGAGCAATCCATCCAAGGCTGGCGCTCCTGGTTCTGGGACTGGACCAAGGGCGAACTGCTCGTCTTCGCTCTGGCCGGCATCGCCATCTGGGTGCTCTATGGCGCGATGCGCCGCAGCCCGCGCCGCTGGTGGTTCTACTTCTGGTTGGCGGCTGTGCCCATGGTCGTGTTCCTGATGTTCATCGAGCCGCTGGTGGTCGAGCCGCTCTTCTTCAAGTTCGAGCCGCTGGCCGCCAGGCAGCCCGCGCTGGTAGCCGCCATCGAGAAGGTAGTCNNCCCGATCGCATGTTCGAAATGAAGGCCAGCGAGAAACTGAAATCGCTGAACGCCTACGTCACCGGCATCGGCGCATCCAAGCGCGTGGTGGTCTGGGACAACACCATCGAAAAGATGAATACCGGCCAGACCCTGTTCGTATTCGGCCATGAGATGGGGCACTATGTTCTGGGACATGTCTGGATCGGCGTCGGCGCGGCCCTGCTGGGCATTCTGATCTTCCTGTTCCTGGCCTATCACGCGATGCGCTGGGCGCTGGCGCGCTACGGCGCACGTTGGGAAATTCGCGACGTGACCGACTGGGCATCCCTGCCCGTGCTGCTGCTGGCGCTGGCGGTCTTCGGCTTCCTGTCCGAACCGGTGTCGAGTTCCTTCAGCCGCGTGCTGGAGCATAACGCCGATATCTACGGCCTGGAAGTGATCCACGGCATTGTGCCCAACTCATCGGAGGAGGCGGCTGAAGCCTTCCAGATTCTCGGCGAAGTGTCGCTCGACGATCCCAATCCCAGCCCGTTCATCGAATTTTGGCTCTACGATCACCCGTCCATCAGTGAGCGCGTCAGCTTCGCATCGGAGTACGATCCATGGGGAACGGGCCAGCCGCCAAAATACGTGCGGTAGCACAGGCTTCAGCCTTAATGCCACTCGTTTTTCCAATATCGGGAATAGCTGCGGCAGTTGTGGGGCAGACCTCCAGGTCTGCTCGGGTCCTCCAGGACCCGCTCTTCGCGCAACGGAACCAGCCATATCTGCGTACGAAGAGGCCGACGTGGACGTCGGCCGCAGGACTGGAGTCCTGCCCCACGAATAACGCAGCTTGCTCAAAATGGAAAAACGAGTGACATTAGTTAGGCTTCAGCCTGTGACTTGAGTTTCTACATTTCCTTACTCGAGGACAGCAGATGCGACCGTGGTGGGGCAGGCGGTTCCGTCTGCCAATCGTCTTTCGATGGCCGAATACCGAAGGCGATTGCCGCGTTTCCAGCCCGATGACGCCTACCTGTTCCTTACCTGGCGTCTGTGGGGTTCACTCCCAGCCGGACTGCCATCTCGCCCATACCCCACGCCAGGACACGCCTTCGTGGCTGCGGATCGCGCCTTAGAACGTGATCGCACCGGTCCCGTGTGGCTGAAGGATCCGCGGATCGCCCGACTGGTCGTGGAGACCATCCTGGCTGGCGAACAGGAAAGATTGTTCTATGAACTCCAAGCCTGGGTAGTCATGCCCAATCACGTGCATTTGTTGATCCTTCCAAGAGTTGCCGTTCCGGTCGTCACCCGTTGGCTGAAGGGATCGACTGCGCGCCGCGCCAACCAGTTGCTGGGACACACAGGCCGGCCGTTCTGGCAAGATGGTCGTCGGGTCGGGAAATGTAGAAACTCCAGGCACAGGCTTCAGCCTGTGATGCCAGTCACACGGAAGCCCATCAAAAATTCCCCAATCCCTGAACAGCTTGCGCGGTTTGGCTACCTCCTCCCGCCTCGCCTCATGCTCTCCTGGTATTGAGAACAGCCGACGTGTCTCCAAAATCTCAATCCGGAAATCCGCCCTGCAAAAAACGCACCGAATTGGCTTTGTTCGTCCAATTCCCGTCAACCCGCCGCAGGGGGCCCCGCCCGAGACGCATGCACAATTCCGCCCAATCCCGCACAACAACCCATGAAAATTACCAAACGAAGCCAAAAAATGGGGGTATCGCTGCGGCCGCAAATCGTGACAGCAAGGCGAACACAAGGCGAAGTCAAGCGCGCCCACGCAAGACCCGGGCCCCCAGCCCCCAGCCCCCAGCCCCTGCGCGCGGAGCGCGCCAACCGCGCTCCAATGTTAAACTCGCTTATGGCCCGATCAAGGTGGAATGATCCGTGGACCCGAACGACCGCGCGCCCCAAATCCTCCAATTCGGTGTTTTCGAAGTCGACCTGGCGCAGGGCGAACTGCGCAAGCACGGCCAAAAAATAAAGTTGCAGGAACGCCCCTTCCAGCTTCTCGCGGCGCTGTTGGAGCGTCCCGGCCAGGTCGTCACGCGCGAGGAATTGGCCCGCCGGCTTTGGAACGACACGCTGGTCGATTTCGACAACGGCCTCAATATCGCCGCCAAGAAAATACGAGAAGCGCTGGATGACGATGCCGCCACGCCGCGCTACGTAGAGACCCTGCCGCGGCGCGGATATCGCTTCATCGCGCCTGTCCAAACCCGCAACGTCCCGGCGGCGGAGGCGCCCCCCGCCACTCAGCCAAAGCCGCAGCCTGCGCCAACCATAGCGCCACCGCTGGCGCCCGCTCCCCTAAGCCGCCGCGCGATCTTTGGCCGCGTGGCCGCGTTGATCGTCGTCCTGTTCCTGGCCGTCCGGATCTACTTGATCGCCACTACGTTGCGGCCGGCCCGCCTCGTGCAGGTGGTGCAGCTTACGCAAACCGGCCAGATCGAACTCGGCAACGGCGTGGCCACCGATGGCACGCGCGTGTATTTCACCCAGCGCGATGCCGGGCGCTGGTCGTTGGCCCAGGTTTCAGTGGAAGGCGGGACTCCCCTGCCCCTGCCGCTGCCGCTCGAGCAGCCCTTGTCCAATCCGGACATACTCGACATATCCCCGGACCGGTCGAATCTGCTGGTTTCGAGTGGATCCGGAACCGAAGTGGAGCGGCCTTTTTGGGTGGTTCCCACGGTGGGCGGATCGCCGCGGCGCGTGGGGGATGTGGCCGGCCACGCGGGGGCCTGGTCGCGCGACGGAAGCCGCATCGTCGTCGCCCGTGGCTCCGCGTTATTCCTGGTCGCGAGCGACGGTACGGATTCCCGCAAGCTTCTCGACACGCCCGGCATACCCAACTCTATCCGCTGGGCGCCCCCGTCCAGAGCCGACGTGCTGCGCTTTTCCACGCTGAGTCCCGGCCTGGGGCCGCGCGCCCTGTGGGAAGTCTCCTCCAACGGTACGGGCCTGCATCCCTTTTTGCACAAATGGATCTCCGCCACCGCCGAGCCGGACGGTGACGACAATGGGAATTTCGCCGCCAATGGAAACTATTACCTGTTCCGCGCGCTCCGCAACCGCGTGTCCAGCGTTTATGCCGTACGCGCGCATCGCCGCTTCCCGCGGACCTTTGAAGGCCCCCCGCTGCTGATCTACTCCACGCCGCTGGAGTTTAGTTCGTTGGCTCCGCACCCCGACGGTAAGCGGGCTTTCTTCGCCGCCGGGCAGGAGCGCCGCGAGTTGGTGCGCTACGATGCCCGCCACGGTCAGTTCGCGGAGTTCCTTTCCGGAGTGCAAGGGCGGTGGGTCAGTTTCTCAAAAGACGGTCAATGGATAGCTTACGTGACCGCTCCCGGCGATATCCTGTGGCGCAGCCGGCCGGATGGCAGCCAGCGCTTGCAACTGACGTCCCCTCCCATGCGCGCGTCCCAGCCGCGCTGGTCTCCGGATGGAACCCAGATCGTCTTCGGCGGAGGACCCGTCGGCCATGCCAGCCGGGTATATGTGGTTCCCTCCGCCGGCGGGGCCCCCGAAGCCGTCACGGATGCGCCGCTGATCGACGGCGACGCGAGTTGGTCCGCGGACGGAAACTCTCTCGTGTTCGCCCGCCGTCTGCCCGCCGGCGCATCCGGCCAGCCCGGCCTTTATTTGATGGACCGGAAGACGAAGAACGCCACCCTTCTGGCGGGATCGGAAACTCTTGCCCAGCCCGCCTGGTCGCCCGATGGGCGCTACATCGCCGCCACAAACCAGGCCGGAACCCAGCTCCTGCTGCTGAATCTCGATACGCGGCAGTGGACCCCGCTGGCGTCCGGTGACGGTCTCGGCGCGCCCTTCTGGTCGAGGGACGGTAAGTACGTTTATTGTCAGGAAGCGCTGGCCCCGGAGCAGCCCATCTTCCGCGTGGCCATCGGCGGCGCGAAGAGAGAGAAGAAAGAGCGGACCATGAGCTCGAAACAGATCCCGCAATCCAATTCCATCGGCTACCTGCTGGCGGGGCTGGGGCCCGACGATGCGCCCATCGCCACCGTGATCTACGCCAATTCGGATATCTATGCCCTCGACGTGGAATTACCATAATATGTGGCGCACGCTCTCGGCGTGCCGTGTCCACACTCGTGTGGACACCTCTTGTCTTGTGACATACCAATGACCTCGCCAACCACCCACGCAATCGGCGTATTGCTGCTCTTGTGCCGCGCCCCGTTGGGGGCCCAGGCTCCGTCGCCGGTCAACCCGCACGCCTCGCCCGAAGCGCGCGCCTTACTCGGCTACCTGTATTCGATCTCCGGGCATTACATCCTCACCGGTCAGCACAACTATCCGAATACCATCGCCAACTGGACCGACCGCGCCTACGACTTCACGGGCAAGTACCCCGCCGTCTACGGCCAGGACTTCGGCTTTCAGGGCGGCGCCGACAAGGACTCCACTCTGGCCCGTCCGGCGCTGGTCGAGGAGGCCATGCGCCAGTATCGCAATGGCGCAATCGTGACCTTCACCTGGCACGCCGTCCGGCCCACCGACGATGAGCCGGTCACCTTCCGCGATAGCGT
>PKYZ01000028.1:0-3843 GCA_003132865.1 Bryobacterales bacterium
CCTGTGCCGGACTACCGGCGCCACGCGCGAAGAGGCCGAAGCGAAGGCGTTGAAGCGGGCGGAAGAGTTGCTGGAACAGACTAGAAGACACGCCGTGTAGCTCTATTTATTTACCCGGATCGACGATCACCGCGGTCGGATAACTGAGATAGGTCGTGTCGTTTGCGAGCGTGACGTAACTCGAGCCGGAACTGGCGATCCGAATCAGAGAATGCGCAAAATTGACTGTCATAACGTACTCGCCGGTCTCGGGGTCTTGCGCCAAACCAGCCATATTGTACAGCCGCGGAATCATCTTCCCGAGAATTGTAACTTCGCCCGCCGGCGCCACGCGAAGCAACTCCCCGGCGTGATACTCCATAAACACGTAATTCCCCTGTGCGTCGACAATCAGGTGCGAGTTGAAACGGGCGCAGCGGCTGAGTGGGATTGGCGTGGCGTCGCCGGCGGGCGTAATGCGGAACAACCGCACCCCCGGAATATTCTCCAGGAGCAGATAGTTCNNGTCCAAATTCCCGTCTTGAGCGGGATAGTTCCAGATTTTTGCGACGGACAGCCCGTCTGCCGAAACCCGCCAAACGGCATGCTGCATGTTGTCCGCCACGATGAAAGCGTCCGCCGCATCCTCGATCACCGACATCCATTGCGAACCTTTGGGCGCCTTGGCGATCGTGCTTACGACGCCTGACGGAGTCACCCTCAGCAAGGATCCTACCGCCGCGACGATATAGTTTCCGGCGCGATCCTTCGTCAGATCATTGCCTGCCGCTCCGTTGGCAATCGTGGTGAATGTTCCGCCATCCGCCGAAACGCGCACCAGGCTGTTTCGGTCCGCTAAACCGTTCAAGACCACGTAGGAAAAACCCGCCGCCGTCGCCGGCAACACCACAAAGCAAATCCAGATGGGTAGCTTCACGGGTATCCTCCTATCTCTACCCTGCCGCCCCCCTTACCAACTCCCAAGCCTTCGCCACATGCCGATCCCCCGTCCGATAATTCCCCACCGCCAGATGCAGCGTAAATTTCCCATTCAGCACCGTGCTCGACAGAAACACTTCCCCGTCCGCATTCACGCGCTCTAAGATCCTTCGATTCTCTTCGTCGCTGCCCTGATATCGGAAATTCACCACCGAGAAATGCACCGGCGCCACCACTTCAAATCGCGCATCCGCCTCCACCTCGCGCGCGAACCAACGCGCCAGGCGCACATGCTCGCGAATCGTCGCCGCCAGTCCCTCGTGCCCGTACGACCGCATCACGAACCATAGCTTCAACGCCCGGAACCGCCGTCCCAAGGGCACTCCGTAGTCCATCAGATTCACCGCCCGCGGATCGCTCGCGGTCGCCAGATACTCCGGTATCAGCGAAAACGCGCGCCGCAATACCTCCGGGCGGCTGGTGTAGAACACGCTGCAATCCATCGGCACCTGCAGCCATTTGTGCGGATTCATCACCATCGAATCGGCGCGCTCGCAGCCCGCGAACGCCCACCGGAACTCCGGCGCCAGCGCCGCCGACCCCGCGTACGCCGCATCCACGTGGAGCCATAATTCATACCGCGCGCAAATGTCCGCGATCTCCGGCACCGGATCCACGCTGGTGGTCGACGTGGTGCCCACCGTGGCCGTCACGAAGCACGGCCGCAGCCCCGCTCCCAGATCACCTTCGATCAGCCCCTCTAACGCTTCCGGCCGCATGCGAAACTCCGCGTCCACCGGAACTTTGCGTACATAATCCTGCCCGATCCCCACCGCGATCGCGCCCTTTTCGATCGACGAATGCGACTGTTCCGACGTGTACACCACCAGCCCGCGCGGCGTCCCCCTGGTGCGCGATTCCGGATCGGCCGCTTCCCGCGCCGCCGCGATCGCNNTTAAGCCAGCCGAGCGTCACCTGCTCCAGTTCCGTCACCGCCGGCGACGTCTTCCACAGCATCCCGTTGCCGTTCAACGCCGCCGTCAACAGCTCTCCCAGAATGCCCTCGGGCGTGCCGGAATTCGCGAAATACGCCAGAAACCCCGGGTGATTCCACTGCGTGCACGCGGGCACGATCAGCCGCTCGAAGTCCGCCAGGATCTCTTCCATCGGCTCTCCCTTCTCCGGACCGTGCGCCGGCAGAGCGTCCGTGAGCTCGCCCGGCTTCACCGGCGGAAGCACCGGGTACCGTTCCACATCCGTCAAGAAATCGGCGACCCANNGATAAGTCCGCGAAAACCAGCCATTCCTTCTTACCGAATCTTAACCACACTCGCCAGCCGCCCCACCGCTTCCGCCGGCAGCTTCCAGTTTGCATCGAACCGCCCCTGCGCCACCACCTGCGTCACCGACCCGCGGAACAAGATGTAATCCCCCAAGCCGCTCAATTCCCGATACTGCATCGGCGCCCCGGCGTACCCGCCCGTATTGCTCTCATCCGCGCCCGTCCACCATGGGAGCCCCGAGTTCACCAGCACGTAATGCTTCCCTACCGGAGCCACAAACAGCAGCCCGTAATCCGCCGCGTCCGGCCGCAGCTCCAGCGGCAGCCGTCCCACGAACCGCGCCACCAGCCGGTTGCTCTCCGCCGTCCCGAACAACACCAGGTCCGCGCTGTCGATGTCCTCCGCCGTCACTTCGCCGTCCGCCTTCACCGCCAGCGTGTAAGACAACCGCGACCGCGCCGTCGACCNNCCACCAGCCCCTGCCGCCATCCCGCCGCCGATTTGTTGAACGACAGTCCCGCGCCACGCTTCACCCGCACCACCGCTCCATCGATGGTCACTTGCGCCGGATCGCTCCCCCCGCCCGCGATCGTGAATCCTTCCACGTTCTTCGTCGCCACTTGCACATCGCCGTTCGCCGCGCGCCGCGCGTCAATCGAAGCCGCCACTCCCGGTGTCAAGCCGTCGATGCGCACCCAGTAAGCCGAGCTGTACTCATACGAACGCGTGACGAACNNTACGCCGCAGTCCCGCCAGCCACTCCATCACGCCGCCGCGGGAATACGCCAGGTCCCAAACGTTGTGCCTGGTCGACGGGTATTCGGTGTATCCCGCAGGCACCCCCGCATCCAGCAGCCGCCTCTGCCAGGCCCGCGACGAGGCCACCGGCACGATCGTGTCCAGGTCGCCGTGAAACAACTTCACCGGCACGTTCAACAAATTGCCCGCCAGCTCCTCCGACCCCGGCATGGTATCGGCGCAGATCGCCGCCACGCCCGCCCACACATCCGGACGCGTCGCCGCCAGCCACAACGCTCCCCCGCCGCCCATCGAAATCCCGGTCAGGTAGACCCGATCCGGATCCACCGCGAAGCGCCACTCTACGTCCGCCAGCACGTCGTACACGTCCTGCTCCGGAATGCCCTGGTAGCCCATGCTTCCCCGCGCCAGCGGACAGGCCACTATAAAATCCGTGTCGCGCAGCGGCGGGAAGCTCAGTCCGTTCCCCCCCATCGCGCCGCGGCCGGCGATTCCCAGAACCTGCGCCAGATTCAACCGGTGGTTGGATTCCTCCGAGTGCAGGCTCAGCAGCAGCGCGTACTCTTTCTGCGGCTCAAAGCTCTTTGGAAGATAGAGCGTATACGGCTGCCGGGTCCCATCCACCGTGGAGAACACTGTCAACACCTGCGCCCCGGTTTGTGCCCGCAGTCCCGCCACGGCCAGCAGCAAGGCAACGCCCGCGACGCGCTCAGCCATTCTTCTCAACCATGCGCCTCAACCATGCGCCGCCAGCTTCTGCGTGGCCGGCAGCCAGCCTTGAAACCACTCCCGGAATTGCTCCAGGCATTTCTGTTTTTCGGGGGACAACGGCGCCGGCGGCGGTCCCGTCTGAATCCCTCGCGCCGCCACTGCCGTCTTCAAG
>PKYZ01000028.1:3869-4490 GCA_003132865.1 Bryobacterales bacterium
CCGGCGTGCGTGCGCAGCAGATCGAGCGAATCCACCGCCCCACCGCCATCTTCGATCCCCGCGAAGCGCCCGGACTCCAGCAGCCTGCACGCAGTTTCCATGGCGATCTCGCCGGTCAGAAAGATTTCGATGCCCGCACCCACCTGTGCCGCGAACTGCGTATAGAATTCGCGGATGTCGTCCTGATCGTAGCGATAGAACAGCGGCGGCGGCACCAGGATCGCAGCCGCACCCGCACTGCGCGCCTCCCGCGCCAACTCCAGCGACTGATCCAGCGTGGCGCTGCCCACCCCGGCCAGCACCGGAACCCGGCNNCGGTCGTCCACCGCCAGGGCCGGATATTCTCCCCACGCCGTGAACAGCGCGATGCCGCCCACCCGCGCGGCGCAAAGATAGTCGATCAGTTCGAAGGTGGCGCCGAAATTGATATCGCCCGCCTTGCCACGCGGAGTAATGGCCGCGACGTTGACGCCCTGCAGCCCGGAGATTGTCGAAAGCGCCATCCTGCCGTTCACCCAACTAATTATATGCAGTGCCGGGTGGGCACGCGCTCTTGCCTGTTGTGGAGCCGGCTCAGTGCCGGAAGCCTCTCGCCGAGCCTCGACCCGCGACGCTCTCTCA
>PKYZ01000011.1:0-3649 GCA_003132865.1 Bryobacterales bacterium
TCGCGGTTTGGTTGCCGGAAACGCCCGGCTTGAACTTTGTATCTCGCTTCATAATGCTGGACTCCTTTACTGGGTGTTCAGTTCTGTGCTTGCTAATGGATCAACCCGTGTAAACCATCGGGAGTTCGAGACGTGTCCGGTCTGGGTGCCCATGCAAGACGGAGGCTTTGCTTGAATCGGCAGATCTCTCAAACGCAAGGGGTTTCATTGGTTCCACCACGACCCGTTTTGTGCGATGAAAGTTCGAAACGTGTCCAGAGTGGGGAGCCACTAGAAATCGACGTTTTGATTCTGTACTTTGCGGGCGACCCCAATTCAACACTCGAACTAATTCGAACTTATTGCATCGCAAGGGGTTCCACTCAACACGGTTTCGGGCCATCTTCGTGTCAGACAGATTCATTTACCATCGCTCATCACTACGCGACTACAAAGAAACCATGCGACCGTAGTCATTTTCACCTTCCGACAACGCCGCTTCTCCTAACCCCAGAACGCATATCGTCCAGACCGCGATGGAGTCTTCAGCAGGGCTTCTGCGGCGTTCCGCTTCCACTCATGTTCCCGCCCGAAGCTCGACCGCGGGATCGACTTTGGCGGCGTGGCGTGCAGGCAACCAGCAGGCGACCAGCGCTACGGTCGCCAGAAACACCGTGAGCGCGGCGAAGGTCCAGGGATCGGTCGGGCTTATCCCGTGGAGAAACGATTTAAGAAACCGCGTGAAGGCAAAAGCGGCCGTCAGCCCAGTGCCCAGGCCCAAGACGGTTAACATCAGGCCACGGCCCACGATGCATCTAAGCACGTCACCAGTCCGCGCGCCGAGCGCCGTGCGGATGCCGATCTCCTGCCTGCGCAGGCTGACGGCGTTCGCCATGACGCCGTAAATGCCCAGCGCGGCGAGCAGTAGCGCGGTCAACGAGAACGATCCCATCAGGAAGCCCGCGATCCGCTCGGAAAGAATAGAGCCGTTTACGAACCACTCCATAGGCCGGATATTCGCAAAGGCCATCTCGGGATCGACCTTCCGGATCGCGCTCTGAACTGGTTTGACCAGCGCGAGCGGGTTGGCGTCCGTTTGGATCAGGAAGTAAAAGGTGGCACCGGATCCCCACTGCCCTTGGTCATACGGCACGTAGAGCAACGGCACTGCATCGCCGGTCAAACCGAAGACCTTCTCATCCTGCACCACGCCCACCACCACCCTCGGATTGCGCATGCCATCCGAGATATCGAGGTGGGCGCTAAGGGCATCGCCATTCGGGAAATAGCGGCGCGCGAGACACTCGTTGACGATAACCACGGACTCGGCCCCCCGATTGTCGTACCGCCCGAATGCCCGGCCCTGCATGATCGTCACTCCCATCGTCCGGAAGTAATCCGAGCTGATCCGCCGCACCTGCGCGCCGTGGTTGTCCGCCTCGGTGTAGGTCCGCTTCCCTTCAATATCGAAGGTCAAAGAGAAGCCGCCCTCCATTGGCAGGGTGTGTATGACGGCGGCATGGCGGACACCTGGCGTCGCTTGTACGTGCTCGAGAGCCGAATCGAAGAAGCGGCTGCGCTGGCCGTCGCTCTTGTATTTGGATTCCGGCAGCGTTACACGCATGGCCAGCACATTCGCCGGGTGGAAACCGGGGTCGCTTCCGCGCAGTTGCACCAGGTTGCGGACCACCAGTCCCGCTCCAATGAGCAGTGCCAACGCCACTCCGATCTGAGCCACCGTCAGAACCTCCAATGTCCGGTGATGCCCGCGGGTTCCGCTGGTAGCGCGGTTGGCGCCCTTCAATTCAAGAGCGTATGGAGATCCTCCTTCGTCGTCTTGAATGCTGGCGCCAGCCCGAACACGACGCCGGTAATCAGTGAGAGCCCGAGCGAGAAAGCGAGCACTGGCGTATCCAGCCGGATCTCGCTCCATAGCGTGATCCCTTGCCCCTGTACCCAGTCCTTGACCAGCGGGAGTGCCGCCGCGGCAAGCACCACTCCTACCACGCCGCCCAGTGAGGCCAGGAGCACGCTTTCGATGAGCAACTGACGAATCACAAGGAAGCGACTGCCCCCGACAGCCAGGCGGACGGCGATCTCCTTGCTTCGCGAAACCGACCGCGCCAACAACAGATTGGCGGTATTGGCGCAAGCGATCAACAACACCAGGAGCACGAATCCCTGCAAGAGCAGGATGGTTGCCAGTCGGGCCAGCCACCCAGCAGGTCCTTGCGCAACGACTTGACGACGATACCCCAGCCAGGCTCGTACACTTTTTCGTGCTGCCGGGCGATCACCGACATGGCTGCCTGGCCCTGCGCAATGGATACGCCCGGTTTCAGACGCGCGAGTGCATCAAAGCTGTGCCAATGGCCACGATCCTCTCGCAGCTTCACCAGCGAAAGGGGAACGAAGGCCACATCGGGCCCCTCGAGAAAAGCCATGCCCGGCGGTAGCACCCCGATGACGGAGTAGAGGCGGCCATTCAGGCGGACCGATTTGCCAAGCACGTCAGTGCGTCCCCAAATCGGCTTCTCCATAGTTGGTCGCCGAGCAGAACAAGCTGGTCTTTGCCTGTTTGGTCCTCATTCTCGGCGAAGAGGCGTCCGAGCCTGGGCCGAACACCAAGGAGGCGCAGATAACTCGGCGTTACCGACAGGGCCGTTATAGACACCGGATCGCCGCTGCCGGTAAGATTAAACTCCACGGTCTGAATCGCTCCCACTTCCTGGAAAACCTGGTTCTTCTCCCGCCAGTCGAGGTATTTCGTTCCCGACACCGCGAACTGCGGCTGGTCCTTGTTGCTTTCATAGAGCGATACCAGCTCCTCGTCCTTCTCGAACGGTAGCGGCCGAAGCAGAAACGCGTTCACTACGCTGAAGATGGCGGTATTCGCGCCGATGCCGAGCGCCAGTATCAGGACAACTACTGCTGTGAAGCCTGGACTCCTGTGCATTTGTCGCCAGCCGTAGACAAGGTCCCGCTTCGTCGTCTCCAGCGCGGGATGTCCGCGGCGATCACGACAGGCCTCTCTGGCTGGCTCCAGCCCGCCGGATTTCAGCAGCGCCTCGCGGCGGGCCTGTTCCGGAGTCATCCCGGCGCGGACGTTGTCCTCGATCTGCATCTGGAGGTGGCTCTCGAATTCCTCTGCCAGTTCACGCTCCCCGCGGGCCGTGGCAAAGGAGCCAGACAGCCGGGAGAAGAAGGCACGAATGGCTCTCATGGCGCCTCCTCAGATGGAGAAAAGAATCGGGAGATGATAGTAGTGGTCCGATCCCAGTCCCGCGCCTCCCTTTCGAGCTGTCTCTTCCCGGCACGTGTCAGGACATAGTACTTTGCCCTGCGATTGTTGTCCGAGACGCCCCACTCTGCGGAAATGTATCCCTCCTGTTCGAGTTTCAGCAGAGCTGGATACAGGGTTCCGTATCGCACCGCAAGCAAATCTCCGCTGGTCTGCTCGATGCGGCGGGCGATGCCGTATCCGTGCAAGTGCCCGAGCGTTTCCAGAGTCTTCAAGACCATCAGGGCAAGCGTGCCCTGCCAAACATCGACTTTTTCAGCCATGCACCTCCTACTGTTTACCAATATGAAGAGTATCAGATCCTTTATTGGAAAACAATAGGTGCGCGCAAGGGGTCCGTACCGCGGTTGAGCATTCCGCATATGCCGT
>PKYZ01000011.1:3687-5806 GCA_003132865.1 Bryobacterales bacterium
CGGCTGGGCACCCAGTCTGGATGGGAGCGCCAGTTTCATGCGGATGCCATTGGTCTAAAAGCAGCTAGAGTGGTTCGAACGGGCCGCGTTCTAGCCCGCAAAAGTTCGAAAGGTGTCCAGACTGGGGAGCCAAATTCCAAACACGTCAATTCCGCCTCCCCGCCGGTTAACGGCTTTGCCGGCGAGAGATGCGATTCGTGTTGGCGCAGAACCCCTATTCCTTCAAGGCGTTAGCGCGGTTCCGGGCGGTGGGCCAATTCTCTGTTCAGGAAAGTGGCCGTCCGGGCGCCAGGCGCAACGGTCAGGGTTGCGACCGCACCCCGCGTTTTCTGGCCTCGAACTCTCACTTTCTCTGGTTAACATGACCCTGTGGTTAACAGCACAGCCTGGGTCCTGGGCGGCTGGACGGCGTGGGGCTTCGATAGCCGGACATAGGCAAGGACTCGCGGGCGACCGCACGGCGCCCCGCAGGATCTTGACGCCAGATTTTCCGGACTCCTTCCGCATCGGGCCTGCGAAACCAGTCTCCGAGTGCCCGTGATTCGTTCACTTATGCCGGCGATCATACCCTTCGGGCATGCTGGCCGCAATGGGAATATAGCGGCTGACTCCAACTTCCTCCCGGTGACCGAGCGCGCACGAAGGAACTGGAACTGCTTGGATTTGTCGCCTTTTTCACGAGCAACCGGTGGGCAATTTGGGTAGAATCTATGGAACGGATCACTTGCGAAGCCGCCCATACCGTGAGGCGGATGCGGTGGTCGCTGTCGCAGGAGGTGGACACAGCGAAGTGCGGACCAGGATGCAAGCCGTCTGTCGCCCTCTGCTGCTCGCGATTCCCGTTTTGATTGCGTGCGCCGGCCTTCGTGCGCAGCAGTTGCCCATCAAGACCTATACGACATCTGACGGCTTGCCGCGGAATGGCATCAACCGTATCGTCCGGGACTCGCACGGTTTCCTGTGGTTCTGCACCGTCGAAGGGCTTTCGCGCTTCGACGGCTACACATTCACCAACTACGCCGTCGAGCAGGGCCTTCCGGATCGCATGGTTACGGACCTGATTGAGACCCGCGACGGTGAATATTGGATCGCGACATTTAACGGGCTCGCCCGGTTCAACCCCAATGGAGTGCCGGCCAATGCGGCGAGGGACAAGAAGGCAGATAAAAGGAGAATCGAGCCGAGATTCGTCCATTACCTTCCGAACTGGCTTCCTTACGCCCGCAACGTACTTGCTCTCCTGGAAGGCCGCGATGGCACGATCTGGTGTATCACCAATGCGGGCATGGGCCATCTCCGAAAGGTTGGCGGCCAGTGGCAGCTCCCGGCGGTAGACCCGGGAGCCCCGGTGCCCGATGTTACCGAGCTGCTGCAAGATAAAGACGGCGCTTTGTGGATCGGTACATACGACCACGAACTGTACCGGCGATGGCCGGACGGTCGCCTGGAGCGGTATACCGGCCGGAACGGCTTGCCCGACGCGCCGGGCGAGCACTCCATCCTGGCACTCCTCCAGGATCGCAATGGCCGTCTTTGGGTCGGCACGAACTCCGGGTTGTTCCTGCTCGTCCCCAAACCTGATCCCCAGCAACCAGTCGTCGCCCTCGCGGTCACAACGAAGCAGGGATTGCCGCACAACTGGATTGATGCACTGTTGCAGTCTTCCGATGGAGAGATCTGGATTGGCACGCGGAACGGTCCCGCCAAACTATCCCCGGATAGTAATGGGAAGGACTGGAAGCTTACGGCTTATCCGGCCGTACGCGTGGGTATTGGCGCGCTGGTCGAAGATCGGGGCGGAAATCTATGGATGGGCACTGAATTCCACGGCGCGATGAAATTAGCACGGAATGGCTTTACCACCTATGGCGTCCAGGAGGGACTTGGAGAACCAGGGAGCAGCACCATCTTCGAGGACCAGGCGGGCCGACTGTGCGTGATCAACAAGCCTCACGGAAAGCTCACCCTCAACCGGTTTGACGGCACTCGTTTTGAATCGGTCCCGTTCAAACTCCCAGCGTGGATAACAGATCTGGGATGGGGCTGGAATCAGATTGCGTTTCAGGACCGCGCGGGAGAATGGTGGTTAGCCACCGGGGGGTCTTCCTGTGAGCGCCCT
>PKYZ01000756.1 GCA_003132865.1 Bryobacterales bacterium
GCGGCGGAATTTGCCGGACAAAAGGCCGCCTTGCAGCGGGCTCCAGACCACGATCCCCGTCCGCTGGTCAATGCCGGCGGGCACCAGTTCCTGTTCGGCGTCGCGGGCGAGCAGCGAATAGTTGATTTGCTGCGAGATGTAGCGCTGAATCCCGAGCCGGTCCGAGATGGACAGGGCCTTCATGAGTTGCCAGCCCGAGTAGTTGGAGCAACCGGCGTAGCGTATCTTGCCGGCGCGGATCAGATCCTCGAAGGCGCGCAGGGTCTCGTCGAGAGGCGTGAGGGAGTCGAAGTTGTGGGCCTGGTAGAGATCGATGTAATCTGTTCCCAGACGGCGGAGACTCGCCTCGCAGGCTTCCAGGATGTGGCGACGCGAGAGGCCGGCTTTGTTGGTGCCAGGTTCGAGCCGGACGAAGACCTTCGTCGCCAGGACGATGTCTTTGCGGCGCGCGCCCAGCGCCTGGCCGAGCACTTCCTCCGACTTGCCAAACGAGTAGATGTCGGCCGTGTCGAACAGGTTTACGCCTGCCTCGATACAGATTTCGATCTGGCGCCGCGCCTCCTCCGCTTGCACATTGCCTATCGCGGCGAACCGTCCTTCACCGCCCAGCGTCATAGTGCCGAAGCTCAGCACCGAAACTTCCAGGCCGCTCGCGCCTAACAATCTGTACTCCATGCTTTCCCGCGTTCTCCTCAGACCAGCATATCCGAAGGGAGGCCAGACGTTTATGAAATCCTTAGCGCACGCCCGCGAGCCAGCCGATGAACGGCAGGCTTAGATTGTCGATGACCACCGGACCGCATCAAGGACCACGGCATTATGGGAACTGTGCCGAGTTGAAGAGGCCCCCGGCCAAAGGATCTGCCTAATACTGGAACTGGTGGCAGCTCCGGTTCGTAATCCATGAGGAGGCGTGCAATTTGCGAAACCTGCTCGGCACTATTCGCTATTCCGTGCGACAGTTCCGGATGTCGCCGGTTTTTACCACTGCGGCCGTTCTCACCCTGGCCTTGGGAATCGGCGGGACCACCGCGATATTCACTTTGATCGATGCCGTGATGCTGCGCTCCTTGCCAGTCACCGATCCTGGGAGGCTCTACCGGGTCGGCGAGGGCGATGATTGCTGCGTCGAAGGCGGTCCGCAGGACCGATGGGGAATGTATTCCTTCCCACTCTTCGAGCGCCTCAAGGCCGAATCGCCGGAGTTCGAAGAAGTGGCCGCATTCCAGGCCGGCCGCGGCGGGCTGAGTGTGCGGCGCGAGGGCATCGAATCGGCTGCCAGACCTCTGCGCTCCGAGTACGTCACCGGAAACTATTTCTCAACGCTCGGGGTGGGCGCCCTTGGCGGACGGGTGTTTACTCCGACCGACGACACGGCAGGATCTCCCCCGGTTGCGGTGCTCAGCCATCATGCCTGGCAGACCATCTACGGAGGCGACACCTCGGTAGTGGGTTCGAGCTTCATCGTTGAAGGCCATCCGTTCACCGTGATTGGAGTCGCACCGCCGGGCTTTTTCGGCGAGACCCTGCGCAGCGATCCTCCCGACATTTGGATTCCAGTGCAGCAGGAACCGTTAATCGATGGTGACGGCGCGTTGCTGCATCAGTCCATTTCCGCATGGCTGCGCATGATCGGTCGGCTGCGGCCGGGAGCTTCGATTGCCGGAATGGCGCCGCGGCTGACGGGAGTGCTCAGGCAATGGATGCGGAATGATTCCGGCTATCCCTCCAACTGGATGCCCGATATTATCCGCATGCTGCCCAAACAGGTAGTCAACGTGGTGCCGGCAGGAGCCGGTGTCGCGGAGATGAAGGAGGAATACGGGCGCAGCCTACAGATCCTCCTTTTCGTTTGCGGCTTGGTGCTGCTGATCGCCTGTGCGAATGTCGCTAACCTGCTGCTGGCTCGCTCGGTGGCGCGTCGGGGACAGACGGCGGTGCGCCTGGCCGTGGGCGCCACGCGATGGCAGATCGTGATGCAAGCGCTCACGGAAAGCGCCCTGCTCGCTGTTGGCGGCGGCATTGCCGGACTGGTGGTTGCCGGCGCAGCCGCGCGGCTGCTGCTCGCGCTAGCCTTTCATAGCTCCCATTTTCTTCCAATCAGCACCGCACCATCGCTCAGGATATTGGGCTTCGCGTTCGGGTTGGCGCTGGCGACAGGAGTCATCTTCGGAGCGGCACCGGCGTGGTTCGCCACGCGCACCGACCCGGCTGAAGCGTTGCGGGGGTCGGGGCGTGGCACCACCGATCGCTCTTCGTTCGCCAGCAGAGCACTGCTGATCGTGCAGGCCACTCTGTCGGTTGTCCTGGTGGCCGGTGCGACCATGCTGGCCCGCAGTCTTAACAAACTCGAACACCAGGACTTTGGATATCAGGTGCAAGGGCGCGTGGTGGTTTCACTGCACAATCCGCCAGCCACCTACACCCAGCCGAAATTGGCCGCACTCTACCGTCAGCTAGAAGAACGCCTCAATCGTCTGCCCGGAGTACGAGGGTCCGGACTAGCGCTCTACAATCCGCTCACAGACAATTGGGGCGAGCTGATTTACGTCAGTGGCCATCCACCGCCCAAGATGAGCGAGGATAGCGGCGCGTCTTGGGACCGCGTCAGCGCGAATTACCAGCAGAACTTCGGTATGCCGATTTTACGCGGACGCGCCTTCACCGCAGCCGATAATGAAACCACGGCTCCGGTGGCGATTGTGAACCAAGCCTTTGTGAAGCGCTTCTTCAAGAGCGACGAAAACCCGCTCGATCAGCACTTCGGGCTTGACCTGCCGGAGAACGCCGGCATATTCCGTATCGTCGGCGTGGTGCGCGATGCGAAGTTTGCGGGGTTTGCATTGAACAGGCCGGCGCGTCCCATGTTTTTCGTGCCGCTGGCGCAGAATGTTGATTACAAGAACGACTTGATGAAGAAAATTGAACTGCGCTCGCATTTCATCGGCGGAATTATGCTGCTGACCAGCGCATCGCCGGGCACGCTTGAGCCGCTGCTCACCAAGGCGCTGGCGGAAGTAGATCCCAACCTCACCGTTACCAGCGTCAGGACCATGGAGCAGCAAGTTGCCTTGTCTTTTGATCAGGAGCGTGCCGTAGCCAGCCTCGCCGGGCTGTTCGGGATTGTGGCTCTGCTGCTGGCTGCTGTCGGTTTGTATGGCGTCACGGCTTATGCGGTGGCGCAACGGACCAACGAAATTGGCATTCGTATGGCGCTTGGCGCTGACCGCGCGAAGATAGTGCAATTGGTACTGCGCGGGGCGACGAATCGCCTATTCCTGGGGCTGCTACTGGGGGTGCCCCTTTCTGTCGGCGCTGGGCGCCTTCTTTCAGCCGAGTTATATGGCGTTTCGAGTTGGGACCCGCTCGCGTTGACCGTCGCCACAGGCGCGCTCGCGTGCTGCGCATTTGTCGCTGCCATCATACCTGCCAGCCGCGCAGCATCTATCTCGCCCACGAAGGCGCTGAGAACTGAGTAGCCAGGTAGCACCAAGGTTTTAATCCCAACGGGGATGAGGTTGATGGAGACGCTGCCGATCCGTTAAGGTTGGTGATGGAGTTGCGCCCTGGACGTTCATCTTGATCGACGGCACATACGAGTTGTTCCGGCACTACTACGCCCTGCCGTCCGCGTGGGACCGGGACGGCCGCCAAGTCGCCGCGGTACGAGGCGTGCTCGGGTCGGTTCTGGGCATGATTCGCGGCGGCGCTACGCACGTTGCCGTGGCGACCGACATCTGCCCGCTCCGACTCGACATGGCCGCAGACCGCACTATGGTTGCAAGACGAATCGGACCTTGCACGGGCGCAGGCCGGTACGCTGGCTGAACAGCCGCCTATATCGGGAATGTGGAGGGATGTGGAGACGGTCGGTGCCCGTGTAGTAAGATAGGGCTGTAATCTAGATTCTACCGTCGTGAGACGGGAGGTCCCTCATGCACGTCAAGCAAGCTCCAACGCGTATCGCCCGTTTCCTTTTGTGTGCCCTTCTGGCCGTCTGGTTCGCCCGCGACGGCCGCGCGCAGGCCTTCCCCCCGCCCTCACCAGGCGCCACCTCCTGCTCTAACCCCGGCGCGAACTGGCTGACCTGCACGATCTCCGGCCCGACCCTGACGCTCGGCGCGGCCACCGGCCAGGCCCCCCACCAAGTGATCGGGACCTGCGGCTCGTCTACGGCGTTCGCGCCTTGCTCGCTGGGGATAGCCGATCTGCCGGGCACGCTCATCACCAGCGCGTCATCGCTCGCCGGCAACGCCATCATGACCGGCGCGGGATTGCAGGCCTCCCAGACCACCACCACGAGACTGAGCGGCGGCGTGTTCTATCCGACTGCGGACAGCACCACGGCGATTCAACTCGACAAGGCGAATGCCAGCACCGTGGTTCTGAACGTGGACACTACGAACGGAAGAGTTGGAGTTGGAACGGCCAGTCCGACTTCGACTCTTACAGTATCGGGGCTATCTACCTTTGGAAGCACCACTACAACCAACAATGGCACGGCAGGGTCGGCGGTTTGCGGTCAGCCAATAGTCGGCGGCCTGAAGATGGCTTACTGCAATCTGAGTGGATATCAAGAGACCGGAACTGCGCAGACATGGACTTTCCCCACGCCTTTCAACACTACGCCCGTGCTTTTGCAGAGCGGCGGTAGCTGTGGTACTTACAATCCTTCTGTTACTGCTACCGTGCTCACGCTGCCAGCCAACGCCTCTATGACAGCGGAAACCTGCGACCTCGTGATTCTAGGAAACTAGTGCTGAATGAATAGCGCCCCCCTTAACCGGGCTGTTCGCTCTGATCGGACACCGGGCACTCGGAGAGAGCTTCTCTTAGGGCAATCCGGCGTGGGGCACTTCGACCGTCGTCATTAGGATCGAGGCATGATGGTTCGCGGATGCCTCGTCCTCGTGGAAGGTGGGCGCGACAGAGGCGAATAGCGTGCGCCCGTCGTCGCCTCCTAACATGCAGGCGAACACACCGACTCCATCGGTCTTGCGTTCCTCCAGGCTGCGGCCGCCCTCGGCCACCCGGATCAACCGGCTGTGGGCCGCATCGGCCACCCACACCGCACCTTCCGCGTCCAGACAGATCCCGTCCGGCACAACGGCCACTTGTCCGAACATTTCACCGACGTCGGTCGATGCCGGGGGATCGCCGAATGCAGCCCAAGTCCGACGCTCGCCCAACGAACCTAAAGCGACATTGAAGGCGCTAAGCCGGTTCATCGTTGATTCGGCCACGATCAGCGTGCGGCCGTCCGGGGTGAGCACCATGCCGTTGGGGAAGCCGAGTCGGTCGGCCACCACCTTGGCCGTGCCGTCGGGCTCAACGCAGATGAGCACGGTGGTAAGGGCTTGGGCGCCACCCATGAGGTCAAACCCGAAATTGCCCACCCAGGCCTGACCGTCGTGATTGACGAGCATGTCGTTCAAGTGCCACGAGGCCAGGCCGGACAGATCAGCATGCTCGACGAGTGAACCGTCGTCCTCACGCCGCAGGACCTTGCGGTCGCGCATGGACACGATCAACATCCGACCGTCGGGCAGGAACCCGAGCCCCGAGGGTTGCTGGGGCACGTGAGCCAATGTCTCTGCCGTGCCGTCCATGGCCACGGCGAGGACGCGGTGCGTGTAGAAGTCGGAAACGTAGAGCCGCCCGTCGTGCCATCGTGGGCACTCGGTGAATGACAAGCCGCTGATGAGGGTCGTGAACTCCGGCATCGTGATCCTCCTCGATCGCCCGAAAGGCATCAAGGGCTAACGTGGAGGGTAACATGAACCACTCTGGGTCATCGCGCCTGGAGGACGGCGCATACCGGCGGTTCACAACCGGATTGTACTGCATGTTGAGAACAAGTCACTCAATGAAAAGGATGGAAAAGGTGCAGTGCGCTATTTTTGTGTGCCCGGTTTCGGCAACCGTTCGCGAGGGTGTGCGCGCCGGGCGGCTCGGCTTGGCGACGCCCAGAAAAGTGGAAGGCGCGGCGGGAGTTGAACCCGCATTCTCTCGTTAGAAGCGAGTAGCCCTGTCCGTTGGACGACGCGCCCGGAAGTGGGATTCCCGGTCGGACTTGAACCGACATCCGTGCGTTAGGACCGCACTATCCTGTCCATTGGACGACGGGAACACTGGTGCGCCGTGCAGGAGTTGAACCTGCCTGTTCCGGTTTAAAGGACCGGCCTAATATCCGCTCTAGTCAACGGCGCGAAATGGTACCGGGTCGGAGAATCGAACTCCACTGTGCCTCTTGGTAGGAGAGGTCTCCGCTACCAGCGGAGTTGCCCGGTGTGGTCCCTCCCCTTGGTGTCGATCCAAGATCTAGCCGCTAATCTGGCGCGAGCGCTTATAAGGCGGCTTGAGGCACCGGCCTCCCGAGAGGGGATGCGAAATGGCTCCGGGGGCAGGAATCGAACCTGCGCGTGGGCACGGTAACAGCGTGCTGCCTTCCCAGCTTGGCTACCCCGGAATGAAATTGGTGCGCCGGGTGGGACTTGAACCCACACATCGTCCGAGTAAGAGTCGGGAGCTTTAATCCAGTTTAGCTACCGGCGCATGGTAGGGCCGAGGAGAATCGAACTCCCATCAAGAGATTGAAAGCCTCTTATCCTTGCCTTTAGACGACAGCCCCACATAGAATAATTTGGCAGCGCTGGGGAGAATCGAACTCCCGTCGAGACCGTGAGAGGGTCCCATCCTTGCCGCTAGAAGACAGCGCCGTGGCGCGGTGAACGGGAATCGGACCCGCCTAAGCCTGAGCGACAGTCAGGTGCCTCGCCAGTCGGCCTCCACCGCAAATCCGGTTCATGGGCGTCAAGCCAATCCACGCCGCCTGCTACTACATGACCTCCGCATCACTGCCGGAAGCGCCCATGAAAACTTGGTCCAGCCATCCGGGGTCGAACCGGAATCTCGGCATTCGCAGCGCCGCGCCCTGTCCATTGGACGATGGCCGGATGGTACGGGTACGTGGAATCGAACCACGGTCTGAACGTTCGTAGCGTTCTATCCTGTCCCCTGAACGATACCCGCACAAACATTTGGCTGGCCGCTCAGGAGTCGAACCTGAAACCTCTGCGTTCAGAGCGCAGCGCGCTGCCAGATTGCGCCAGCGGCCAATTGGCAGGGGGTGGGCGACTCGAACGCCCGAAGCCAGCTTCAAAGACTGGCGGCTTACCGCTAACCGAACCCCCTGTGAAACTTTGCGGCAGTTCGCGGACCCAATTACTCCGCTGCGATTGCTTGCCATCCCCGCCGCAGTAGCAAGATGGTCCGGTGGACGGGAGTTGAACCCGTATCTGCGGAGCCACAATCCGCCGTCCTTTCCTTTGGACGACCTCCGGCATAAAACTCTGGTGCCGTCGCTACGAATCGAACGTAGGTTACGGGCTTTTCAGGCCCGCGCCTGACCTCTCGGCCACAACGGCTTGGTGGAAAAGGTGGGAATCGAACCCACATCTACTGGGTGCAGGCCAGTGATCCTCCCGTTGAACGACTTCCCCATGTATGGTAGCGGGTATCGGAGTTGAACCGATCTATGCAGCTTATGAGACTGCCGACTGAGCCGCTAGTCTAAGCCGCAATAAAAACTTGGTGCGCCCGCACTGACTCGAACAGTGGTTCCTCGCTAATCAGGCGAGTGTCCTTGCCGCTAGACGAAAGGCGCATGGAGCCGATGCTGGGAATCGAACCCAGGTCGGTCGCTTACCAAGCGACTGCTCTGCCACTGAGCTACAACGACTGGAGCCGATCCCCGGACTTGAGCCGGGCTATCGCGGGTACGAGCCGCGCGCATCGCCACCTATGCTTGATCGACTGGAGCCGAGTGTCAGAATCGAACTGACTTCACCGGTTTACAGGACCTGCGCATCGCCAGCAATGCTTACTCGACTTGAGACTTTGGTGCGGGGTACGGGACTCGAACCCGTGTCGATGCCATGGCAAGGCAACATCCTGGCCGCTAGACGAACCCAGCATTGGAGCGAGATACGGGAGTCCAACCCGTCTGTTCTGTTTGGAAGACAGATGCCTAATGGCGCTCGGCCAATCCCGCTTATCCTGAAGACCACAATTTCAATTGTCAAAGAACATGGTCGGGGACCCCGGACTCGAACCGGGAATCTCCTGCTTCCGACGCAGGGAGGTTAGCCATTTCCCACAGCCCCCGATGGTCTGGGCACTGTGAATCGAACACAGATCGTCGGTTCCCAAAACCGAAGCTAGACCTTCCAGCTATGCCCAGAAAAAACAAAAGCGGCGAACCGTTTCCGATCCGCCGCTGGTCCTTCCTAAAGAAATCTATGAGTCCAGAACAGCCCTACGGATCGACGCACGTGGCGCGATTGAGTTCCGCGCCTTGTGGCCTTATCCCGAAATGGGCTGTCTGTTTCATCGAAATTAAATCATACACTAACCACCTGAATCTGTCAAGAGGAAGATTGAAGGAGGAAGATTGAAGGAGATGGTGCCAATTGAACCCACTTGTCACCGACTACGGCAAGTACCTCTCGAACGAGCCTCGCAAGGCGTTTGATTGGCCGATTCACCCGGAAGGCTTCAGTGCGCCTGAGTTGCTGGAGTTAGGAAAGCTACAGGGCTGGACGCTGAAGCCGGCGCGGATGAGGTAGCGTGCTATCCGAGCTATGGAAGGAGCAACCGGTCGGAGCGTGGCGTTGGGGCGGCGCTTCCACCCGAAACCGTTACACTACCAAAACGGACGCCACCACAGCGAAGACCGCGTTCGACGTCCTCGATAGCCGAACGCATGGGTGAACTCGACGGGGAATGCAGGTCTTGAGATCCGGATTGGCGTTGTTGTTGGTGTCCGCACTGTGTTCCAGGAAGCGCTTGAGAACCTCGAAACAGACCGCCAGCCTCCTTGTGGCACTAAATGTGCTACAAAGTTCACCGTCTTACGCCGATAAGTACAGAAGGTGGTTCCTAATATGACGGGCGACCGAGAGTACGTCAACATACCGGGCAACGAGATGCATGAGCTTCCGCCACTGTTAGTGCGGAGGGCTTCCGGGGCGCCAGACGTGGATTTGGCCTCGGCCATCCTGGAGGCCGAGGAAATGCTGCCGGAGGTGGATGTCGAGGAGACCCTGCTGGAGCGGCGCAAGATGGACCTGGCACTCACCCTGACAGAGCAATATCGCGGACTGATCGCGCATTGGCAATGGGGCGAATCCATCGTGGAGTGGATCCGGCAGTGCGAAATCACCTTCCAGTCGCAATCGGCGCTACGCGATCTCCTGCATCCGGATGTGTGGCCCCACGCCAGCCGCAGCAGCTTTGTGACCCTGCTGGCCGATAAGCACGTGACCACTCCCGGCGTGGCTCTTGAGACCGCGGTGGGTTTGCGGTTAACGTTCCGACAGCCTCCTCCCATCGATTGCTGCAGTAGCGAGTTTCTGTTCTGCCTGAACTCCTCCATCGCCGGTTCGGCCTATAACGCTTGGGCGCGTATGGGCGCCGGCATGCCCGCACTGCTGCCTCCCGACCGTTTCCATTTCGACGTGCTCAATTCGGACTTTCAGTCCGCTCTTCAGTAGGCTGCGCCGGACGAACCCGTCTCCGGGCGCATGCAACCAGCGCGCTTCTGGCCGGATCGCCGCGGCAACCGATAAGCGGATGATCCCCCGGCGGTGCGCACCACCAGGCCCACGTCGGCGAATCCGATTTGCGATTCGTGGACGGTAGAAAATGCTGCCAGAAAACAACCACCCACCCATGGCTTGTCGTTTGGCGAGGCGATTGCTACATGAAGGCGGTGACACACAAAGAGCAGCCCCAGCGAGAAGCGATTGATTCNNCACAATTGCTCTCGCTGGGCTTAGCAGGCTGCCTTCTGGCACTGAACAATCAAGGCACGGTCGTCGAGGCCGTCGCCGAAGACGATTGTAAACACCAAAAGGAAGCGACCGGCGCAAGGCTGAATCTACGGCAGCGGCTAACCAGAGCCGGCGTAGCGGCAGAAAAGTGGCGCCTGTAACCGGTTGCGGGACTGAACCTCCAGGTGAATCCAGTAACCAAAAGGTGATTGCTCGGCATCTCCGGCCCGAGTCAAGGCGATCCGAATCGCATGGATACGTTGGTATGCGCGGTGGTCGGCGTGGTCTTCGGTGTCTGCGCGGAAATCGGTGACGGCGGCAGGGCAGCGGCATACAGCGCCAGCACGGCGGCAAATAGGGACGGGGCGGGTGCGGG
>PKYZ01000898.1 GCA_003132865.1 Bryobacterales bacterium
TTAGATGGGCCAACGTGGCCGCACACGGCGTCGGTTTTGACGTCAGCCAGGAAGTAACGGTCGCCGATTCGGTGGAACAGGACGACCTTTCTGTCCTTGGCGCCCTTATATTCGCTCACGTTGCTGGGCGCGAGCACAAGGATCGTCTTGCGGGTTTCGACATTCTCGATCGACATCACGTCGTGGGACTTGGAAGGCGCAGACAAGGTGTACTCGCCGGCCGGCAACGTGGTGTTCTGCACGGTGAATTCGAACGGGATCTCGGCAGTCGCTTTGGTCTGTGCGTAGATCCCGCTGGCTCCCAACAGTGCAAGCGCGCCGACGCTCAGGATTGTGGTCTTTAATGTTTTCATTGGCGTTTCTCCTCTGTTCTCCTCCAAGTGTTTTTCTCGGCGGATCACGTCGCATACCGAGGGCAAACGCTCTGCCAAACCCGAAACGGCTCGCACGGCTTTACGCAAGTCTCTGATAATCCAGCCGATTGCGAACCGGAGGCGGAACGCGCGCCGCCTGCATCCGGCTGCCGGACTGAATCTCCAGGTGAATCCAGTAACCAAAAGGTGAACAATAGGAGGATTGAGAATTCTGTTCGAGCTGGTGCGCCTCGACAGGAGCCACGAGGGCCGCGAGCACCTCACCGACGAGGAGTTGGAAAGCTTCGTTGCGAAGTTTCCCATAGAGGCCGCTGCGTCAGCCGCTTTCCGATAACTGCCTTTCGCGGGATTTAGGTGCAGCGTTGGATCGCCCTTTGCAGTCACGCAGCCGTTTGGTCAGCGATCAGCGTCCGTGGCGCAGCGCCGGTTTACCTACCGACAATGAACGATAAGGCCGCGCTGAGCGCGTGTCGCGCCGGTATCCGCGCAGCCAGTGTGGCGCATTGCTGTCAGACACGTGTAGAGTAGAAACCATGCTCCGCAACCTTGCCTGCCTTCAACCCACACCCGACAACCTCGTCTTTCCGCCCAAGCGAGGCGATTACAAGTACTTTGAGGCACCACGCCCCGCGCCGGGGGGATCCGAGGGGCTGGATGACGCGCCGCGCTCCGGACGGCCGCCCGTCCTCCAGCCAGAGACGATCGCACAGATCGCCTACAAGACCACCCAGGAAACGGACAGGCTTTCAGCCTGTCAAGGACAGGCTTTCAGCCTGTCATGCGCGGGGCTTGAGCCCCGCGCGCCTAAAATCGCCCGTACTTCTCGTACGCCGTTACCGGGTGCATTCCCTCCGCCACGGCCGCCCGAATGTGGTTCTCCACCCGGATCGCCTCCTCGGCCCTGCCGATGGCTTCCTCGGCCGCCTGCCCCGGAATGATCGTCACCCCATCGCGATCGCCTAATACATAGTCCCCCGCGCACACTCGCGTGCGGCCGATCGTCACCGGCACATTGAAATCCACCAGCCGCCAGCGGCCCACCATATCCTGCGGAGTCGTATACCGCGCGAACGCCGGGAATCCCAGCTTCAACAGGTACTCGGCATCGCGTACTCCGCCATCCACCACTACCCCAGCGCCGCCGCGCGACATCGCCGTCTCCGCCGATAGCTCGCCAAAATGCGCCACCGCGCAGTCGTTCGGCTGGATTACCACCACATCGCCCGCCTGGATCGACCCCAGCATCTTCAGAAACGGCAGGAAGTAGTCGTCGCGCGCCAGACCCGCCGCCGGCTCGCCCAACACCGTCAGAGCGCGCCCGGCCACCGTCTGCCCCGGCCGCAGCGCCCGGATCTCGTGGGGCAGAACCTGTTCGCGCAGCCCCATCTCATCCAGAATGTCGCTGATCGCGCCTGTGTAAGGTATGGCCGCCAACCGCTCGCGCAGGCTCAAGGCTTGCGCCCCGCCTTGGTTTTCCTGGTATCTATTACCTTCTGGAACCATACATCCGCCTTCGCTACATCGTCCCGATAACCCTGTGGCGAATTCTCCAGGTCCGCCTTGGCGCGGTACAACAAATTCAAATACGCCATGGCATCGTCATACTCAGCATCAACGGCTAGCGCCCTGTCCAGGTAGTCGAGGCCGTCCTGCAAAACCGAGAGGTAATACATACGCAGCTCCCGGCGGACCCCGTCGTCCTTGATCGGACCGGGATCGTCCGGCTTCATCCCCGGGTTCTGCCTGGCTTTCTGGATCGGCTCATAGCTCCGCGTCCACGCCATCACGCCGAGCGTGTAGAACGCTTCCTTGTTGTCCGGTCTCAACAGGACGAGCTTCTCGTACCAGGTGCTGGCCTCGTCGAACTTTTTCTGATTGAAGCAGAGCGACGCGAGCGAGGCGAGAGCGAGTTCGTTGTCCGGGTCCTGTTCAAGAACCTTGCCGAACTGCTCTTTCGCGGCGGCCGCCATCGCCTGGTTCTCGGGTGCGTGTGCGCCTGGGATGTACTGCTGCATGTATGCTGTGGCCAGATATAACCGCGCGTTGGTGCAACCCGCGTCCGATTTCAGCGCGGATTGAAAATGATCCACTGCCTGCGCATATTCCGCGTTCTTGAACGCGCGGATGCCCTTCATCATCTCCTCAGCCGCCTGACCGCTGTGGCAACTGCCGCCAGTCCTGGCCTGCAACGGCGCAATCAGCCCAACCCCCGCCAGGCACGCGCAAAGAATGCGAGTTGTCATGCCTTTCCTCCTATGCCGTAAGCGGCGGCACCAGCGTCTTCAGAAATTCATGCGCCACGCGGAAGCCGCGCTTGTACTGCTCCGTGAAATCCCGCTCGCTGTAAGGCGGATAAAAGAACTCGTCCTCGTTCTCGATGTTCATGGCCCCCTGGTATCCCGCTTCCGCCAGAACCGAGAAAAAGCCTTTCCAATCCATCGAGCCATAGCCGGGCACCCGGAAGCGCCACCAGCTCGCGCGATTCACCGGCTGGATGCCCGCCCGCCGCACCACGTGCCAGAGAATCTCCGTGTCCTTCAGATGCACGTCGTAAATCTTATCCGCAAACTCGCGCGCCGCCTCGACCGGGTCCATGAACTGCCAGATCAGGTGCGAAGGATCGAACTGCAGTCCCACGTGCGGGCTGTTCCCAAATGCCTTGAACAGCGCCTCCCAACCCACCGGCCCCGTGGCGATGTTCGGTCCTCCCGCGTAAGGCTCCCACAGCACGCGGACCTTATGCTTCTCGCACAACGGAAAATACTTTTCCGTGTACACGCGCACGATTTCGTCCACTTGGGCTCCTAGCGGACGCCCCTTGATGGTGCCGGATTGTCCGCCGATGTTCGGTATTCCCAGCTTGCCGCACAGCTCGATGCTCTTGGCGGTGTACTCGTTCTGCCTGGCGCGCATCGCCGGATCCGGGTCGATGTGGTTCCCATCCACAGCCAGCGAAGAAACGTAGATCCCAGACCGTTGGATCTTGTCTTTTAGGGCCGCAATCGCGGCATCGTCCAGCTTGTCTGGATTGAGCCGCAGTTGCATGCTGGTGAAGCCTTCCGCCTTCACGAACTCCAGGTTGGCGTCGGAATACTCGCACAGAACGCCCAGCTTGGGCTTCCAGGTCTGTTTGCGGGAGCGCTGGGCCTGCGCGGCAGCCGCGGCCGGCAACGCGGCCAGGATGGTGCGTCGGGTAATGGTCACGACCACGACAATACAGCAGCGCGGGGCTCGCTGGCAAGCGGGCGGGGCCGTGGCGCACGCTATTGTGCGCAATGGCACTTAGCAATTTGTGGGGGGACCCCTGGATCCGCTTTCGTTCCAAGAACCAAGGCTTTGGACAACCGCGACAGGCCGACGAGGGCGTCGGCCGCGGTCCGGGGGGACCGCCGAGGGGACCGCCCCACGATTAATGCAGGTGCGCGGTTACAGGAAAAGTATGCGGCATTACGCACTCGTGCGTGCCGCACGCAATCGTGCCTGGTTTCGCGGTTACTCGTAGCGCAAAGCCACCATCGGATCTACGCGCGCCGCCTTCAGCGCCGGGACCCAGCAAGCCAGCATGGCGGTGCCGGCCAGCCCGGCGGCCATGCCGGCCAACGCCATTGCCATACCTTCCAGGACGAGATGGCCTTCACGATGGCGTGGCCATGGGCTGGCCCAAACAGTAAGAGTAACGGCTACTGGGGGCCGAAAGCGACCCCGCTGAGCGTGAGGCCAAAGTCGACCGTCTGCACCGTGCCGTTCTGCGTATTCACCACCACTACAGACGTGCTCTTTGAAAGGGCCACCCAAACCTGGCTGCCATCCGGAGTCACGGATACCGTGCTGGCGGCGCCCGTGCCGAGACTGAAGGTCCCGGTCACCTGTCCGCTCGCCGTGTCGATCACATTGAGCGCGGAGCCAGTGGCCGCGTAGGCGGTGGACCCGTCTGGCGAAAACGCGATGGCAGCGACACCTTTGATCGGCAGCGAACCGGTGATGGCGTTCTGAGTGGTGTCGAAAATCGAGAGTGTCGAGCCAGTGGCGATGTACAAAAACTTGCCCGTGGGCGACGCCGCCATGGCGCCGAAGGATTTTATCTTGGGCGCCGCGATCACTTTCAGTGTGGCAGTGTCCACCACATAGAAGAAAACCGGCGCCGGACCACCGAATGAAAACCCAAAGCCCGCCAGATAAACCCGGCTGCTGTCCGGCAGCGCGGCCATCTCTCTTACCCAGCATCCAAGCCCCAGGAGGCACGGCACACCGTTCACCTGACCGGTGGCTACATCGATCTCCGTCAGCTCGGCCAGATAGTCGCTGCCCGCCGCATAGATCTGTTGGCCGTTCGGCGTCACCATGATAGCGGGCGGATTGTCGCCGGTGACCGAAGGGCTCTGGGCGCCGGTCGTATAGCTGCGCACGACTCTGTGCGCAGCCGTGCCGATCTCGGAAATGCTGTTTGACTGGATGCCAGCGACAAAGATGCGGCTGCCATCGCTCGTCCCCGAAGGAGCCGTCGGCCCACCGAGCCCGATTTGGGGATTTGCCGTGCCGCCAACCCCGATGGAGGCGATCACCGCCAGCGACGAGGTATCTACCGCGAGCGTACTCGCCGTCGACGAGTTGGGAACGTACAAGGCGCTACCATCGGCGCTCAGCGTGGCCGTGGCAATGGGCCCCTGCAACGCAATGGATCCGGTCGCGGCCAGGTTCGATGCGCTCACCACGTAGAGCAGCGAGTCGATGGCATCCGGCACATAGAGTGTGGAACCGTCTTTGGAAAGCACGGGCTGCTGAAGCTCGCTGCCGAGGCTGGCGCTGCCGGTGATGGCGAGCGAAGCGGTATCGATTGTGGCCAGCCCGCTGCCGGTTCCGATTTGACGGCATAGCTGGCGTATAGTGTTCCTCCGTCGCTGCTGACGGCGCTGCCCACGAAGGAATAGCTCCCCGAGGAGCCAGGCGGATTCACCGTCCCTCGAATGTTGCCGGTCGCCGTATCGAACGCCGTGAGCACCTGGCCCGCGGTGTAGAGGGTCTGCCCATCGGGTGACAGGGTTAGCGTGCCCGTGGCGGTCCAGGTCAAAGCCCGCGTGGTCTGCCAGGTGGACGCCACCATGCCTGTCGCCACGTCGTAGACGACGACGGTCTGGCTATCGAATGTGGCATAGACGCGGCTGGAGTCCGGCGCCACCGCCAGACCCGGATTCGCTAGGCCGTCGTTTGGCAGCGCGACGTTGCCCGCCAGCGCGCCAGTCCGAGCTTTGAACACTTGCAGGGCCGCCGAGTAGTGGTTGAGGTTTCCCGTGAACATGCCGGTCACCACGTAGACATTCGCGCCATCCGGGCTGGCCTGGATCAGCCACGGCTGAAGCTTAAGTTGGAGCGTTTTTAGGACCGCGCCGGTTTTGAGCGAAACAATTGAGATGGTATTGTTCCCCGCGTTCGCGACCCAGGCCGCGCCGGAGTTTGGGAGAGCGACCGCGTAGCTTCCCGGACCCGCGGTGAAGCCTGCCGCCACGCGGTTGTGCGCGGTGCCGACGATGGACACCGTCGAGTTCGCATTGCAACAAACCGATACGTAGGCGGTCGTAGTAGCGGCCGCCAGAGCCGCGGACCAAGCGGCGAGGCAGCAAACAGATTTCAAGGCGCGGTTGAGCGTCACAAGACAATTGTACAAGGTCCGGCATGCTACTGGCATGAGCATTTCCAATCGAAGGATGATCCTGAAATGGGTGGAATTGCGGGGACCCTTTCTGCCGTCTGGAAGACGGCGATTGCATTTCCAAACCAACCCAATTCCAGACCAACCATTCCAAACCAAACC
>PKYZ01000547.1 GCA_003132865.1 Bryobacterales bacterium
GCCACTCGTTTTTCCAATATCGGGAATAGCTGCGGCAGTTGTGGACGATTTCCTATTGTTTGGCGAGTCCAAGGCGAAGCTGGCTGAAATGCGATGCGCGGTGGAAGACTTCCTCGAAGGGCTCCGCTTGCTTGTGCACGAGCGCAAGAGCCGCGTGTATCGCTGCGCGGACGGAGTCACCTTTCTCGGGTGGCGGCTGTTTGCGGAAAAATCGCGGCTGGTGCGGGAGAACGTCGTGCGATTCCGCCGGCGGCTGCGGCACCTGGAGCGGGCGTTTCGAGAAGGCGTTGCGACCAGGGAGGAGATTCGAACGAGAATTCACTCGTGGATTGGGCACGCGGCCGCCGGGAATACCTGGCGTCTGCGCGAGCAGTTGTTTGCGCAGTTCACGCTGGCGAATGGGAGTGCTGTCTGACGTGATTCGCGGGGGCTCCTGGAACAACAATGCGAGGGGGCTGCGCGTCTCGAACCGCAACAGGAACGATGCAGAGGAACGGAACGACAACATAGGCTTTCGTTGTGTCCGGGATGAAGAGCGGAGATACGTTCTATCTTCGTAAGGCCAGAGTCCCGGCGGGTTGCCGCCGGGAGCGAGCTGCTCTTCTTCCGGATGGCCCTCCCGACGCGGACCGGCACAGCTTGCGCGTCCGCGTCAAACATTAGCAGACGGCGCCGGCTCGTTGGTAGCCAGATCGCGAAGACCGGCCGGCGCGCATCACCGCTACAATCAAGCTATGTCATTCGATCGCGCCATCCTCGGGCGCACGGGCGTCGAGGTCTGCCGCCTCGGCCTGGCCTCCAGCTATGGCGCGCCCGCTAGCGCCGTCGAACAAGCCTTCGACCACGGCGTGAACTATTTCTACTGGGGCAGCATCCGCCGCAATCCATTTGGCGACGGCCTGCGCGCGCTGGCGCCCCGGCGCGACCGCTTCCTGCTGGTCACGCAGTCCTATTCGCGCATGGCTTCGCTGATCGGCCCCAGCCTCGAGCGCGCCCTGCGTGCCCTGCGCTTCGATTACACCGACGCCCTGCTGCTGGGATTGTGGAGCGGCGCGCCGCCGCCGCGCATCCTGGACGCCTGCCGCAAACTGCGCGAGCGCGGCCTGGTGCGCTATCTGGCCGTCTCCACGCACAATCGTCCGCTGATAGCGCGCCTCGCGCCAGATCCGCAATTCGATATCTTCCACGTGCGCTACAACGCCGTGCATCGCGGCGCGGAGCGCGAAGTCTTCCCGCAGTTGCTCGCGCGCAATCCGCCGGGATTGGTTTCTTTCACGGCCACGAGCTGGCGCCAGTTGTTGGGTCACAGGCGCATCCCGCCCGGCGAAAAGATTCCGACGGCGGCGGACTGCTATCGCTTCGTCCTGACCCAACCCGCGGTGAATATCTGCATGACCGGACCGTCCAATGCCCAGCAATTCCAGGAAGCGCTGGAGGCCTTACGTCTCGGCCCGATGCCGGAAGATGAACAGCAGTGGATGCGCCGGGTAGGCGACGCGATCTATGGGCGAGCTTCGCTTGCTTCAATTACTCCGGAGTAAGCGGTAAGCCGAAGTGAACTCGACCCGCAAGCCCGTGGGGTTTCCATAGGACTGTTCACCATTATAGGTAATAAAATACAAGACGGCTAAGGTGTGGGGTAAAACTGGTGCGGAGAAGTTAAATGCGGTCCATGACGTGTCATACGTGCCGGATGGGAGCGCTACGACTTTGCAACCGGCCGCGTAACCCGCGGGATCCTCGATGACGATCGCCCTGAGGCCGTTATCTACTAACACCTGTCCAGCGATAGTCAGAACGTAATAAGTAGCACCAGACTGGCTGGCTGGGATAGCGACGCCGGTGCGGTAGACATACCAACCGCCCGCGGCGACCGGGCCCTCGACTTGGGGCCTGATGTACTGTGAGAGTCCATCGTCAGGATTATACCAGCTTGGCCAGGGAGCGTCTACAAAGGCGTGTCCGAAAGTCGTGAGCGAGCATGCATTGGGCGCCGGCTCGTTATAGGGCGCGGACGGAGATGGAGTCGCCAATTGCCAGTTGCCGTCCACGCTGTCGCCGCCGCTTATCGGGTTTACAGGAGTTACGAGGGTACTGGTGGTGCAGCCCTCGGGCGCTTGCCTTGGTTAAGCCAGTATTACAAATCCCAGCGACTGGTATTTGTGTCTGGCCGGTTGCGGCTGCTGAGAACAGCAGCACGGCAAAGAGAGTTAATTAAGTTATCGTACTGGATTGAATCCTGAGACCAAGCATCGTTCCCTCCGCTATCAATATCAAGAGTAGTTTACCACCACGGCCACTTCACATCGCGCCACGCTGGACCCGGCTTGATCGATTCGACTAAGTCGATCAGCTCCGGGCTGCCATATTCCTGCTTGACCCGCTGCAGATAATCCTTATTACTCGCGAATTCGCGCGGCGTGCGTCCCATTCGCTTCGCCCCGAACCACTGCCGGTCGCGATGCAGCGGGTCCACAATCTCGCCACCGCGCACGATCATCGCGTCATACTGCACGCTGGCTGCGGCAAACGCCTCGATAGCCGGCTGCCCCGCGGGGTCGCCGCTGCCGAAGAACCGGAATCGTCCGTCCGCCAGCCGCAGTCCGCAGGCGATCAGGTAGAACCGTAGCGCCTTGAACTTCCAACTCACCGCTCCCACGCGCGACGGCCACTCGCCGAATTGCCGGTGGAAGCACAGCATCGAGAAGAAAAGGTTCTCGAAGCTATCGCGCCCGAATTGCTCCAGCAGCACCGTCCCGCCGGGACCAGCCAGCCCCGCCTCGCGGGCATATTCCAGCATGCCCTCCGCCTCCGAGTTGCCGATCGCCGGCGCGAGCTGCGGGCGCGACCGGCCGCCGCTCAACGCCAGCGCCTGGTAACCCTCGGCGGCGAGGATGCGGAACGCGTCGCGCACGTGCGTTTCGTAGAGCCGGTCTTCGTTCTGATGCCCTCCATGCCACCGGCCGCCCTGATAGATGGCGTGCCCGGCGAGCATCAACAGGCCGCCGTTCATTCCACCGTCACGCTCTTGGCCAGGTTGCGCGGCTGATCCACGTCGCNNGCTGCAGCGGCACGATTTCCAGAATTGGTGTCAGCAACTCGTTCGCGGCCGGAATCTCGATCACGTGGTCGGCCGTCTTGCGCGCATCTTCGTCGCCTTCCGTCGAAATCGCCACCACCGTGCCTTCCCGCGCCTTCACTTCCTGGA
>PKYZ01000205.1 GCA_003132865.1 Bryobacterales bacterium
CAAGCCTGAATCCGGCCCACCAGATTCAGAGGAAACAGTTCAATAAAATATGCCGGCTGGCGTCTCAAAGTTCTTGACAAATTCCGACGCGCTCGCTCAAGTTCCCCTCATTAAATCGGCCGTTGCAAAGTCCCCGCAAGGCCGATCCCTCGCAGGTGAGCTGCCCTTTATCCGCGCATTGATAAGATTGTCGCTCCTGGTTTGCTTGGCAATAGGGTTGAACGCGACGGCGTACGGGCAATGCCCCGAGCCATGGTATAGCGCCAACACGGTCTACAGAACGATCAACGCGCAAGGCAGCGGGACCGCGAGCGTCGACGGTGTGACTCAGACCACAAATCAAAGCATCACCTTCGCGTTGAACTTGCTAGGGTACTACCCAGGCACCTGCAGTTGGAGTGCCTGGCCGGGCACGGGAACCGCTGCGAATCGCGCTTCCATCAACGACGTCGTCGTGGGCGCGGGCGGGGTGTGCACCACCACGGCGCAAGCAGATGGTTCTGGCTCTCCTCTTGTGGCTTTGGCGATTTCCGGCACCAACACGTACTCATTCAACGCAACCGACAATCTGGACGGCAAGGTCATATACACGGGCGATCCGTTGTCGTGTAATCCTCGCACGCAGGATGAAACCATCGGATGGGGGCCAGGGGGCCTGCCAGGACCGACGCCCCAGTTCTTTCCTTGGCCCAGCTCAGCGTCAATGAGCGGCAACTTCACCTTCTCCGCTATCCCAGGTGATAACATTTCTTTTCTGCCCGCAAACTGGACAGTCACGTGGAATTTCTCTCCCGCTCCCGACGACACCTGCAAAGACTGCAATGACAACAGGGGGTCGAGAATCGGTTGTCGCAGTCAAAGCCTAGGTGAAGATATCCCGGTCGTCGGGACGCCGTTCTTCCTGCATTACGAGAGCGCACGAGCCTTTGGCCGGGCCGGAGCGGACGCGGACGCCGCGGCGGATGCGCGCAGCCTTGGGGGTTGGACGCTCAGCGCTCATCACGTGCTCGAACGGTTACTGCAGTTGTGGTGCATCGGCGGGGGCTGCACTCCCTATGCCACCACGCCAAAAGCGCTTTTCCTAGGCAACGGCCAGACCCGTGACGATGCCAGTGTGCAATCGGCGGTGTCGTACAACGGCAATCTCTATCTCACTTCGGAAGATGGCTCCGAGATCTACGTGTTCAACAATTATGTGCATACCCAGACCGTCCGTCCCTTGACCAGCGCCGTTATCTATACCTTCGGTTATGATGGCAACGCACAGTTGATCACGGTGACAGATGCCGTGGGCAATGTGACCACCATCCAGCGCGATGCGAACGAGAACGCGACCGCGATCGTTTCGCCCTATGGCCAAACCACCACGCTCGCCGTGGACGCCAACGGTTATCTCAGCCAGGTCACCGATCCGGCCGGGAACATCGTTAAGCTGTCCAGCGGCGCTACCGGTCTGCTCGCCAGCCTGACCGACGCGAACGGAAATGTTCACAACTTCCAGTACGACATCTACGGCCGGCTGACAAACGATTCCGATCCGGCGGGCGGCTCAATCAGCACCGCCCGGACGGACAGCTCCTCGGGCTACAGCACAACCAAAACCACCGCCCTGGGTGTATCCAGTAGCTATTCAGTCACGTTCAATTCCACCACCTCATCCAGTGCCCAGAAGTTCACCAACACTTGGCCCAGCGGGCTGCAGGCGACAGAAACAGACACCCAGCAGCTCGGACAAGCTTCCGAGAGCATGGTCTTGCCGGATGGCACGTCAACGACAACGACCAATGGCCCCGATCCACGGTGGGGGATTCAGGTTCCCTTTGGCACCAGCCAAACCGTGACGCTCGGCAACCTGACCATGAACGCCGTCGGCGGCCGCAACGCAACTCTGGGCACGCCCGGCAATCCGTTCAGCTTGACCGTGCAAACCGATACAAGAACCGTCAACGGCCGTAGCTACACGTCGGCGTTTACAGCCTCGGATCGCACTTACCTGAACACTTCGCCGGTGGGGCGAACGCTGACGGTCACACTCGACTCCCTCGAGCGTCTCGCCAGCACGCAGGCCGGGAAGCTGCTGCCAACCAACTTGACGTACGACAGCCGGGGCAGACTGGCCGCTACCACCCAGGGGACTCGTACAACGACCTTCAGCTACGATACGAACGGTTTCCTGGCCAGCATTGTGGATCCGCTGAAACGACCGACTAGCTTCACGCACGACGCCGCTGGGAATTTACTGACCAGCACCTTGCCCGACGGCCGGGTCATCAACTACGCCTACGATGCCAATGGCAACCTGACCTCGCTCACCCCGCCGGGAAAGTCGGCCCACGATTTCGCCTACACGGCTGTGAATCTGCGGTCTTCGTACACTCCCCCCAGCGTAGCGGGAACAGGTGCGACTGCCTATGCCCACGATGCTGACCGGGACCTGACAACCATCACTCGCCCCGACGGCGAAACCATCCAGTTTAACTACGACAATGCTGGAGGGCTGAGTGCCACCGTGGCACCGACGGAAACCATCGATTACAGCTACAGCTTGACCACGGGAAATTTAGCCAGCGCCGCCGTAAACGGCGGCGAACAGATTGCCTATAGCTACAATGGATCGTTGCCCACCGCGTCTACCTGGACCGGCCCAGTTGCGGGCAGCGTGAGCCGGCGCTACGACAATAACTTCTGGATCACATCGGTGAGTATCAACGGCGGGAATTCGGTCGGCTTTCAACATGACAACGACGGCCTCGTGAACAAGGAGGGGGCACTGGTACTGAAGCGGAGCGCCAGCGATGGCCTAATCACCGGTACCACGCTCGGGCCGGCGACGGACAGTCGCAGCTATGACCCCTTCGGAGAACTGTCAAATTACGCTGCGTCTTACAACGGAGTGCCCTTTGTACGCTGTGAAGTTTACGCGCGATGCAGACGGCAGGGTGACAAACAAGAGCGAAACCATTGCCGGGACAAGCAATACCTTTACCTACGCCTACGACCTCGCGGGACGGCTCGTCAAAGTCGCCAGGAACGGCACAACCATTGGCAGCTATAGCTACAACACCAATTCCAACCGGGTGGGAGCCGCTACCGCGTCCGGAACCGTGAAAGGCTCCTATGATGCTCAAGACCGGCTGCTTAGTTATGGCGGTGCTTCGTACACCTATACTGCCAACGGCGAGTTGGCGAGCCGGACGGCAGGCACCCAGAGCACGGCCTATACATACGATGTGCTGGGGAACTTAACCTCGGCCACGCTGCCCAACGGAACGAAGATCACGTACCTCGTCGATCCCGAGAACCACCGCGTGGGCAGAGAGGTGAATGGTGTGCTGGAAACGGGATTTCTCTACGATGGCGGCAACATCATGGCGCAGTTGAATGGCAGCAATCAGGTTGTTAGCCAATTCGTCTACGCCAGCGGAGCGACATCGCCGGACTACATGATAAGCGGTGGAGTGACTTACCGTATCTTTTCCGATCACCTGGGCAGCCCGCGTTTTGTGGTGAATACTTCGACTGGGGCCATCGCGGAACAGATCGCCTACGACGAGTTTGGCAATGTCCTCAGTGACACACACCCCGGTTTCCAGCCGTTTGGCTTTGCCGGAGGCTTGTACGATCGGGACACGAAGCTGGTGCGCTTCGGTGCTCGCGATTACAACCAGAGCATCGGCCGCTGGACAGCCAAAGATCCAACCCTGTTTGGGGGAGGCGACACCAATCTGTACGGTTATGTTGTGAATGACCCAGTGAACCTGATGGATCCTTTCGGCTTACAAGATGAGGATTGTGCCTGCGCTATGAAATGAATAACCTCAAAAAGGTCGTGAGAGATCCCGGCTTCCAAGAAGCTGCATTGGCGACGCTCAGCAATGCTGGCGCCATTGTGAAGAGCGTTGCACAGATAGCAGTTGCAGAGGTTGCAACGGGGCTTGCTGGGGTAATGGCAGGCACCCCGGAGATTCCTGCACTTTCCAAGGCTGCGATCGAGGCAGCCAGCACACTTCAATCGACACTGGAAAAGCAGGCGCAGCTTGATGGGGATGTGTACAGCAAAACCGGCCACCCAAAACCGTGTCAGAGTTGGTGGACTAAGAATCAGTTCTGGAATTGGATCGAAACACTAGAGTCCCCCGACCACTATGATCAGAATCTAGTTGGTCAAGGAAACCCTGGATACGCGGAACCTTAATTAATGCGAAGATCGGCGCGTCCGGACCGGAGGGTTGCGCAATCACACATTCGCAGCCGCTACTCGATTTTCATGGCCGCGGGCGATTTCAAAAGGGGGATGGCAAACTCGATCTCGCTGTCACTGAAACGCAACGACGGGCGTCCGGATTTGTGAGGCTGGTCGGCGCGAGGAACTCCGCAATTGTCCGCCTGCGGCTTCCGTAACAGTCGCCCGTGCGCTACTTTCCGGGGTCATTGAACACCAGCCCGTTGGGACTCATGGCCCCCGGATTTCAGGTAGTGCTCCAGAAGTGCGATTCCGGTGAATGGATCCAGCAGACAAAGCGGGCGCTGGCGCTCCATTTCCACTACACCGGTCATGCGATCTTCGCGATCCGCTAGCAGCGCCCCGCACCGTGGCTGGTCTCGCCGTTCGTTTCCAAAAGCTCCCGCACCTTGCTGGACAGGGCCGCGGGCGTGAACGGCTTCTGGATGAAACCGGATTCGCCACTCAGCAGGCTGCTGTTGACGACGGCCCGGTCCGTGTAACCGGACATGAAAAGCACCTTCATCGCCCGACGGCGCGGGGCCAGGCTGGCAGCCAATTCGCGGCCGCCTTCCCTAGGCATCACCACATCCGCGATCAGCAGATGGATCGCACCTTTGTGCGCACCAGCGATCCGGCGGGCTTCCGCGGCGCTGGGCGCGTCTAGAACCTTATAACCCTCACGCCGCAGGGTGTCGCGCACCAGGTTGCGCACCTGTTCCTCATCTTCGACCAGCAAGATCGTCTCGGAACCGCGCGCCGCCTTCGCCAGGGGCGCCTCTGTCTCGGCCGCGGCGGGCTGGTCGATTCGCGGCAAATACGCCTTCACGGACGTGCCCTTGCCGGGTTCGCTATACACCTGCATGCCGCCGCCGCTCTGCTTGACAATGCTGAATACCGTGGTCATCCCAAGCCCCGTGCCCTGGCCTTGCGCCTTGGTGGTGAAGAAGGGTTCGAAGAGATGGGCGAGCGTTTCGGCGTCCATTCCCGAGCCGTTGTCGCCGACCCCCAGCGCCACATACTTGCCCGGCTTGATGGCGATGGGCGTGGAAGGGCAGTGCTCGTCAAGCTCCACATTGCTTGTTTCGATCGTCAATGTGCCGCCGCGCGGCATAGCGTCCCGCGCGTTCACCGCCAGGTTCATGACCACCTGCTCGATCTGTCCGGGATCGGCGTTCACCTGTCCAATATCGGGACCGGGCGCGAAACGCAACTCGATGTCCTCGCCGATCAGCCGCCGTAGCATCGCATGCATCCCTGTGAGCAGTTGGTTGAGATTCAGGAGCTTCGGCTGCAGCACCTGCCTACGGCTGTATGACAGCAACTGGCGCGTGAGCCCGGCCGCGCGCTCCCCGGCTTTCATGATCTGCTCCACCGCGCTGCGGTTCGGGTCGGTCTCGGGGAGCGCGTTCAGCAGGATATGGCTATAACCGTTGATGATGGTCAGCAGGTTGTTGAAATCGTGCGCAATCCCGCCGGCTAGCATGCCGACCGCTTCCATTTTGGCCGACTGCCGGAGTTGTTCTTCGAGCTGCTTGCGTTGCGTAATGTCCTGCAGCACCGAGAGCACGGCCTGCCGGCCGCCGTACGAAATAGTGTGCGAGGCGACTTCCACGTCGATCAGGCGGCCGTCTTTGAGCCGGTGACGCCACTGGCCGGACCTTGCCAAGCCGCTCGCCCGGGCAACCGAATCTTTCAGGCGCGCTACGTCTTCAGGCGGACGGATGTTGGCGAGGGTCATGCTCAGGAATTCTTCGCGGCTATAGCCGTAATGGGCCACGGCCGCATGATTCGCCTCCAGGAAGCGCAAGGTTTCCCGGTCGAACACCCACATTGGCAGGGGGTTGTCCTCGAACAGCAGCCGGAACTTCACGCCCTTCTGCTTTAGAAGCAATTTCGCAGGCATTGGTCTTGCCGGAACGCGGCTCTCACCCTATCTCAGGATAATCAACCGCGGCGCAAAGTTACAACGTAGTTAACTACTGGCTAGTGATATATCACACAATGATTCCGGCATGGTGTAAGCGCTCGAACATATCCAGTGTTTCGCGTATGCCGTCTTCGAGCGGAGTCTGCATAATTCCGGGCACATGCGCGCGCAGTTGGGTTCCGTCCATGCGGTACGCCACGGGCACCTGTGGGCCTTCCGCGGCGATAAGCCGGGCAGCTCCCGGGCGCAAGCGCTCCAGTATTCCGATCAACTCATCCATCGCGGTGACAGTCCCTTCCAGATTGAACGCATAAGCTCCCTCCAGTGGTTCGATCGCGCAGCGCACGAAGCTCTCCGCGACATCGGCGACATATTGCAGATCCATGTGGCCGGTCAGCCGGATGCGAAACGGCTGGCTGAGCGCCACGGCGCGCATGGCCAGCGTCGGGTCGGCGGTGAGTCCACGGTCGCGGCCCACGCCGTAGACGGTCCACGGACGCAGGCCCACGCTTGAAATCCCGCTGCTGAGGTAGAATACGCGCGCATTGCCTTCGTTGGCTTGTTTGAAGACGCCATAGTGCGTGGAGGGCTTCAGCGGGTCTTCCTCGGTGAGCTTGCCGCTGCCATAGGCCTCCTCGGGACCCCACACCGCCGAGGAACTGGCATACACTACCCGCACCGCGCGGCCGGCGTCCCGCGCGGCTTCGAACACGTTCAGCGTGCCGATGACGTTCACGATCCCGCCTTCGGCCGGCTGCGCCTGGCAGAAGGGCATCAACACGGCCGCCAGGTGCACGATGTGCGTGATGCCGCCATCCTTCACCAGCGCCTTCAAGCGCGGGCCGTCCTCGATGCGGCCGGTTTCCACCGCGGCCTTCCGGATCTGCGCGGCCGGCGCAATCAGCGAGAGCCGCGCGGGCGTGGGGTCTGCATCGTAGATCAGCACGTCCAGGCCGCGATCGAGCAGATTCTTCACCACCCACGCGCCGATGCAGCCTTGCGCGCCGGTTACCAGGATTCGCATTTTTCCTCCTTCCGTCGTGGGGCAGATCTCCAGGTCTGCGCGGGTCCTCCAGGACCCGCTCTTCGCGCAACACGAAAAGGCCGACGTGGACGTCGACCGCAGGACTCTCCAGAAACCCACTGCTGGATTTTAGGCCGCTTTCACGATTTGGAAACCAAGTTCGGCAGCTTTCTTGGTGAGCCGCCGGATCTGTAGCTGCCGATATTTCTCTTCATAGAACTCATTGCCCTTGTCCACATACTCTTGGCCGTATTTCAGCATGCGGTAGATGATGCGAGCCAGCTTGGCCCCCATGGCCTTCCTGGCTTGGGGGGCGCCCAGTTTGGTGCGGAAGCGGCGATATTGAGCGCCTAGGTAGGTCTGGCTCTCCAGCAGCGTGCCGGCCGCCAGGCGTAGCGCCAGACCCGCTCGATTCTTCGTCTTACGCTTATCCCGGCCTATGATTTTGCCCCCGCTGATCTTATTCTTCGGACTCAGGTCCGGAAACGAGACAAAATCGCCTCCGTCGGAAACCGCTGCATGTCCCAGCCCACCTCTGCCTGCACCGTCTGGGCCGTCAATACATTCACACCGTGGATCGCCGTCAGCTCCACCGCCGTTTACCCGGTACATCTCGTCCCGCAGATTGAAACTTTCCGGTACGTAGCGGCCACGGGCCCGCTTGTCGCGGGGCACCTCCGGCAACTGTTGCGGATCTGCCTTGGCCTCCATGCTTTGGTAATGTTGGTAGAGCGCCTGCTCGCATTCCGCTATCTTTTTCTGAAACGTCTGAAAGCTTTCCGATTCTTGTTTGAACACGAACAACAGTTCCTCCCGCCAGTTCCCTTCCAGGCTCCTGGCCCCTACCTCTTCGCTGGCCTTGATGCGCGGATCGCGCAGCTTGGCTAACACCTGCGGATTCCTTTCCCCCTCCAGAATCGCGCCGACGATGGCTTGGCCGGTCATCCCACTGATGTCACTGATGACGTTGGCCAGTTGCAGATGCATTTGCGTCAGCGCCTTCTGCATGTGCTGGACGCAACGGGACGCATCCCCAATGTGTGGTTGCCGCTGCCGCCAGAACGTGCGCATTATACGGATCTCCTCCGCAAGGCCGGAACGAGTTCTTCAGCAACCCATAGACCTGCAGCTTCAACAACCATCGGCATTCCTGGATGTCGCTCTGGCGGCCCGGCATGTTCTTGGTATCCCGCGCGTTCACCAGGAACACCCGTATGCCGCGCTCCTCCAGAATGTCGTACAACGGGATCCAATACACCCCCGTCGATTGCATGGCGACGGTCTCAATGCCACGGCTCTTCAGCCAGTTCGCCAGGGCTATCAAATCCCAGGTAAAGCAACTCCCAGGTAAAGCAACTGAAGCGACGTACCGGCTCCGGGTCCAAGCTCGGAGGTATGGCCACCCCATGGTCTTCGTTGCCTATATCGATACCCGCCGCCTTGGGGTGTACCACACTTAACCCCAGCGCACAGTCCTGCGACTCCAACTGCGCCGGTTGGTTGCGCTTCGACTTGCGGATCGATTTGGACTTCCTTGCCTTTGCCATGCTATTCTCCTGGTCTCGTGAATTTGCGCGGCTCGGCCCGGTTGCGAATGGTTGAGAGTCTCTCCAACGGGGTCGAACTGCCATTTGTACAATGACAGCCCGCCGCCAAACAGGTGATCGCCTGGTAACCGGAGCCATGCTGGAGTGCGGGCATCGACAAAAGCGCCAAGTACATGTCGGCCTTAGCTGCCGAGTCGCGCTTCTTCAATTCTTGCGCAGATTAGACGCCAGCGCATGCGCTGGCACGCGGCCCAGCGCAGCATGACGGGCAGTTTCTGATCCTGATGACGGCCCCCGGCCGTCCGCGCTGGAGTCCTGCCACACACTTATTCCACCAAATGTTCCAGCGCCAGATGCACGGAGTAAAGCGCCGCAGGTTGCAGGATCGCCACCGCCAGTGAACCGGCCATCGCGATGATCGCGCTCAGCGCCAGGATCGGCCGCGGACCGGCGGCACGTTCGTTGGGCGGCGCCGCGCGCAGCAGACGATCCACGCGCGCAGAGAGCTGATCGATATCGCCCAATAGCAGGAGCGCCAAGCCAGACTGTGGCGCGTCGGCGGTCATCCGCGCAACGCAACTCCACCGATGCCTTGGTTTGCGCACGTGACAAGGGCTACTCGCCCGCCAAGACCCGGATCAATCAATGAGGGTCGGAGAGGCGTCCATAGGGATACAATACAGCGGCAGGGTTTGCGGCGACATTCCGGCGAAAAGAAAGCGGCGCTCGGCGGCGGCTGGGTATATACTGATAGTGCCCTGGGGTCCCAAAAACTCCGGGCGGAGGATTATGCGCCGTTATTTACCTGCTGTCTGCGTTGCGTTAGCCGTTCTGCCCCAACTACACGCCGCGAACTCTACGATTTACACCTCGAACCCGGGGACAGTCCTTACCACGCTCAGCACGAAAACCCTGAAAGGTGGGGGAACGATCCCGGCTGGCATTGGCTCTACGGTGGCATTGCTCTCTTCCGATGGCAACACATTCTATATGGCCGCGCCCAACGGCCAGATCATTGCCGTGGAGCGCCTGACCGGTAAGACGCTTCGTACCTACCACACGAAGTATCCTATCTGGAACCCTGTTAGTCTTGCCTTGGCGCCAAATCAATCCCGGATTTACGTTGACACCTGTTCCAGCTCGGCCGATGGGTCGACTTGCCAAGGTGGCAACGTGGAGGTACTCGACGTTGCGTCGGGCCAGAACCTCGCCGTGATTTCCGTCGGCACCGATCAGGTATTCGGAATCGCCGCCGCTCCCAACGGAAAAACGGTCTATGCCGCTCACTACCCGAATTCCCCCGACTGCTGTTTCTCCGTCTGCTGTGCCGTGCCGGCCAGCACGATTCCGCCAAGTGCCATTACGGCGTTTGATGCCACTTCGTTCCACCCGGTCGGGAGCCTGACTGTCCCCTCGTGGACGCCGTCCTCAATTGCTATTACCCCCGATAGCCAGACTGCCTAAGTTTCTTCCGGCACCTTCGGCAATACGGTCTATCAAATAGCTCTCGCGCAGATGAGCTTGGTGGCGACTATCACCGTCCCGAATAGCACGGTGTCGATGGCGCTGTCGGGCAACGGTGCCACACTCGCGGTGTCGGGCGCCTATGGCGACGGCCACGTGTCCTTCATCGATACGGCAACGGGAGCGGTGAGCGGGCCGGTGGCGGTAGGCAATGGGGGCCTGGTCTCAATCGGGCCAGATGGCAAAGTCGCATATGTTTCGCAGAACTTTGGATCATACGTCTTATACGTCGTAAATGTCCCAGCCCTTAAGGTGGTCGCTCAAGTGTTAACCGGAGATGTCCTGGCTACCATCGTTTCGCCGAACGGTGGAGAGCTCTATCCTCTGTTGGCCGCAGGCTCATCGGCGGAGGTGCTGCAGCAGGGTTCTGTCACGCCTACGAAATTGCTCCTGACTGCCGCCGGCTCAGACCTGCTCGCCCTTTCGCCGGATGGGCAGACTCTCTATTCGACAGACTACATGGAGGGCCTCTGGGCTACATCCACTACAACCGGCAGAGTGGTCAAGATGATGATCACACAAGGTTGGGTATACGGCATGGCGGTAAGCCCCGATGGCAGTACTATCTACGCAAACCTCGGCGGGACCAGAATGGCGAAGGTTAATGCGTCCACTGGAGCCATCGAGAAGACGATTTCGCTGCCGGCTCAGGGCCAATATTACACTGTGGCTATTACTCCCGCTGGTGATAAGCTCTACGTGCTCGGATCATCCACCGGGCTCAACAACACGCTGGTTATCGATACGAGTACTCTGGCCATCACAGCTACCATAGCTGGTGCGGGAGGTTCCGGCTTGGCGATTAGCCCCAGCGGGAAGTTGTCTATATCGGCACGCCTTCCGCAATCGATGTCGTCGAGACCGCCACCAATAAGATCACTGGTACGATCCCCGTAACGGGCGCAGGCCCAATTGTTTTCTCTTTGGACGGGACCCGCGCCTACGCAGCGTCTGCTGCATCTATTTCCGCCATCGACACGTCTTCGCTCGCAGTTATCGGAGTGGTGACCAGTCCGTTCCTCGGCGGAATGGGGATTACGACGGATGGCACGCTGCTTTACGTCGGAGGGGCGTACGTACCAGGGTCCATTATCGACACGCAATCGCTGCAGATAACTGCCACGTTCCCCTCTGACGGCGGCATACTCATTCATTAGGCCGGGCAGGGTCTGCCAAGTCCTATTCGAGCAGGCGTTCCAACGCCAGATGCACGGAGTAAAGCGCCGCGGGTTGCAGGATCGCCACCGCCAGTGAACCGGCCATCGCGATGATCGCGCTCAGCGCCAGGATCGGCTGCGGACCGGCGGTACGCTGGCTGGGCGGCGCCGCGCGCAGCAAACGATCCACGCGCGCAGAGAGCTGATCGGTGTCGTCCAATAGCAGCAGCGCCAAGTGAGCCTGTGGCGCGCCCGCGGTCATGCGCGCAACCCGCACCAATGCCGCGGCCAACGCGAACGAACGGCGCGCGCTGCCGGCCACCGCGCGGTCGTCGGCGGCCCATTCCGTGAACTTCCTCCAGCCGCGCTCGAGCGTCCGGCTGCTGCCCGCGAACGGCAGGATACCGGGCGTCAGCAGGATACACAGGCGCTTCAGATTGTCGCGCGAAGTCCAGTGGGCGCGCTCGTGCCGCAAGGCCGCCGCCAGTTGTTCCGCCGACAGCGCACTCACCACTCCCCGCGAGATGACCAGTCGCGGGCGAACGATCCCGCCGAGCGCCAGCAATGGCGCCGTGCCGTCAACGACCCAAGCATCCATCCAACCATCCGCGTGCTCGCCCGGCAGGCGCGTCTGGCTTCCCGCGCGCTGGCAACGCCGCAGAAAGCGTCGTGAGCCGGCCGCGGCGCGCAGTCCCCGCGCGAGCGAGATACCCCACATCGCGATGCCCAGCAGAGCCACGGCCAGGCACCCAAAGCCCACCCGTTCGTTAGGGGCGTCCGGCTCAAGCCATAAGTAGCTGGGCAGACAGACCACCACAACGATGAATGCGGCGCCTGCGGCCGGCAGCAGCCGCAACATCAGCAGACAGCGCGCAGCCAGATGCGGCCGGATACTCTCCCCCAGGCGGGCCGCCGGCCGGGCAATCAGCGAAACTACCATCCCCAGCGCCAGGTGGACCAGGAAGAAGGTTGCCAGGCTGATGCACAATAGCCTCGGAACATATGGGAGAGTCATGTTTTCCCCCGCCGGCCAAGCTCTCTGCGCTTCCTGCGGATCTTCCTTTCCAACTCATCCAGCAGCGCCGTATCATATTGGCCGACCGCGTCGACCAGGGAGGAGATCAGCAGATCCCCGGAGGCTTCGGGCGAGGCCAGAAAGCCGGCCACGAAGTCGCCTGCGCGTTTCTGCTCCCATTCCAGGCGCGTCCAGCTCGGCGCATACAAAAAGGCCCGCTCCCATTTGCGCCGCACCAGCAGGTGTTTCTTGAAGAGCCGGTCCAGCGTGGTCATCACCGTGGTGTACGCCAGCGGCCGGCCCAGCCGTTGGACCACGTCGTGCACATTGCTTTCGCCGTGCGCCCAGAGAATCTCCATCACCTTCAGTTCCAGGTGGCCCAGCGCCTCTTGCATCACTTGGTTGCCCCCGCAAACTCCAGTTCCTCCCGCTTCGTCGCGTGTTTCTCCAGCTCCTTGCGGTTCAGGAAGTAAGTCGATTTCACGCGGCTCTGGCTGAATAGCTTTTCCGCCTGATCGTCGAAGTGCGGCGAATCCGCGTGGTCGCTTTCACCCAGCGGGATCACCATGTACGATTGCGGCGGCTTGGTCAGAATCACAATCTGCGTGGAGGTCTGGCCGCCGTGCCCGATCATCTCCTGGCCGCTCTTCTCGAAGCTGATCGCGCGCGGAGTGGCCATGCCGGCTTCGGTCAGCGATCCGCCGCTTACCGGCCACGTGTGCGCCGCGCCCTGCCGCCCCACGCGGAACAGCGTTCCGAAGACCGCATCCGGCGGGAACTCGGACTTCAGCCGCGCTTCAGCCTTGGCGAGCACCGTGCGGATCTGATCGTCGGTGAGGGTTGGCGGCGGGTCCACCGCGCGCTTCGGCCCCGCATCGAGCGACATCTTGAAGAGGTAGAACGCCAGGGCCGGCCGGGAATCCGCGTCGCTGCGCCGGTTCCACGCAGCCAGCATCTTTGCGAACTCGCTCTCGGGCGCAGCTTTGCGGATGCGCTCCTGCCACAACTCCGCATGCCAGACCTGCGGCGAAAACGCCAGGTCGATGGCCTGCTCCGCGGTCACATCGTGCGCCGCGTCCAGCAGGTCCACCATCATGGCCGCGCGTTGATGCGGCGGAGTGCGCCGCTCATTGTAAATGTAGGGATGCGCCGCGTATTCCTCCGGGAGCAGCGGCGAATTCTTCGACGTTTCCTTAATCATGGCAAACGGCGAGGCGTTGCAGTTCTGCATGTATCCCTGCGGTGGATTGGTGATCTGCACCAGATCTTCAAACGGATGCACCCCCTGCCACTCGCACGCGCCGGTCGCGCCCGGCATTGGCTGCGACGGATCGCAACCCTTCGGCCGCACCGGCACGCGTCCGTTGCGCACGTAGTAGATGTCGCCATCCACCGTGCCCACCATGATGTTCTGCGCCATGAATTGCAGCATCGCCAGAGCTTTCTTCATCTCGGTCAGGTTATGGGCGGTCACCACGTCCCAGCTCTCGTCCATCAGGCGGACCTCGTCGGCATAAGGGATCGCCACCGAATACGATTTGCCATTCTTGTGGGCCACGATGGGCCCGTGCACGGTGGAGTCGATCGTGATGTCCTTCCAGTCGATCTTGTCGCCCACCTTCACGCCGATCTTCTCGCGACGCGTTTCGAGCGGCCGCCATTCGTCGCGGAACTTGTATTTACCGCCCTTCACTTCCTCTTCGTAGACATCGGAGGTGTCCGGACCGCCGGTGGTCATGGCGATCGAAGCATAGCGGCTGTGTCCCAACACAGGAAACGGAAGGCCCAGGATGCAGGCGCCGGAGAAAGCCAGATCGCCGCCATACAGACGCATTTCGTAGAAGCGGAATGCGCCATACCAGCTCAGGTGCGGGTCCACCACGGCAATGGGCGCATGCATCGCGGTGCGCGACGGCGCCAGCAGCATTTCATTCGAGCCGTGATAGGCGATGGGATCGGGCTGAATGCCCGCGTGCAGAAGTTTGCCCGCGGCTTCGCCCTCCGGCCAGCCCCAGATGATGTAGCGGCCCAGCGCCACCAACTGCCAGGGCTCCAGCTTGGGCGCCCATGCGGGCACTTGGTCGGGATGCTCCCGCATGTATTGCCGCACGCCAGCCTGAAACGCCTCGATGATTTCGCGGCTGCGCGGGCGGAGCTCTTTGTAATGCTGCTCGGCCACCAGCCGGTGACGCCAGACACGCTGGCGCCAATCGTCGCGGAAAAACTCCGCGCCGAACGCTTCCGCCATGGTGCCTTCCGCGCGGCGATAATTCTTCAGCATCTCTTCCAGGCGATCCTCGGCCTGCGCGTAGCCCGAGCCGAAGGCCGCACCAGCGGCATCCTGGGCAAAGATGTGCGGCACGCCGTATTCGTCGCGCAGGATGGTCACATGCGCGCCGTAGGCGAGAGGCAGGAAGCACAGTAGCAGGCAGAGCTTTTTCATGTTGAATTCTTATAACCTATAACACGTCTGGGGAACAAGGCAATTCTTCGCGGTTGAGGGGGCGAGACTCCCGCAAGTTCCCGTTTGTCCCCGGATGAGGAAGTAGAAGCGCCAGTCCTTGTTGACGCGGGCCTGCCTTAGATTCTGCTCCAAGAACTTCACCTGCTTGAAAACAGCCTTCCCGCACCACGCGAGGAGGGCCTTGTAGGGTCTTGCGGGCACATTCGGAGTAGTCAGCCTTCATCGAGAGCGTTTGGCCTTCGGCGCGATTCCCCTCTTCTTAAGCTGCGCCTTCATGTGGGCGATCATCTCCTCAGCGCTGTCAAACGGGCCGAAGGTGCGCCCGGCTTTGATGTCGGCCAAGCCTTCGGCGAGCCGCGCGTCGATCATGCGGCGCTACCCGCGCGTGTACTCGTCTTCCGCGTCCGGGAGTTTCGGAAGGATGGTAATCACTCCGCCAGACATCCTGAATTCGAGGTCTTGGCCGTTCTTGTGGCCGGCCTTGACGGTGACGGTCATGTGAGTAATTCCGCCTGTAGCGGCATTTGCTTTCAGTGTAGGGAGTTTGGGGCAGGTGGTCAAATGACCGGCCGCCGCCTGGTTTGTGCCGGCGATGGAGCCGGAGCTTATTCCATCGCGGTAGCAGGCGGCTGGGGATCGAAGAGCGGACACCGGACCCCAGTCTAAAGGTCGACGCAGTCCCATCGGTTGTTAAACTGCAAGTGGGACTAGATGGACACAAAACGTACGCATATCGTCATTCCGCAGCAATTAGCCGTGGAAATCGACACCTTGGTTGGGAAGCGGGACCGTAGCGCATTCCTTCACCCAGGCCGCCGAGAAGGAGTTGATGCGTCTGCGTCAGATCAAAGCATTGGAAGGCGCCGCCGGAGCATGGAAGGACAAAGACCACCCGCCCTATCAATATCACCGAGGTCTACGCCGGCATGCGGCCGAAGGAACAAGCAGCCACTGAAGAACTCTTTGCCAGCCTGCAGCATTTTCCCATCGCGCCACCGGCCGCCCGTCTCGCTGCAGAGCTGAAACGCGACTACGGCCGCAAAGGCACCACCCTGAATTTGGGCGACACGATCATTGCCGCTGTGGCCATCCATTATGAGCTGACACTGCTCACTGACAACGTCAAGGACTTCCCGATGGAGGACCTGTCGCTCCGTGGCGGACGCGCACGGTCGACACCCGCTGCAACCTGCTGAGAGTGCAGCCGGGCGGCCTGGGAGGCCGCCGNNGCGAGTTGCTCCGGCGTGAATGGCTTGGCGATGAAGTATCCGCCCGTGCCCTCGATCAGCGGCGCCAGCGACGCTTCCGGCAGACCCGACATCAGCACCATCGGCAGGCCGGGCCGCAGCGCATGCATGCGATCGACAAACTCGCGCAGCGGCATGCCGGGCATCATCACGTCGCGAATCGCCAACTGCGGAACGGCGGCGCCTTCGCGTACCGCGGTCAGCGCGGATTCGGAGTCGGTGTAGGTCGTCACACGGTAGCCATAGTGCGCCAGGCATGCGGAGACAAACGCCGCCACCTCCGGCCGGTCGTCTACCGCCATCACCATTTCGCTGCCCGTGACCCCGGCGGAGCCTGCGCCATCGGCCAGGCCGTCCGCCATCTCCCCTGGGCCGCTGGCGGGCAATAGGACGCTGAAGACGCTGTCCCGCCCTGGCCGGCTGGCCACGCGGATTTGCCCTTCACTTTGCCGGATGATGCCATAGGCCATCGAGAGACCCAACCCCGTCCCAGTCGATCGGGTCGTGAAGTACGGATCGAAAATGTGTTCCAGCACGTCTGGCTCGATGCCCGAACCGCTATCTTCCACCTCGATCTTCACAAACTCGCGCGCATCGCCGGCGGGCGCCTCTTTGGAATTCGCGCGACCGGTGCGCACCACGATCCGGCC
>PKYZ01000463.1 GCA_003132865.1 Bryobacterales bacterium
CGTTGCAGCGCATCGGGCGCTCCGGACATTGGGTGGGCGCGCGTCCCCACGGCCGCATCTTCGCCACTACGCGCGACGAGTTGATCGAATGCGCCGCGGTGGTGCGCGCCATTCATTCCGGCGTGCTCGACCGCACGGAAATCCCGGCGGCTCCGCTGGATATCCTCGCGCAGCAGATCGTAGCCGCCTGCGCTTCCGAAGAGTGGACCGAAGACGCCCTCTTCGCACTGGTCCGCGCGACATACTCGTACCGCGCGCTCGACCGCCGCGATTTCGACGATATCGTCGCGATGCTGAGCGACGGCATCGTCACGGCGCGCGGGCGGGCCGGCGCTTACCTGCATCGCGACCAGGTGAATCATCGTGTGCGCGGGCGGCGCGGGGCGCGCCTGGCGGCCATCACGTCCGGTGGCGCCATTCCGGATAACGCCAACTACCTGGTGGTCGCCGAGCCGGAAGGCGCGACGGTTGGAACCGTCGACGAAGATTTCGCGGTAGAGAGCATGTCCGGCGACGTATTCCTGCTGGGCACGACTTCCTGGCGCATCCGGCGCGTAGAGAACGGCCGCGTCCGCGTGGAGGATGCGCACGGCGCTGCCCCGTCAATTCCTTTCTGGAACGGCGAAGCGCCCGGCCGGACCGCCGAATTGTCCGCCGAAGTCTCCCGGCTGCGTGCGGACATACTGGCCACGCCGCAGCTCGAGTGGTTGCTGCGCGAAGCTGGCCTCGACCGTCTCGGCGCAGAGCAGGCCATCGCCTACGTGCAATCGGGCGCACGCGCCCTGGGCACGCTGCCGGCTTCCGCGCACGTGGTGGCCGAGCGCTTCTTCGACGAAGGCGGCGGCATGCAGTTTGTGCTGCACGCCCCCTTCGGCGCGCGCATCAATCGCGCCTGGGGATTGGCCTTGCGCAAGCGCTTCTGCCGCACGTTCAACTTCGAGCTGCAAGCCGCGGCTACCGACAATGGCATCGTGCTGTCGCTCGGCGAGCAGCATTCGTTTCCCCTCGAAATCGTCTTCGAATTCCTGCGTCCCGAAACTGTCGAGGACGTGCTCACGCAAGCGCTGCTCGACGCGCCCATGTTCACCGCGCGTTGGCGTTGGAATGCCTCGCGTGCGCTGGCCATCCTGCGTTTTGCGCACGGTTCGCGCGTGCCCGCGCCCATCCAGCGCATGCGCGCCGACGACCTGCTCGCCGCTACCTTTCCGGACCAGGCCGCCTGCGCCGAAAACCTCACGGGACCGCCGCGAATTCCGGACCATCCCCTGGTCCGCGAAACCATTCATAACTGCCTGCACGAAGCCATGGATCTCGACGGCCTCATCGCGGTGCTCGAAGGTATCCGCGGCGGCGCCATCCGCACATCCGCCGTCGACACCCCGGAGGCCACGCCGTTCTCGCACGAGATCCTCAATGCCAACCCCTACGCCTTTCTGGATGACGCGCCGCTGGAGGAGCGCCGCGCCCGCGCCGTACAGTTGCGGCGCACCGTGCGCACTGACTTCGTGGACGGCGCAGGCGCGCTCGATCCGGACGCCATCGCGCAAGTTGCGGCGGAGGCTTGGCCCTTGGTGCGGGATCCCGACGAGTTGCACGAGGCCCTGTTGACGCTGGTCACCGTTCCGCCCGTGCCCGAATGGGAGCCGTTCTTCGCGCCGCTGGTGGAGGCGGGCCGCGCCGCGACACTGAGCATACTGAGCCGCGACCGTGAGGGAGCGGTCTTTTGGACGCCCGCCGAACGCACCCCCATCGCGTGCGCTGTCCACCCAGACGCTACCCTTACGCCGCCGATCCACTTCCGCGGCGATCGTCCCGAAACCGAAGAAGCCTGCGCCGCCGAAATATTGCGCGGCTGGTTCGAATCCGGCGGACCGTATCGCGCCTCCGAACTAGCCGCGCGCCTGGCGATGTCGCCCGCGCTGGTCGAATCCGCGCTGGCGCAGCTTGAAGCCGAAGGCCAGATCCTGCGCGGGCGCTTCACGCCCGGGGCAAACTTCCATGGCGCCGATGAGCCTGAGTGGTGCCATCGCCGCCTGCTGGCGCGCATCCACCGCCTCACCATCGGCCGCCTGCGCCGTGAGATTGAGCCTGTCACCACCGCGGACTTCGTGCGCTTCCTGCACCGCTGGCAGCACGTCGCGCCCGGCGCGCAATTGCACGGCGCGGATGGCGTGCTGCACGTCATAAGGCAGCTTCAGGGATACGAAATCTCCGCCGCGGCATGGGAAGCCGAAATCCTGCCCAGCCGCGTAGCGCATTATAGCCCCGAGTTTCTGGACCAGCTTTGCCTCTCGGGCGAAGTGATGTGGGGCCGGCTCTCGCCGCACCCCGCGTTCGACAGCGATGGCAATGGCCGTACGCATCGGGTGCGTCCCACGCGCGTCGCGCCGCTGACGCTGTTCCTGCGCGAAGACGCCGAGTGGCTGCTCGCTGGTCCCCAGCCCGCATCCGATGCCTCGCTCTCGCATCCGGCGCGTGAGGTGCTGGCCGAGTTGCAGCATCGCGGCGCCTCGTTTTTTCCCGAACTCGCGCGCGCCACCGGCCGCCTCGCGAGCGAAGTGGAAGACGCGCTCTGGGAACTGGTGGCCGCGGGCCTGGTTACCGCAGACGGCTTCGAGAATCTGCGCGCGCTCGTGGATCCCAAGCGCCGCCGCGGCCAGGGACGCGGCCGATTGGCGCGTCCCCGGCACGCCGCCGGACGTTGGGCGCTGCTGCGCCGCGCTGCCGGGCCGCCAGGCGAAATCTCCCCCGCGTCTTTCGCGCGCCAATTGTTGCAGCGCTGGGGCGTGGTCTTCCGCGATCTGGCGGCGCGCGAAACTCTGGCGCCCCCCTGGCGCGATCTGCTGGTGGAACTGCGCCGCCTGGAAGCGCGCGGCGAAATCCGCGGCGGCCGCTTTGCCGGAGCATTCCTGGGCGAGCAGTTCGCTTTGCCCGAGGCGCTCGACTTGCTGCGTGCCGTGCGCCGCGCAGGGCAATCCGGCGATCTTCCCGAAGCCTCGCCCACAGACCCGCTGCACCTCGCCGGAATCCTGTTGCCTGGTCCGCGCCGCCCCGCGGCACAGGCGGCGAGCGGAATTGCCTGGCCCGCTGAAACCGTACCAGTCTAAAATGCACTCAGGAGGGCAGATGAAACTGGCCGTGGCGCAACATCAAGTGCGATACCTGCTTGAACGCCGTCATGGTTGAGGCGTGGCGGCGACCACGCGCGATTCCACTTGAAACTTGCGGTAGTTGGAAAAGCTGGTATCCGCCTCGATGCGGTACTTCTTCACCAGCGCCAGCCTGGCCGAGACCTTGGCCTCGATCCGCTTGGGCAGCCAGACTTCGTCATTCACGCGCGTCATCTGGACATCGAGCCGCGCGCCCTTGCTCAGACGGGCGACGAACAGGCCCCACGAGATGTTGTCGGTCACTTCGGCTTCGGTCCTCACCCACTGATAGTCGGCTTTGTCGATCCAGAGTTTCCCGCGAAACTTGGGGAATAGCTTGGCCAGACTGCTGCGGGCATGATAGCCGGGCCGCGGCGTGCCTTCGATGATCCAGGCATCGCGGCCGTCGATTTGTCCCTCGCCTGTGATCTGGAAATTGAACGCGTCCGGCACTTCGTCCAAAGGCTCGCGCTCGCGCTGCCGTCTCTTTTCCCAATCCGCGATGCGCCGGGCGCGCGCGGCGGGCGTCTCTTTCTGGCGCTGGGCGATGCTATCCGCGAGCTTCTTCTGCTCATTGCGCTCCTCTTCGCCCGACAAGGGGTGGTCATCCTTGCCCACCAGCCGGCGGTAGGGCGAGCCTTCCAGGAGCGTGACGTCGTATAGCATGATCTTGCGGGTTTTCACATGCGCGTCGGAGTCGAGTTCGCGGGTCTCGGACCGTTCCAGGAAGGTGTAGTTACGGGCGATGGCCATGTTATGGTCCATCCGTTGAACCGACCGCCGCACGATTTCGCGCGGATCTTGCGCGGCGGTCAGAGTGCAGGCGGCGGCCAGTAATAACACAGCGCGCATTGTAATGATATACGCGCGGGCGTATGCCGGAGTTGCAGTCACTTGACGCCTATGAAAGAGAGCATGCGGCCGGCCCGCTCTTTGTCGCGGCGGTACGAGTGGAAATCGCCTGCGCCGCACTTCGTGCAAAGCCGCGCCACGTAAATCTGTGGATCGGGAACGCCCGCCTTGGCCAACTGGCGGCGGTTGGCCTCCACCAGGTCGATGTGGCACGGACCGGCCTCGCCAAACTGCGCGGCCACTTCCGCGCCGACTTCGTAGCAGCACTCGCCGATACCTGGGCCGATGGCGGCGTGTACCTGCGCGGGGCGCGTGCCGAATTCTTCCAGCATCCCGCGCATGGCGTGCTGTACGATGCCGCGCACCGTCCCGCGCCAGCCGGCGTGCACGGCGGCCACCGCGCGATGCTCTTCATCCACCAGCAGGATGGGGATGCAATCGGCGGTTTTGACGGCTACCAGATGTCCGGGCATGCTTTCGAGCAGCGCATCGCCATCGCCCAACAGGCCCGTTCTGCCGCGCGCAGGCACGCAGATATCGGAATGGATTTGATGCAGAGTAGCGAGCCTAGGGTTGTGAGTCAGATCAGGTGCATGACGCGTGCCGAAGCCATGCTCCAACCAGGGGAACCGTTCGAGCGGACGCGCGCGGTAGATATTCTGGGAATCCCGGTAAAACACTACGCGGGCTTCTGAATCTGGGCGATCATCACCTGCTCCTTGAACTGTTCGAGCATGGATTCGTCCAGGCGGACCTCGGTAGGCCTTTTCACCAGCGTGGTCATCTGATCGATCTTGTCTTGCAGCTTCAGCAGCGCGTAGAACAGGTTCTCCGGACGCGGCGGGCAGCCGGTCACGTAGACATCCACAGGCACGATCTTGTCCACGCCCTGCAGCACGGCGTAGGTGTTGAACGGTCCCCCCACGCTGGAGCAAGCGCCCATGGAGATGCACCATTTGGGATCGGGCATCTGGTCCCAGATGCGCTTCAGGACCGGCGCCATCTTGAGCGTCACGGTGCCGGCCACGATCATGAGGTCCGACTGGCGCGGGCTGGGGCGGAACACTTCCGCGCCGAAGCGCGCGATATCGAAGCGGGAGGTGCTGGAGGCGATCATCTCGATGGCGCAACAGGCCAGCCCGAAAGTCAGCGGCCACAATGCGGATTTGCGGGCCCAGTTGAAAACGTAATCGACCGATGTGGTGACGATGTTGCTGTCGAACTGGTGTTGGATAAAGGTTGACACCGAAACTCTCCCCTTGAACCGCTATTCTATCACTCCGAATCGCTCGCGCAGTGTGGCGGCGTATTCGGCTTCGCCGGTGAGATCGCTCTCGGTCCGGCCGGCGGGCGTCGTTTCGATCAGCCGCATGCCGCTAAGGGTGACGCGTCCTTCGGGCGTGGCCAGGCTGCAGATACGTTCTTGGGTGAAATGGGATTCGGGCGAGGTCTGGTGGAAGTGGCAGCGATCGGCGAAATCGGCCAGCGCGCGGGGCTGGAGCGTGAAACGGTATTGCGGCGTCCAGTCGCCGCCCGCATCGCGGCGCAGCAGGACGCGGTAATCGCCGTCCTGGATGATGAGATAGGCGGAGTCGCCCTGCGGCTGATCGGCGGCGTCGTCGAGGCGCACGGGCAAGCGGAATCCCTCGCCGAAGCCGACGTCGGCGAGCCAGGAGTCGTCGAGATCCACGCGCAGCGTCAGGTGATCGAACTCCGTGCTAAAGCCGCCGGCCTTTCTGGCGACTCCGGCGGAGAGCATGGTGACGCGGAAGCCGAGATCGCGCAAGAGCGCGCAGAAGAGGCCGTTCAATTCGTAGCAGAAGCCGCCGCGGCAGCGGGTGACGACCTTGTCGAAGAGCGCCGCTTCGTCGAGCGAGAGCCGCCGGCCCAAGTGGATATCGAGGTTCTCGAATGGAACCGTGTAGAGATGCGCCAGGTGCAGGCCCCGCAATGTATCGGGCGATACGCGGGGCGGTCCAGTGTAATCGATGCGCTTCAAGTAAGCTGGAATATCCAAGGCGTTAGCGTAGCAGAGAGCGGTAATATGGGTTCGGATGAAGGCACTCTTTCTCCTGCTTTGCTTCGCGTGCGCGGGGGCGTTCGCGCAAGAGGCGAAGCCGCCGCTGGCGAGTTTCACGGGCACGGTGCGGCAGATCGATTCGACCACGCTGACGCTGGCCCGGCCGGATGAGGACGATCTCGACATTTCCTGCACGCGGAGTACGCATTACTATTCGGGTTCGCAGAAGATCAAGCGCGAGAAGATTAAGCCGGGCGACCGGGTGTCGGTGGAAACCAAGCTGGATCTTTATCTGAAGCCGGAGGCGGTCAACGTGCGGGTGCTGGGGCCGGAGAAGCAGTAGGATCAGGCTAGGCCTTCGAAAGCCGCCCATAATTCGGCCAGATCCACAGTCGCGTTGGGCAGGAGAAATGGGGTCACCCGGCCAGTTTCTATTGCCAGCCACTGCTTCAGCGCGCCGGATTCATAGCGATAGGAAGTGAATTGAGGCGGTTTGGGATCGAGGAGCCAGACTTCCGGCACCGCGATGCGCGCGTAGTCCGCCATGAGTTCTTGAATGGAGCCTTTGCGATTGGATGGCGAAAGACATTCGACGACTAACTCGGGGAGGGCCCAGATATAAGGATCGTTGCCGGCTGTTTCCGCGCTGTCTTGGCGGAGAGATGCGGTCCGAAAGACCATTAAGTCCGGTAGGCGGTACGTCAATGGGACGCGCTCGATGCCCAGGCCGGCCCCTTGGCTGAGGATTTGATATTCGCTGTCGTCAAGCTGTCTCGTCAGAACGGTTAACAGCTTCGCGATCAGATAAGCGTGCTTCTTGTTGGGCGCGGGCATGATCCTACTTTCACCATGTACGATTTCCTCAAACCTGTTCTCGGGCATCGTCAGGGAATCTTCGTAGTTGATTAATCTGGTTGACGTACTCATAGCAACCTCATGCTCGCGCCGCGTCCACCTTCTCTGTGTTCACACCTAATTCGCCGAACGCCGCGGTGGCCCGCTCCATTGGAAACTGTCCGTCGCGCGCCAGGCGGGAGAGCGCCGCGGCGGCGATGGACTCCGCGTTGATTTCGAAATGGCGGCGCAAGTATTCGCGGTTGTCGCTGCGGCCGAAACCATCGGTGCCCAGCGTTTCCATGCGGCCCGGCAGCCACGGTGCGATCTGGTCCGCCACCACTTTCATGTAGTCTGTCGCGGCCACGATCGGACCCACGGCTCCGGCCAGCGCCTGCTGAATGTAAGGCTGCCGCGCGGGCTGCCCTGGGTGCAGGCGGTTCCAGCGCTCGGCGCGCAGGGCGTCTCGCCGCAGCTCGTTGTAACTGGTTACGCTCCACACATCGGCCGGCACGCCATACTTCTCGGCGAGAATACTCTGCGCGCGCAACGCCTCGTTCAGGATCGGGCCGCTGCCGAAGAGCTGCACCTTCGCCGGACCTTCCGCCGCAGCCTTGTAACGATAGATGCCTTTCAGAATGCCTTCCGCCACGCCTTCCGGCATGGGCGGCATGGGGTAGTTCTCGTTGTACAGGGTCAGGTAATAGAACAGATCTTCCTGTTCTTGATACATGCGGCGGATGCCATCCTGCACAATCACGGCGATCTCATATGCATAAGCCGGATCGTAGGTGGCACAGGTGGGCACGGTGCTGGCGAGCACGACGCTGTGGCCATCCTGGTGTTGCAAACCTTCGCCGGCCAGCGTGGTGCGTCCGGCCGTGCCACCCATTAGAAAGCCCTTGCCGCGCGCATCGGCGAACGCCCAGATCAGATCGCCCACGCGCTGGAAGCCGAACATGGAGTAATACACGAAGAACGGAATCATCTCCNNTCGTGCGGCTTGTAGAGTTGCCCCTTGCTGGCATAGATGCCGAACTGCCGGAACAGCGACTCCATGCCGAACGTGCGTGCTTCATCCGGAATGATGGGGACCACGCGCTTGCCCAGCGCCGGGTTTTTGAGCAGCAGCGTCAGGACGCGGACGAAGGCCATGGTGGTGGATACCTCGCGGCCCTGCGAACCGGCCAGCGACTCGGCCAGATACTCCAGCGGCGGCGCTTCCACCTTGCCGGCGGGCGTGCTGCGGGTGGGCATGTAGCCGCCCAAGATGCGGCGGCGCTCGTGCAGATAAGCCATTTCGGGACTGTCGTCCGGCGGACGGTAGAACGAAGCGTTGCGCGCCGCTTCATCCGGAATGGGGATCTCGAAGCGCGAGCGGAAATGCGCAATCTCCGCCTCGTTCAATTTTTTCTGCTGATGGGTGATGTTGCGCCCCTCGCCCGCTTCGCCCAGGCCGTATCCCTTGATGGTGTGCGCCAGGATCAGGGTGGGCGAGCCGGTATTCTCCACCGCCGCCTTGTAGGCGTTATAGACCTTCTTGGGATCGTGGCCGCCGCGGCGCAAACGCGCGAGTTGCTCATCGCCGAGGTGCGCCACCAGGTCCAGCAACTCGGGATATTTGCCGAAGAAATTCTTGCGGAAATATGCGCCGTCCTTGGTGACGTAGGTCTGCCACTCGCCATCCACCACTTCGACCATGCGCTTCTGCAGCAGGCCGTTGGTGTCGCGCGCCAGGAGCGGATCCCAATCCTCGCCCCAGAGCACCTTGATGACGTACCAGCCTGCGCCGCGAAAGGCGGCTTCCAGTTCCTGAATGACCTTGCCGTTGCCGCGCACGGGACCGTCGAGGCGCTGCAGATTGCAGTTGATGACGAAGATCAGGTTGTCGAGCTTCTCGCGGCAACCCAGCGTGAGCGAACCCATGGATTCGGGCTCGTCCATTTCGCCATCGCCGAGGAACGCCCAGATCTTGCGCGGCGTGACTGGGATCAGGCCGCGGTTTTCCATATAGCGCATGAAGCGCGCCTGGTAGATGGAATTGATGGGGCCCAGGCCCATGGAGACGGTGGGGAAACGCCAGAAATCGGGCATCAGCCAGGGGTGCGGATAGGAGGACAGCCCCGGGGTGTCGCGCAGCTCGTGGCGGAAGTTGCGCAGGTGCTCCTCGGTGAGGCGGCCTTCCAGGAACGCGCGCGCGTAGATGCCGGGCGAGGCGTGGCCCTGGAAGTAGATGAGGTCGCCGGGCTGGTCGCCATATTGCGCGTGAAAGAAATGATTGAAGCCCACTTCGAGCAGCGTGGCGAGAGATGCGTAAGTGGAAATGTGTCCGCCGATGCCGGGGTCGTATTTGTTCTGGCGCACGACCATGGCCATGGCGTTCCAGCGGGTGAGGCTTTTGATGCGGCGCTCCATGGCGCGGTCGCCGGGATACGGAACTTCCTCCTCGGGCCGGATGGTGTTCACGTATGGCGTATTGAGCTGGATGGGGAGGTCGGCGCCCGCGCCGCGCGCCTGTTCGGTGAGGCGCTCCAGCAGGAATGCCGCGCGATCCGGCCCCTCCTGGTCCAAGATCTGATCCAGCGCTTCGATCCATTCGGAGGTTTCGCGCGGGTTCAGGTCGACAATACGTTCGGTGAGTTTCTGGTGCATGGGATTATTTTCATTATAGTGAACGTGGGCGGGGCGGGGGGCGGCTCTAGATGCGATGAATCCTCTCCAGTCCTGGCCAGTGATCGAAGTCGCCATCGAAGCTTAGAATGGATCGGATGCCGTGGCGTTCCATGACTGCGATATGGACGGCATCGCGGGCCGACAGCACAGCGCGATTCTGGACAATCTCGGCGGCGCGTAAGACCTCTGCCTTTTCGATGGAGATCACTTCGTCGACGATATCTAAGGTCACTTGAAGTGCAGGTCCGATGGCCTCTCGCCTATCAATAGCCGTGTACCGATGGAGAATTTCTTGCAGCACTTCGACGTCGGTGACGAGACGTTGCCCGGATGCAATCAGCCGCTCCAGGATCACTTGTGCGTCTGTCTTGTGGGGATGTGCTGCGCCGATCAAGTACATGGGGATATTCGAATCGACGAAAATCAACTGCGATACCCCCGCTCAATTTCACTCAGCATTTGGTCCATTTCGGCAGTGGGGAATGCGTAATTCGCGGCTTGCCGAACCGCTCTCAGTTTGGTCTCGGGTTCGATCTCGGGCCGGCCTGCGCGCGCTTCCTGCAGGACTCGGCGGACCCATTCGCCCACTGTCAAGCGTTCGCGCTTGGCTAAGCGCTGGATAGCTGACATCTCTTGGTCAGGAAGGAGCACTTGAAGCCGCTTGCTCATAGAATGAGTATACCATATTCACTAATCGAGTAGCCGTTTTTGGGTGCGCCGAGATTGTGCGTTTTTGTGCGTTTTTGTGCATGGATCGCGGGTCCGGGGCGCAAAACAGGAATTCTGACGAACAAAGCCAATTGGTCCAAATTGGCTAGGTAACCCATTTATTTGGTTAATGTTATCGGATTTAGCTAAAGGTTCGCTTGTCATTTAGCGGCTCCGCTCGCAGCCCGGCTGGGAATTGGGTTCGCTTCGCAAAAGACCGGTGGTGGGGCGCGCTGGCGAAAGGCGATTCCAGCGCGACGACACGTGAGCGCCTGCTACTGAGTACCGTTTTCCTGATTTCATGTTGCATCCGGTTGCATGCCGCGGCTGTTACGCGCGGTCGTTTTTTTCGACTTCGTGTTGCATCGTGTGACATTTTGCTGCGTCCGCGGAGGGCCCAGGGGTCGGCCACCGACAACTTACGGCAAGTGCGGGTAGCGTTTTTCGGACTGGGTTAGATAACTGTTCTCCCGACATCAGAGTAGCACGAGGGGTTACGGACATTGGCGGGATTGGTTGCAATTAGGCATTGTTTTCAGTCAATTAGAGAGAAACAAAATGCGTCACTGGAGAAACGGCCAAGCCCAGAGCCTCGCTTTTCACGCCAAGCCCCGCCAAGCCCGCCAGGAAAGCGGCACACATCGGCTGGATATGTGGGCGGCTGGGCAGGGCACGGCACTGCCACAAATGATAGGTACTGTTGGCGCTCTCCGGCTGCGCGTCGAGCAGAGGCAATGCTGAGAATCACGGCAACGGTTTGGCGACTGCACGGTCATGTGGAAGGCGTGTCCGATCCCCACGGGTAGGCGCGTTTATTGCGGAATACGAATCATGACCCAACTTCCAGTCTAATCCAGTAGTCGCCGCGACGGACCTCAGGGTCATCTCCCCCAGGATAGATCGCGTGGGGCGCGAAGGGTCCATCGAGCTTGCGCTGCGCGAGCGAGCGTATATGGACCTGGTGAAATGTCCTGTCGACTTCAATCAAATTGTAAAGTCTTGGTGTTGCCCCAGGCAGACCGGCCTCCCGGGACGAGAATGAACCGGTGCCCGCCACATGAAAGGTGCGTTGCGTGTCGAGGTAGTTGCGCAACTCATTCCGTTCCTCGTGTACGTCGCCGTGCATGCACAACCGATAGCCCTTGGCAATAAGCCGATCGATGATCTCGGGATTGGCGACCATGCGAGAGCCCGAAACTGAATGGTGCCAAACAACGATTCGCAGCTTCATGTCGGGATGTGTCTTTAGGAGCGCCTGGGCAAGGGCCTCACTGTTGATACTGACGCGGCGTTGATTAAATCGATCAATCTCCGGCGTGGCCCTCGATCAGCCGGGCGCTACCTGTGGACGCGTCGAACAGCCATATGCAGCCATCGCCTCCTCCCGCGGCAATCAGCGTCCCGTCGGGGGACCAAGCCACGTCCCAAAAATCGGAAGCGCGCCAGGCCAGGAGTTGATTGATCTCCAACCCTGACGGCGGCTTCGGAATTCGCGTCGCAGTCGTGCGTGATCTTGTTGTTTTGGTCAAGGCCGTCATCTTGGCCGCCATGGAGTCATTCGATATTGTATCCGCATTGATCGTGGACCGCCTCCAGCCCCTCGCGTCGAACCTGCCGCAAGGCCTTCTCAGCGGAGGAACTGGCCCGTGGAGCATTTCCGAGGGATGCACACCATTGACCGATACGGCGCCACAAGGCCGTGGCGTGGCCAAGTCGTAGGAGTACCGCCCGGGTTACCTCGGACAAGTTTATCGTACGCGGCACGCGGCGCGGGCGCGAGAGGATCTGGCAATTGGATCAGCGGCGCCTTGCAGACGCCCGCCGCTGCCTCGACGCGATCTCAAAGCAGTGGGACGACGCGCTTGTCAGGCTGCGGGAGTTCGTAGAGGACGGAGGCTGAGCACATCGATCTCACCGCAAATCGCGGGTTCGCACGAAAATGCTTCCTTGGCTTATACCCGGTAAATCCTTTCGAGGCCGGGCCAGCGATCGAAATCGACATCGAAGGAAAGAATCCAGCGGATGCCGTAACGTTCCATGACTGCGATGTCCAAAACGATTTGAAACGCAGGTCCGATGGCCTCGCGCCTGTCGATGGCTGTGAACCGACGGATGATCTCTTGCAGCACCTCACGCTCCAGGATGACCTGGGCTTCTGTCTTGTGGGGATGTGCGGACCCGATGTTCAGATTTGGCGGCCTGGGAGGCCGCCGCAGGCTGAGAGCCTGCCCCACTTGGTAGCATGAATAGATGTACGATTTGGCCTGGTTTCGAGCGAACTTCGACCGCATTGCCGAGAGGCTGCAGACGCGCAGCAATCCGCCTAACCTGGATGGTTACCGGGAATTGGACAAGCGGCGGCGCGCCGCCATTGCCGAATCCGAGCAACTGAAAGCCCGCCGCAATGCGGAAACCGTCGAGATCGGCAAACTGCGCCGCGAAGGCGTCGATACCAGTGAGCGGCAGCAACAGGTGCGGGCCATCGGCGAGCGGATCGCCGTTCTGGAGGCGGAGGAAAAGGCGGCCGAGGCGTCCTTTCGCGAGATGCTCACCGGGATTCCGAACGTGCCGCACGAATCCGTGCCGGTGGGCTCAAGCGAGGCGGATAATCTGGAGGTCCGGCGGGTGGGCGAACCGCGGCATTTCGACTTCGAGCCTAAAGCGCACTGGGACCTGGGCCCGGAGCTGGGCATACTGGACCTGGAGCGCGCGGCGAAAGTAACCGGTGCCCGCTTTGCAGTGTATTGGGGCCTGGGCGCAAAACTGGAGCGCGCGCTGATCAATTTCATGCTCGACGTACACACGCGCGAGCACGGCTACACAGAGGTGCTGCCGCCCTTCATGGTGAATAAGGCGAGTCTGTTCGGCACCGGCCAGTTGCCCAAGTTCGAGCAGGACCTGTTCAAGATCGAGAACACCGACTTCTGGCTAGTGCCCACGGCGGAAGTTCCCGTAACCAATTTGTATCGGGACGAGACGCTGGAGGGCGAGCGGCTGCCCGTGAAGCTGTGCGCCTATACGCCATGTTTCCGCAGCGAGGCGGGGTCTTACGGGCGGGACGTGCGCGGAATCATCCGGCAGCACCAGTTCCAGAAGGTGGAGTTGGTGAAGTTCGCACACCCGCAGCACAGTTACGACGAATTGGAGAAACTGACGGCGGACGCCGAAGATATCCTGCGGCGGCTAGGGCTGCCTTTCCGAACGGTGGTACTCTCGACGGGCGATACCAGCTTTGCATCGGCCAAGACATATGACATCGAGGTGTGGCTGCCGGGGCAGAACGCCTACAAGGAGATTTCGTCCTGCTCGAACTTCGAGGCTTTTCAGGCGCGGCGGGCGGCCATCCGGTTCAAGCCGGCCAAGGGCAAGAGCGAATTCGCGCACACGCTGAATGGCAGCGGTCTGGCCGTTGGCCGCACGTGGGTGGCGATCGTGGAGAACTATCAGCAAAAGGACGGCAGCGTGGTGGTGCCGGAGGCGTTGCGTCCGTATGTGGGTACGGATGTGATACAGAAGTCAGAAGTCAGCCCTGCCGCCGGCGGTGCCGGATTGAACAGGCTGTGACTAGACGCCCGGCGCGGAGGTATGCTGCGAGAGAGCAGGACAGCAGCTAAAGCCATTTTTTCATTGGTGCGTATGCCCCAAAGTCAGCATGGCTCCAGGAAGGCAATTAAACATTGGCGAGGCTCCTGTAGCTCTCCCCTAGACCAGAATCCGAGTGTCGGCCGACCTGGGCTGTCGTGTTCGAAAGGCGGATAACAGGATGGCCAANNGGGAAGCAAGAAGCACTGGGTGGAAACGTCTGCCAGATGCCGTCCGCGGGCGCGCCAAAAGGATCGCGCCCGCCGGTCCAATACTGCACGCGGTACCTGGTCGCGAACGGCGCGGCCCAGGCGATGCGGATGGCGTCGATCTCCAGCTTGCCGCCGAGGTCGAGCGTGACCCATTGCGGGTGACCGGCTTCGCCGGTGAAGGCTTTCGTCAGATAGGGATTGCTTTTCCAGTAAGTGCCCGGATCGCCGTCGGTCAGGCGCGAATAGCCGGTTCCGTCGCCCATGGTGAAGCCGCGATGCGGCAGCGGCGCCGCCCAGGAATGGCGGATCGGTTCCGTGGGAGTTGCATCACCCACAAAGTAACCTTCCTTGGCCCCCGGATTGCTCCACTTACCGTTCGGATTCCAGTGCCAGGCTTCCGCGAATAGTTCGGTATTCTGCCGATAGCTGACGGTCTGCCAACCCGCCGATTGAATTTGGGCGATGAAGTCCGGGGTCATGACTTTGTCGGTTGTGTCTCCCCGCAGGCGGTCGATGCCCGCGCCCAGGGAGCGGAATGGACTGAAGGAACTGACGGCGTGCGAGGGGGTTACATCCACCACGATGTTATTCGGAGGCGCGCCGCGTTGCGCGAAAGCTGCTGCGGGAGAGAGCAAAACAATTGCGCCGCAAAGGCTCCGTTTTGTCGAGAACATGTTACTCCTTCGCCNNGCCGGCCTTCCGGCCGGCTGGACCCGCTGGAAAGCGGGTCCCTCACAGGCTGAAGCCTGTGCTACCAGGGAACATCAGCGTCCCGTTGGCAGTTGTAGATAGTCGATCTCCCGCAGGACAATCTCGGGGCGGGCTCTCACGCGGATGTCATCCGTCTGGTTGACCCATCGGATGATGCCCGCGGCGTCCACCAGGAACTCGGCGGGCCGCGCGATGTCCCGGCCGTTTTCGCCGGCGCCGGCGTGCAGGACTCCGTAACGGCGGATCACCTCAGCCTTCGGATCGGACAGGAAAAGGAAGGTATAACCCTGGTCCTGGCAGAGTTTGCGCGACTCTGCATTGGAGTCCACGCTGATGGCCGCGATCCGGACGCCGCGCGCGCGAAACTCGTCTAAGTGGGCCTGGAAACTCCGTAACTCGGAGTTACAGAAAGGTCACCAATAACCGCGGTAGAAAATCAACAACACGGCCCGGTTTGTCTTGCGCATTTCAGAAAGAGTCACGGGCTTGCCGTTGGCATCCTGCAGCGTAAAATCGGCCGCAGGTTGGTCCACTTGCAGAGCGCCGCTGGCGGATGGCACACGGCGCGCGAAGACAAAGTTACCCCAACAGAAAAGGCCAAACAGCGCGAGGGCCAGCACGCCGAGCACCGTGCCGCCGACTTTGCCGCGGTAGCGTTCCGGCTCGCGGTACGCCCTCTTTAGCCCGGCCGCCAACACGCACCCGCCTGCCAGGAAAAGGAGTAAGTTTGCCCACGGAACATCGCGCGTGCCCGGAAAGCGAACAAAGAAGGGTATGTAGCTGAAGACCGCCACCAGCGTGACTGCGAATCCCGTCCAAATCGGAGAGTTCCAGCTTCGTCGCATCCGGCCAGATTGTAGCATGAAGGGCACCACCCTTGAGGTGGTCTGCCCGGGGTCTGCCCTGGGTCTGCCCCACGAACTCTTGCAGCATTACCGATATTGGGAAAACATGCGGCATTACGCACGAGTGCGTGCGCCACGCGGTCGGCAGTCATTTTAGCGCTGGCACGCCGCTCAGCCGCGGCTGCAGTCCCGCCGCGCGATACGCTTCGATCAAGGCGCCCGCCGCGGGGTTATACTCCGGCGGACCTACGCAGTTGCCGTCCTCCAATTCCACCAGGCATCGATAGCGCTCCAACAGCATGCGGCTCCGGAAGACGCCGCCGGTCCAGGCCACGCGCGCGGGTTCGCCGGGCTTCCAAAGCTGCTGGCGAACCGACGAGGTCAGCACGGCGAGTTGCTGCGCCGCATTGTGGAGGATATCGCGCGCGACCGGGTCTCCGGCCATCGCGGCTTCATCCACCAGCGGGGCCAGGGTCGCGACGCGCGACCGCGGCCAGTCTGGCGCGTAGAAGCGATGCAGGGCGCCGTTTGCGTCCTCGCTGCCGGTGGCGTCGAGTAGCGCGCGAACCAGCGCGGTTGGCGGCCCCCAGCCTTCTTCGGCGCGCAAAGCGGCGCGCAGGGCCTGGCGCGCGATGTCGAATCCACTGCCCTCGTCGCCGAAGATGTAGCCCCAGCCGCCGGTGCGCGCCGTGCGTCCCGTCGCATTGCGCCCGAAAGCGATGGAGCCGGTTCCGGCGATGGTGACGATTCCGGGTTCGCCAGCGGTGGCGCCCGACAGCGCAATGACGGCGTCATCGGTCACCACCACCACATCGGCCGGCAGGATCTGCTGTAAGATAGCTTGCTTGTCTTCCGGACCGCCGCTCATACCGAAGCAGGCGGCCGCGAAGCGCACGGCGCGCGCGTCGAGACCGGCTTGCGCGCAGGCCGCGGCAACGGAGTCACCCACGGCGCGCAGGAGTTTCTGGCGGCCCTCCGCGGCCTCCGCGTGATTGCATGGGCCGCCGCTGCCGGCGCCGAGCACGCGTCCGGCTTCATCGCCGATTAGCGCGGTAGTGCCGGATTGTCCGCCATCCACACCCAGGAAAAGTCTCATCCGTAGTCTCTCAGACTATACCAATCCCCGGCCGCTGGAGCATACTGAGAGGAGGCCACCGCATGTTTGAACGCTACACCGAAGTGGCGCGCCGCACCATCTTCTTCGTCCGCTATGAGGCCAGCGTGTTTGGTTCTCCCTACATCGAGACCGAGCATCTGCTGCTGGGCCTGTTGCGCGAGGATCACTCTTTCCGAAACAGGCTGCCCGCTGGAGCCGCCGAACAGATTCGCAAACGAATCGAAGAGCGTGTGCCGCAGCCCGTGCAGCGCACTGCGACGTCCGTGGATCTGCCGCTGAGCCAGGATTCCAGGAGAGCTTTGGCCTGTGCTGCCGAGGAGAGCGCGGCGCTGCGGCACCCTTCCATCGATTGCTGCCATCTGCTTCTGGGGATCCTGCGTATTGAAACCTCGACGGCCGCAGTCCTGCAGCAGGAATTCGGAATCGACTACGCGGGCTATCGCGAAGTGGCGGCGGGACTTCAGGCCTCTCCTCCGCTGCCCGCAAGCGCCCCCGCCGGGCCGTTGGGCAAGGCCGCCGCGGATCTGCAACGGCTGTTGGGGGCGGCCATGCAGCTCGAGGAGCATGGCGGACAGCGTCTGAAGCGGGCAGGATGGACTCGCAAGGAGGCGTTGGGCCACCTGATCGACTGGGCGGCCGCGCATCAGCAGTGGTTCGCGCGGGCGCTCACCGAGCCGCAGCTCACAGCCGGTGGATATCCCGAAGATAGCTGGCTATCCGTTCAGCAGTATAATGATCTGCCCTGGCGGGAGTTGGTGGATCTGTGCTTCTCGCTCAACCGCCTGATCGTTCACGTGATCGCCCGCACTCCGGTGGAAAAGATGGACATACCCTGCCGTATCGGCATTGCGGAACCGATCCCGCTGCAGGAACTCGTGCGCCGCTATGTGGCGCATTGCGAGGACGTCGTGGGTCAGCTTCTCATGTGCGGGTGACAAAGGCAAAAAAGAAGAGCCGGGGCCCATTTGCGGGCACCGGCTCGTCAGACGCTAGTGCTACTGTGTTACAGCAGTGGGGCGGTTAGTCCTGGCTGGCGCCGGCTGTCGGCGGTTCACAGGCTTAAGCCTGTGCCACCAGCAGCGTCAGCTTTTGTGGCTCGGATTTTCAACGTGCAGGTTGTTCGTGACCTGGCCGAAGCTCAAGCCGGCGCCGGCGGCGCGCAGGCCGGCTACATTCTTCTCCATGTCAGTGCCGACTACGCCTTCCAGAGTCACGTGACCGTTGTCCACGATGATGTGGATGGGCGGCACGGTCTCCATGCCATAACGCGACAAGACAGGATCGCGGTAGATGGCACGGGCTACCTGCAGGCGCAGGCGGTTGTCCATGGGAGACAGCGGCAGAACTTTGAGCTCATTGCTCAGGCTGGTGACGCCCGGCACGTGTTGGGCGATTCGCCCAAGGTCGGCTTTCTTAAACGGCTGGCTGACTTCGCCAAGCAGCTCCACACGGCCTTCGTCCACTAAGAAACCGATGTTGTCGAAGATGCTGTAGCGGGGATACATGCGGATCTCGTGCGTCAGCTTCTTTACGATGACGGCGTCCGAGGCGCTGACCGTGTCACCGGTAGCGGCCGCGGCAATACCCAGACCCAACACGGCGGCCGCGAACATGAACTTGTTGAGGATCGTGTGCCTCATTTGCTTTACCCTCCACTTACATCTACGTAGCGGCGGGCGTTTGGGGTAAAGAAAAAATGTAAAGAGTTAGTAAACGTTAACGTGGGGAGCGGGTCAGATGGTCTTATCTTTCGCATAGCAGGCCGGATCCAGCAGACATTCCGCGCAGCGCGGCTTGCGGGCCTGGCAGAGTGCGCGGCCATGGTGGATGATCTGGTGCGAGAAGAGTATCCAGCGGTCTTGCGGGACGATCTTCATCAGGTCTTGCTCGATCTTGCCGGGATCGGTTTGTCTGGTCAAATCCAGCCGGCGGGAGACGCGCTGCACGTGCGTATCCACCACCACGCCCACCGCGATCCCGTACGCGGTGCCCAGCACCACGTTGGCGGTCTTGCGGGCGGCGCCGGGAACGGAGAGCATGTCCTCCATGGTTTTCGGAACCTTGCCGCCGAAATCGCGTAATACTTTCTGTGCGGCCCCTACGATGGACTTCGCCTTATTGTTGAAGAAACCCGTACTGCGAATATCCTGCGCCAGAACCTCCGGACGGACCGCGGCGAAGTCGCGCGGGGTGGGATATTTGGCGAACAGACCGGGCGTGACTTCGTTGACGCGCTTGTCGGTGCATTGCGCGGAAAGGATGGTCGCCACCAACAGCTCCCACGGATTGCGGTGGTGGAGCGCGCAGGTCACATTGGGGTACATCTGGTCCAGCCCGTGCAGGATATGGTCCGTGCGCGTGCGGCGCTCGGCGGCAGTCTTGGGACGTTTCACTTTGGAGGACACCGGCTAGGTTAAGCTGGTAGCATAGCATGTCATTCCGTAGAACTTTTCTTGCGCTGGGATTTTTGAGTGCAGCCGTTTCGGTTTTGCCCGCAGCTTTGTCCGCCGCTTTGTCCGCAAGCAGGCCGCTGGTGTTTCGCAATGCGCGCGTGTTCGACGGCACGCGGCTGATTCCCAAGGCCGATGTGCTGGTGCGCGACGGGCGCGTCGAAGCCGTGGGTCCGAACATCGCTATCCCGGAAGGCGCTCAGGTAATCGACGGCAGCGGCAAGACTCTGCTGCCTGGACTCATCGACGCGCACGCGCACGTCTGGACTCGGGACATGCTCAAGCAGCAACTCATGTTCGGTGTGACGACGGTGCTCGATATGTTCACCGACCCGCATTTCGCGGCGGGAATGCGCAAGGAGCGGAGCGCCGGCCAGGCCACGGATCGCGCGGATCTGTATTCGGCGGGCTATCTGATTACGGTGCCGGGCGGACATGGCACGGAGTACCCTATCAAGGTCCCGACGCTGAGCGATCCCGCGGACGCGCAGGCGTTCGTGGATGCGCGCATTGCGGAGGGTTCGGATTACATCAAGCTGGTGCTGGACGATGGCTCCGCGTACGGCGGACACCGGCCGACGCTGAGCAAGGAAACGCTGGCCGCCGCAATTGCCGCCGCGCACCGGCGGGGCAAGCTGGCCGTGGTACACATCGGCACGCTGCAAGATGCGGAAGATGCCATCAATGCGGGCGCAGACGGGCTGGCGCACCTGTTTTCGGGGGCGAAGTCCGATCCGGATTTCGGGCGCCTGGTGGCCTCGCACCACGCCTTTGTCGTCCCGACGTTGACGGTCTTGCAGAGTGTTTGCGGCACGGCCGGCGGTGAGCCGCTCATCACGGACGCCCATCTTTCGCCGTACCTCGACTCTTCCGACATCACCAATCTGAAGAAGGCCTTTACGATTACCAACAAGCCGAGTTGCGCCGGCTCTTTCGAGGCGGTGAAGCAGTTGAAGGCCGCCGGCGTGCCGATTCTGGTGGGTGACGACGTGCCGAATCCCGGAACCGCACCGGGCGCGACCGAGCATCGCGAGCTGGAATTGTTGGTGGAGGCCGGGCTGACGCCCACCGAAGCGCTAATTGGCGCCACTGCCGCGGCCGCCCGCATTTTCCATTTGGACGATCGCGGCACGATCGCGCCGGGCAAGCGCGCGGACCTGCTGCTGGTGAATGGCGATCCGGCGAGCGACATCCTGGCTACGCGCGATATTGCCGGTGTGTGGAAAGACGGCGTGCCGGCCGATCGCGCCAGCTTCCGCGCCGCTGTCGAAAAGGAGAAGGAGCAATCCAAGGCGCAGGCGGCCGCGGCGCCTCCGGCAGGCTCGGAGAGCGGACTGGTCAGCGACTTCGAGCAGGAGAAGCCGGAGACAAAATTCGGCGCCGGATGGATGATCTCGACCGATGCAATGATAGGCGGAAAATCCGCCGCCCAGATCAAGATCGCGGCTGGCGGCGCCCACGGCAGTAAGGGATGCCTCGACATTTCCGGGGAAGTTGTGGCCGGCAACGCGCCGGTGGGTTGGGCGGGCGCACTGTTCTCTCCGGGCAAGGCGATGATGGCGGCTGCCAACCTTTCTTCGAAGAAGTCCCTGTCGTTCTGGGCCAAGGGAGAAGGGCGATCCTACACGGTGATGATCTTCGCGCAGAGTTTCGGCTATCAGCCCACGCAGCAGACCTTCACCGCGGGTGCGGAGTGGAAGCAGTTCACCTTCCCGCTGAAGTCGTTCAACGGCACAGACGGACAAGACCTGATGGGCGTCTTCTTGGGCAGTTCGCCCACACCTGGCAAGTTCGATCTGCTGATCGACGATGTGCGGATCGAGTGACCGCCATGAAGACCTACCGCCTCGAATGCTCCGTGTCCGTGCCCGTATCGCTGCGGGAGGCCTTCGCGTTCTTCGAGAATCCGCACAATCTGGCGCGCATCACGCCGCCATGGCTGAGGCTAAAGCTGAACTTCCGCATGTCGTCCCCGGAACGCATTCAGATGCGCAAGGGCGCCGTGATCGACTACCAGATCCGCTGGCTGGGGTTGCCGTTGAAATGGAAGACGGCGATCACGGAGTACGAACCGCCGTTCTTCTTCGTGGACGAGCAGGTGGCGGGCCCTTATGCCTACTGGCATCACCGGCACGATTTCAAGCCCACCGAATACGGCGCGCTGGTTTCCGACCGCGTGGATTACGCGCTGCCTTTCGGGCCGCTGGGCAGGCTGGCGCACCGGTTGGCTGTGCGGACTCAGTTACAGGCGATCTTCGAATACCGGCAAAACGCGCTCTCCGGGATCCTGACCGGCGCGCCTACGGCGAAGTGATCTGCACTTCGGCGGAGACGTTCTGCCAGTCCGGCAGCTCGTAGGGTTTGAGCTTGGTCGAGAGCGGCGCCACCGCTTCTTTGGACTCGTAAGGCTTCAGCGACGCCATCTTGAAGCTGAAGGTGCCGGCGGCTTCCTCTTCGGACTTGGCGGTGCGGCCCCAGATATTGACCGTGCCGGCGAGATCCGTAATGTCCGCGCCGGAATGGTTGACGACCACGAAGCGCGCTTCGGTCCCATGCTTGGGCGTCTCCACGAAGCGTATACCGGATATCTCGACGTACTTTTGGAGGGGATTCGGTTTGGCCGGACCCTTCGCCGGGGTACTCTCGGCCGGCGTGGAAGCCGCCTGAGTTCCACCACGGAAATAGTGCACCACGAAGTACACTCCAGCGCCCACGCCCAGAAAGGCGAACGCAAAAAGGAGGGTCAGCAGCCATGTGGGCAAGCCGGCGTACGGCGGTGGAGCGGCATACTGCGCGGGCGGAAGCGGGGCCACGGCTGGCGGCGCGTAGGCCGGCGGCGTTGAGGGTACGGCCGGGGTGCCCTGTGGGCCGGGCGGCGGAGGTTGGGCCGCGGTTTGCGCCGGTTGCCCGCTGGATTTCTCTCTGGCCGCACAATCCGGGCATGCTTCGTAGGATGGGGGCACCTCGCGCCCGCACTGCGGGCAGATCCATGTAAACATTCGATCCCTCTACCCCATGCTACCGCGTTGCGGCCGACCGCTCTTTTGGGGGCGCAAGGGCTCAGAGGCCAAACGCGGCCGGATACCCGACCCTGCCGCGAATGCCATCGAGGGCACCGGACCTGAGTTCCATCGCCATGAAGGCCTCGGGACGAAAAGGGCTTTCGAGATGGCGGGCCTTCTCGCTGGAAAAGCCAAAGCGCGGATAGTAATCGGGATGTCCGAGAACGATGACGATCCGCTCACCCCGCCTGCTCAATAGATCCAGACCATGCCGGATCAGCCGTGCACCGATGCCCCGACCCTGATAGCCGGGTAACACGGCCATAGGGGCCAATGCCGCCGCCGGGCAAGAACCGCTGGTCGTTTCAATCGACATCCGGCTGAACAGGATGTGTCCGACGATTCGCTGGTCCACCTCAGCAACAAGCGAGACGAGCACGACACCTGTGGTGCGCAACGCATCGACCAAGTCAGCTTCGTCCGGCCGGCCGAAAGCTGCTTCATTGATCGAACGGATCAGCGATCGCTCTTTAGCGTCTTCTGTGTTTTCGCTGCGGACGATCACATTGTCTTCTGCGCGCACGTGCCCGATTTTAGCGTCTTTTGGCGTGGGACCCGATGATCGGTCCGCCGCGCCCCACGCATGTTATATTCACGCGAGATGCCCATCCTCGCCCGGCTGGAAGCTTACTTCGAATTTCAGCGCCTTGGCACGAATTGGAAGACGGAAATCCTGGCGGGCCTCACGACCTTCATCACGATGGCTTACATCGTCTTCGTGAATCCCCAGATCCTGCACGAAGCCGGCATGCCTCTGGCGGCGGTGACGGCGGCCACCTGCATCTCGGCGGCGTTTGGCAGCTTCATGATGGGCATCCTGGCGCGCTATCCGATTGCGCTCGCGCCCGGCATGGGGCTGAACGCCTATTTCACTTACACCGTCGTCAAAGGCATGGGGATTCCCTGGCAAGCGGCCCTGGGCGCTGTGTTTGTCTCCGGAGTGGCTTTCCTGATCCTGACCGCGGCAGGCATCCGGCAGTTGATTGTGGCGGCGATTCCCTTCGAGCTGTACGCGGCGGTGGCGGCGGGAGTGGGCCTGTTCATCGCTCTCATCGGATTCCGTAACGCGGGCTTGATTGTGCCGCATCCCGCCACGTTGGTGACCTTGGGCAACCTGCGCGATCCGCACACGCTGCTGGCTGTATTTGGTTTGCTGGCGACCTCCGTCCTGCTGGCCCGGCGTGTGCCGGCAGCCATGCTGATCGGGATACTGCTCACAACGGCCGTCGGAATCGCCGCCGGTCTGGTGGTGTGGAATCCGCAACGTTACAGCTTCCTCGACCTTTCGGCGACCGCGCTGAAACTGGACGTAGGCGCGACGCTGCGGCTGGGCTTCTTCGAGATTGTTTTCGTGTTCCTGTTCATCGACATGTTCGACAATATCGGAACGCTGGTGGCGGTGGGCAAGCGCGCGGGTCTGTTCAACCACGCCCACACGATCCCGCGGGTGGATCGCATCCTGTATGCGGACGCCTCGGCCACCATAGTCGGCTCGCTCACCGGCACTTCCACCGTAGTGAGCTATATCGAGAGCGCGGCGGGAGTGGCGGCGGGAGGCCGCAGTGGCGTGACGGCCATAGTGACCGGCGCGATGTTTATCGTGGCGCT
>PKYZ01000764.1 GCA_003132865.1 Bryobacterales bacterium
GCCCTGATTGTCATTGCCGCGCAAGAGGATGGGAAGGGCATCGGGCGTATCCGGCTGCGGCAGATACCGGACGCCTCCGCCGAGAGCCTCCACGCATTTGTGCTCGACTCCATCCAGCCGGGCAGCGTGGTCCATACAGATGGCTGGAGTGGCTACGACGGCTTGAGCGCGAAAGGCTACCTCCAGGAGGTGACGATCCTCAAGGGCAACAAGGAGACAGCCTCGGAGCTACTGCCGCGGGTCCACCGCATCGTCGGGCTTCTCAAGCGATGGTTGATGGGGACCCACCAGGGCGCGGTCAGTCATAAGCATCTCGATTACTACCTTGATGAGTACACCTTCCGGTTCAACCGGCGGAAATCCAAAAGTCGAGGCAAGCTATTCTTCCGCTTGGCGCAGCAGGCGGTGGCTGTCGCGCCCGCGCCGTACGACGAAATCGTTCAGCAGACCCGTCGGATAGCCCAAAAAGCAAAACCACAAGCTGTAGGGTCTACCTGAGTGAAGCACATACCCATCTTCAACAATTGCCGTGCGCCCCATTCACGTGCGGTTAAGTTAACGGCAATGGTTCCAAATCTCGAAAAACAGTTGCCCAACGGTCGCGCCACAAGCTGCTTACGGCTCCCGCTTCGAAAATGGGAAGCGCGAGCGGACGGCCAGAACCAAATCGTGCGGCTCGCCATCCTTGGACCCGCCGTAGAACCCCACGGTGGCGTTCAGGCGGATAAAGTGTGCATCGCCCGTCTTGGCTGGATGCTGGCCCTCGTTGCCATCGGCGCCCCCGCCGGCCACCATGTCGCCCTTGCCGCGAAGGATGTAATGGATCTCTTCCTCCATCTCATGGTGATGGGGGATGTTGGTGCCCCCCGGAGCGAAGTCCATGATGAACAGGCTCACCATCTGGCTGGCTGCCGCCAACTTGTCGCGCCGGCTCTCGGTGGTCCCCATCAGCAGCTTGAACAATGTGGTTGGCCCGTGGCTGGGCAGGGTCACCGGCGGCACATCGTCCGCGTTCGCGAGCATGAGGCGCGCAGGTGGAGCAACATCCGTGCCCGGCGGAATGCGAAAGCCCATCACCAGCAGGCGTACGGGCGCGTCCGATGGATTGGCGACGCCATGCTTGAGCCCAACCGGCAGATACATGAAATCGTTCTCGCGAATGGCTGCGCGTTCATCTCCGTATAGCAGGGTCGCCCCTCGTCCCGGCGGACGGTCTCCGCTCGATCTTTCACGCGGGTGTGCAATCCGTCATTGGCGTATACTGGAGTGTGAGCCGAATGATCACGGTCGTGGAGACGGAGGAATTCCTGGCCGATGTGAAAGGCGTACTTTCAGACGACGAGCATGACGCCCTCATTTTGTACGTTGCTCAGCAACCCGAAGCGGGCGCTCTGATACCGGGAACGGGCGGTCTTCGAAAGCTACGCTGGGCGTCGAAAGGGAAGGGCAAGCGTGGAGGTTCGCGAGTGATTTACTACTTTCACAATATCGACGTTCCGCTGTTTTTGATGGCGATTTACGCGAAAAACGTGCAGACTGATTTGTCGATGAAGCAGCGGACGGCCCTCGCCTCGCAACTTCGCGCGCTGAAGGAAGATTGGAAGGAGAGGAAAGCGAAATGACCCAGACGAGCCGGCGAAAGCCCGCGAAGGAATCCCCGTTGGGAGTCAAACTGCTCCGCAGTGCGCAACAGGCGCGCGACTGGGTGAATGGTAAGCCAGGCCGCGTGCGAGTTACCTATGTGCGCGTGCCGCAAGTCGACGTCCGAAAGCTTCGGGCCAAGATGGGGTTAAGTCAAACACAGTTCGCCGCAAGGTTCGGTTTCTCGCTGGATTCGATTCAAAACTGGGAACAGGGTCATCGGCGGCCGGAAGGCCCGGCGAGGATTCTGCTCGCGGTCATCGCCAAAAATCCCCACGCCGTCGAAGAGGCGCTTGGCTCCTCTTGAGCCGTCTCCGTTCCCGAGATCTTGGTGGGACGGGCGTTTGGCGGGATCTGTCGACCGGCCAGAGGTCGAACTTCTCCAAACCGGATTTGGGCTCGGTTCGCAGCCGCGCTGGACGCTGTGATAACGTCCTGTATATAAGCGTCTATGGCGGTCCAGAAGAAACCTCCGCGAAAGAATATCCCTGTGGACCGCGAAACAGCGGTTCTGATCAACAGCGGCCGACGGTGCGTGCTCTGTTTTCACCTGAATGGCGACTTGGAAGAAAAGCACGGCCAGATTGCTCATCTCGATGGGATCGAACCAACAGGGCAGAAGACAACCTGGCATGGATGTGCCTGCCCCATCACAGTTTGTTCGACTCGAAAACCAGTCAACACAAGAACTACAGCCTCGCGGAGGTCAAGGCCGCGCGACGCAACCTGTATGCCGCCGTTCAGAAGGGGCGTCACCAAGAGTCCCCTTCCCCCCGCGTATCTACGCGACGCTATGGGCATCAGGACTTCATCAAGATCGTGACGGGCCCGAAGTCGGCCGAAGACGGGCCGACTCTCTACTGTCCGCGGCCCGACGGGCCTGCGCTAGACGAAACTAACCAGTCGGCGAGGTCCGCACTGAAAAGCTTCTTATGCCACGCTTCTGACGACAAACAAATTGTTAGAGACATCTACTATCGCCTCAAGAGCGACGGGTTTACGCCATGGTTCGATGAAGTGGACCTGTTACCCGGACACGATTGGGAAGCCGAGATTAGGGCCGCGGTGCGTGCCAGCAATGCGGTGATCGTGTGCCTATCGTGCACCTCGGTGACCAAGGAAGGTTACCTACAGAAGGAGATCAGGCAAGCTCTGGAAATGGCTGCGGAAAGCCGGAGGGTACGATCTTCCTGATCCCCGCGCGGCTTGATGACTGTGAGGTTCCGGCTAACCTCAGGCAATGGCATCGGGTCGACCTCTTTAAGCAGGGTGAATATGAGCGACTGGTGGGAGCGTTACGCGCCCGCGCCATCGGTCTGGGAATTCCGGCCGATGCACCAACCCCGAATCCCGCCGCGGCAGTGGTGCGAACAATGGCGAAACTTCCAGAAGATCTCCGCCGGCGGATTGGAGAGTTGGCGATCCGACCACTAATCACGCAAGCAGTAGAACGCGTCTTCTGCATGGATGAATACCCGACCGTTATGACGCTGTCGACGGAGCCAGTGATTAACCCGATCTGGCGAAAGATTCCGAAGGCCAAGCGTGCCCGCCTAAGTCGCTCGTTTTCGCCATTCGGCGACCTACCCCCGCGTATAATGCACCTCGACATATTTCTCATTCGAGCCGACGATGTCCAAGGACGCCCTCGGTTGTTCAACTACTTCAGTGGCAAACCACATTCCGGCTGGCAAGCTTTTCTCCTCCCGTTCCGACACAAGAGAGCTCGGGAGAGTGAAGCGGAGCGCCACTCCGCCAGCGCGACTGATATCGCATCATTTCTCGGAATCGATAGCCGCACCGTTCACGTTAATACGCTTGGAGAGCAGTTTGTCGTCAGCATAAAGCCCGATCCCGGATATTCAGAGCTCGTGGCATACATTTTCGAATTCTGTTCGGTACGTTTCGATGACCCGCCCGGATGGATGTCGAAGGTCGATTGTGAGATTCAATTAGAGCAGTCGGTGAGGCGTTTTCGCTGATTCCATCCGGAAGAAATGGAGCAAGACCAACGTGCCATGCTGGTCGATGGAGATGTGATTCGCGGAGTTCACTATTTCTTTGCCACTACACTCCCCGCCGTGCCAGCATCGGTGCCAAGCGGATTCTTGCGGTAGCAGTCGCCAACTTCCACGGTCACGCCGCCAAGCACCCGAATCCGGATCACTTCAAACTTGTCCACCCACGCGGCACCCGCGCCACGAAGGCCCTATGGCTCATGCTTCACAAACGGGAAGCGCGAGCGTACGGCCAGCACCAAGTCGTGCGGTTCGCCATCCTTGGACCCGCCGTAAAACCCCACGGTGGCGTTCAGGCGGATAAAGTAAGCGTCGCCCGCCCTGGCAGGATACCGGCCCTCGTTGCCGTCGGCGCCCCCGCCGGCCACCATGTCGCCCCTGCCGCGGAGGATGTAGTAGACCTCTTCCTCCATTTCGTGATGATGGGGGATGTTGGTGCCGCCCGGAGCGAAGTCCATGATGAAGAGGCTCACCATTTGGCTGGCCGCTGCCAACTTGTCGCGCCGGCTCTCGGTAGTCCCCATCAGCAGCTTGAACAAGGTGGTTGGCCCGTGGCTGGGCAGGGTCACCGGCGGCACATCGTCCGCGTTTGCCAGCATGAGGCGCGCAGGTGGAGCAACCTGCGTGCCCGGCGGAATGCGGAAGCCCATCACCATCAGGCGTACGGGCGCGTCCGATGTATTGGCGACGCCATGCTTGAGCCCAACCGGCAGATACATGAAGTCGTTCTCGCGAATGGCTGCGCGTTCATCCCCGTGTAGCAGCCTCGCCTTCCCCGCAAGAACGAAGTAGATCTGCTCCTCCGCCGGATAGCCGACAAGGGCGCTGGCCGCGTGCGGCGCCACGGTCAGCACGCCGTACCTCGCGATGCCCTTCAACTGGCTGGCCTGCGCATCGCCGGCCCCGAAGATGGGTTGGTAGGAAGCGCCGGCGGCGCCAGAGGTCAGATCGTCTGGTTTAGACGCGATCTCCGCCACGCTGCGACGCAGGAACGTCGGATCGGCGCCGGACGCGCATGCGGCTGCCAGGAGCAAGGCCGCGACCGCGCGGAGAAGTCCCGGCAGGCTGAATGCTTGCCCAGGGCCCGCTTCGCTGGCCTGCGGGTCCAGGGGACCCGCGCAGGCCGAGGGCCTGCCCCACAAAAAGCCATAGTCCAACGGCAGGCTGAACGACTGCCCCACTGTGGGTCTATTCATACGTGACACAGTTGCACCACTTGCCCGTCTCGTCGTAGTGGGGCCACGCGCCGCCCGTCATGAAGCCGGAAACGATCTTATCGTCGAACATGGGCGTAGGCTCGAAGTATCCCGGCCGCCGCAGGTGCGCTTTCACCACGTCGTCGTTCAGCTCGATCCCCAATCCCGGATTTTCAGGTACAGCCACATAACCTTTGTCGATGATCGGCTTCGGGACACCCTTCACTATATCCTGCCACCAGGGCATATCCAGCGCGTGGTTCTCCATGGCCACGAAATTCCCAAATGTGGCGGCGGTGTGATAGCCCGCGTATCCGCCCACCGGCGATCCCGCATGATGCATGGCCGTGCCGATGCCCTTCAACTCGGCGTAATCCGCGATCCGTTTGGTCTCCAGCAACCCGCCCGAGGTCTCGATATCCGGATGGATCAGATCCACGGCCTGGTTGTCGAGCATGGCGTCGAATCCGTTGCGCAGGCCGAACACATCCTCGCCGGTCAGTATGGGAGTAGTGGTATTCGCCTTGATCTCCTTGAGGCCCTGCCAATTGGTCCACGGCACCATGTCTTCGGCCCACGAAAGCTGATATTTCTCGAACGCCCGCGCATAGCGAATGGCATCGTGGACGTTCAACGGGCCGAAATGGTCCGCGGCCAGCGGCGTGCCCCAGCCGATCACATCCCGGATGGCTTCAATGAACTCGCACAAGTACCCGAGTCCTTTCTCCGTGGCCACACCGCGCTCATTCACCGCCCCCGGGCGTTCCGCCACCAGTTCCGTGTGCAGATCCATTTTGAAATAGGTCAGCCCCATTTCCTTGCGCCGGCGCATGCGTTCGGCATAAACCTTGGGGTCCTTGTGGTCGGTCGTATCGGCATAGATGCGGATCTTATCGCGTACCTTGCTCCCGACCAAGCGGTAGGCAGGCACGTTGTAGACCTTGCCGGAGATGTCGTGCAGGGCCATGTCCACCGCGCTGTAACCGCCGCCCATGCGCGCGTGTCCGGCGAACTGCCGCAGGGGACGCAGGTTTCCCACGATATCCAGCGGATCCTTGCCCAGCAAGTGTGCTTTGAGGATCAGCGCGATGCCCTCCACGCCCGCATCCCGCACCTCGCCCAACCCATAGACATCCTGGTTGGTATAGATTTTGACGATCGGATAATCGTAATTCGCCGCCACCCGGCAGGCGCGCATATCCGTGATGCGCAGCTTGCTGGGGGCGGAGTTGCGGTTCACCGTCTGTTGAGCGCTCACAATTCCAGGGGTCACCTTAAACAAGGGCCCCAGCATGGCCGTAGCCGCTGCCCGCCGTAGCATGGTCCGGCGTGTGGATCCCGTGGTATCACCGTATGCGTAGGGTGGCTTCATATTCCGGAATCACCTTAACACTCTTCAGATCTGCCCGCTCCGCGCCCGGTGCAACCCGGGTTCCAGGCGGCAGGTAGATCGGAGCGTCTCCGCGCAGTGGCAGTACCTGCAACTCCAGATCCGGGCCGGTCCGCCATAGGCCGATCTCCAAGGGAGCGCCGTGATAGAAATCGTCCGTGACGAGCCGATCCCCTGCGTAAACCCGCGCGATATCGCCCACGTAGTCGATGCCGAGCAGCAGGCCGCCGGCTTGCCTGGCCTCGACGGCTGGCACATGAATCTTCCAAGCTGCCGCGTGCGCGAAGGCTCCGTCGGGCGGCATGACTGCGGTCTGATCCCCCATCTTTACCGGGTCTGCTTTCCCTTCTCGTACCTGACGCACCTCTGCCGCGACCGTTACGGGCTGCACCCGCGCGCAGTAGCGCTGGAACACCCCGTCCTGCCCGTCGGCCGCGAATCCCTGTACCTGTCCGTCCGGCGCCGGAAAGATCCCCACGCGCAGTCCGCCGGCGTCCCGCGAGACCACGTGTATCTCGTCCCGCTCGAACCACAAATCAGCCGGCGATAACAGAAGCCGTTCTCTTCCGGCTAGTTCCGGCTTCCACACCTGACGCGCCTGCTCGCGGGAAAGCAGAACGATGGCTATCGTTTTTCCGCCCGGTCTGCGGATTCTCATCGCGACAGCGGCGCCGGTTCGGATCCCATCCACAAACACGCGGCCCCCATCGCTCGACACACGCGCGTGCGGCGCCTCGATGGACTCCGCGCCGGTTCCATCGAAAGCGAATTCCGGAGCGATCCCCGGCCAGGCAAAGAAAACCAGCGTCGCGGGATCGTCGAGTTTGGCCACCAACTGCGCCGTGGCGTAACGGAGCGTCGCCCCGCCCAAGTCCAGGTTCACGGGCCAGATGGTATACGCACCGCTGGGCACCGCAGCCGGACGGCGGGGCACGTCGATCGGTCCGGACGGCAACTGCAACTCCACCTGGAAATTCCTGCGGTTCGGAAGCGGATAGTTGCGCTGATAGTTGTTGATAAACAGGAATCCGCGTTCGCCCGCGACGCGCGCCGTCACGCGCGGCGTGGCGGTATCCGATTTTCCGCCGGGCACGCGTGCCGGAAACCGCACCGTCATCGGCGCCAGCTTGGCGCCGAAATCGTGCAGAAACAGATGCAGGATCTTCAGGTCGGAAAACACCGGATGCATCTGCCCGAACTCGCCGAGCGGCGCTTGGTAATCGTATCCCTTGACCGGCAAATCGTTGAGCGAGCCGCTGGCCTGCGATTCCTGAAGGGTTGTGAGCTTTCCTTCCGGATTCGTCCCTCCGTGGAACATGTAATAGCCGTACACCACCGCGCCTGCGCCCAGCTTCGTCAACGCCATCGCGGCGGTATCGTCCGGGCTCAACACCGGCCTTCGATGATAGGACTGAGCCATCCCTCCACCCATTTCGGCGGTGATGAACGGGTAATCCTTATACCGGGCATCCAGATCGGGACGCTTCGAGCGCAGGTCGTCACCCACGTTCTCCTCACAGCGGATCGGCGTGAAGAAATAGTTGGGGTTGGGCGGCAGTTCGCCCAGCCTGCGCCACCAGAATCCGTCCGCGTAGCCGCCGAACACTGGGATCGCGTCCTTCGCGGGCACGGCGGCGTTGTCCCAGGCCGTCACCGAATAGAACGGAGTATCCAGACCCGCTTGCCGCATCATCCTGCGGAGCGTCAGGATGTGTTCTTCCCCTTTCCCTGGCCCTCGCGCGCTGTATTCGTTTTCCACTTGCAGGCCGATCACGGGACCGCCGTCCTGCCACAGCAGACCCGTAAGCTGCTTCGAGATTTCTCGAAAGAACCGGTCTACGTGCGCCAGGTATCCGGGGTCGTTTTCGCGCGCCGGCCCGCTGCGCAGCAGCCAGTCCGGCAGCCCTCCATTCCGCGACTCGCCGTGCGCCCAAGGCCCTACGCGCACCCATGCATACATGCCTTGCCGCCCGCACAATTCGACGAAGCGGCGCAGGTTACGTTGCCCCGACCAATCGAACCGCCCTTCGACTTCTTCGTGATGAATCCAGAAGACGTAAGTGGCCACGATTTCGACGCCGCCGGCTTTCATCTTCAGGATTTCACGCTCCCATTCCGCGTCCGGATAGCGCGAATAGTGGAACTCTCCCATCACCGGCAGCCACGGTGTGCCGTCCAGAGAAAGATAGCGGTTGTTGATGGATAGCACGTGACCCGCCGGCGAACGGCCACCCGCCGCAAACGGCAGATCGTGCACCGGTGCGACGCGTTCCCGGGCGTCGATCACAACCTTGCCCGGTGCATCATCCGCTACCGTGGATTTTGAGCCGGCCAGCCCGATGGTTGGGATCACCAGGGCTAGGGCGATTGCGCCGCAACCTGTTTTCATCGTTTACGAACTTAGCGCGAGCCGCCAGCGAGCGTATCCGACCAAAGTCTGATTCCGATCCAGAGAATCTGGATTGTGGAAATTAATCTTTTTTAATCTGCCAATCCAACTTTCGTTGGATCAACTCTGGCCGCGCCGGGCCTAACATGAATCTGTCTCGCAAAAGACGGCGACGCAGGAAGCCATCTGCCCATACGCGTTTTATGTTTTGAGCGGCACACCGGCGTCCACGAATGCCGTCCATGAAAAGGGGTGGACCATGTTAAAACGAACGGCGTTGTTCCTCGCTATCGGCGCGATCTTATTCGCTCCTCTCGCCAGCGGCCAAAATTCGAACACGGGGGAGATCAAAGGCTCCGTGATGGATCCTTCGGGAGCCGTCGTGCCGGGAGCGGGGGTCTCGATCAAGAACCTGCAGACCGGCGTCGTCACTCAAACGACGACGAACCAGTCCGGCCTGTACGATGTTCCGTTTCTGGCGCCGGGCAACTACACAATCACATTCTCGAAGGAAGGTTTTCGCGGTTCTGTCCGCGAAGGCATTGTTCTCCAGATCGAAACCCTGGAAATCAGCGTCACGCTCCAAGTCGGCGCCGCAAGCCAGGAGATCGTGGTGAACGCTATGGCGCCGCTCATCGAAACGGAAACCAGCGACCAGCATGTGGAACTCAGTGCCCGGACGGTTGTCACGGCGCCCATCGTTGGCACCGACTGGCGCTCCGAGATGACGCAGCTTATTCCCGGCGTCAACACCGGCGGAGGAACAGGGCCAGTCTCCGGCCAGTCAATCGGAGTCAACGGCACGCAATCGTATAATGTAAACTTCCTGACTGACGGATCGGCTGCCACTGCTCCGAGAGATTACAACGGCAGCAATTACTACATGCCTGTCGATGCCATCGCCGAGGTGAGCATCAATTCAAGCAACGCACCCGCGCAGTACGGCAATGGTCTCACTTCCATTAACGTCATCACCAAGAGTGGGACGAACCAATTTCACGGCAGCGCGTTTGAATTCGATCAGAATACCGCGCTCAACGCCAGAGGTTTCTATAATGCGACGGGACAGAAGGCCGTGGAGCACTGGAATAACTACGGCGGCAGCCTGGGCGGGCCGGTCATAAAGAACAAGCTGTTCTTTTTCTTCGCCTTCCAGCGCAACCCCTCCTCTTCCCCAACTTCCGGGTTGTACAGCTATCCGACCACGGCCATGGAGGCAGGGAATTTTTACGGGATCTCCGGCGCCACAGGCCCGGCTTTTAGTCCCACCGGCACGCTAATGGGAACCTATGATCCCGTGGCGTTGAAGCTGCAGGGCTACTTCCCCAAGGCAGGCGCTCCGGGATGGGTTGCGGGATGCCCCGGTCCAGCGAATCCCTCCGCGAGCAATCCGCAAACCTGCCCGACCATCAACAATTATGTATTCAACGGTACCAGTCCGAACACGGCCACGTGGTATACGACCAAGGAAGACTACAATATTTCCGACAAACAAAAACTCACGTTCAGCCTCAACTATTTCCCTACCGTGTCGTCTTATGTCCCCGCGGATCCTCTGTACCCCAACGACGCTACCGCGTATTCCCTGGGGCTCACCGACAATCTGACTGCCCAAATCTCGCACGTTTTTACGATCAGCCCGACCATGCTCAACGAGTTTCGTTTAGGTGGAAGCCGAGAGCTCGATAAGTACAAGCCGCCCTCCCTTAATAAGAACGATCCCACGACGCTTGGCCTCGAGCCGGCCTACGGCACCAACGCTCCAGCCAACGTTTTTCCCAAGATTACGATTGATACCGGAGCGGGAGTCGGAGGCATGGGTTTGGGCGCCGGAAACGGCCAAAACGGTAACATAGATGCCGCTCTCGGCCAGGGAGTGTACAACGTCTCCGATGTCCTTACGCTGGTTCGCGGCAGGCACACGATCAAGCTTGGCGGCGAGTACGACAAAATTTACCAGAACTATACGAACTGGGGCGATATCAGCTCGGGTAATTTCGAGTTCAACGGCGGCGTCACCGGAATCCCGTACGCCGATTTCCTTGCTGGCGACGTATACGGATGGTACGTGTACGAATACGACGCAACCAGCGCTCACATGTGGCAATCGGCGATGTTCGCCAGCGACGACTTCAAAGTCTCATCGAAAGTAACCCTGAACCTGGGCCTTCGCTGGCAAATTCAGTCCGGCTGGGGGGTGAATCACAACCTGTTCGGCAACTACGACCCGGTTCTGCCCAATCCCGCGGATGGCGGAGCCTACAAGGGCGCCATCCTCTACGGCGGGCAGAGCGACAAGGCCTTTGGAGGGTCGATCGGCAATCTGTCGACAATCCAGAATGCCAATTATAAGGAATTCGCGCCCCGCATTGGCATCGCCTGGTCGCCACGCGACAAGTGGTCGATCCGGGCCAGCTACGGTATTTTTGACGCGCCGCGCGATGCCGAGAATTACACTGATAATGCGCTCGGCCTCGGCTTCAATCCGCACAACAACGGCAATGGGGGTTACGTCAACGGGAGCTCCGCATTCAAGCTGGCGGTGGGACCGCCGGCCGGCACAGTCGTCTTTCCCACGCTTCAAACTCTTTCGCCAACCCTAAATAACTTTAGCTCCGTGTCGTACTATCCGCAGAATATGCCTACCGACTATGTGCAGAACTTGCTCGTCAGTGTTCAGCGCGCCCTCCCGGGGGGCATGCTGGTGGACACAAGCTACGTCAACACTCGCGGGACGAACCTGAATTTTGCAACCGATATCAACCAGGCGCCTGTAAGCAAATTAGGTTGCACGGGCTATAACTGCGGAAACCCCAACCCGATATTCAACTCGATTCAAGCTCAAATCTACACTGGCTGGTCGAATTACAACGCATTGCAGGTGCGTGTTCAAAAGAGGTACTCGTATGGCTTGAGCTTCCAAGTCAATTATGCCTGGTCGAGATTGCTCGACACCGGAACCGGAGGCGGTCACGGATCGGGTGTCGATATCTACCAGAACGCGTACAACCCGGCCGTCAATTACGGTTTGGCCGACTCTAATGCGACGCACACCCTGGCTGGTCAGATTGTATACGAAGTGCCGTTCGGTAAGGGGCGCCAGTATGCACTTCACGGGCTGGTCGACCAGGTCGTAGGCGGCTGGCGTGTCTCCAGCGTTTTCCAGTGGCACTCGGGGGTTCCGTTCACCCCCATCATTCAGAATTCCATCGCCGATGCAATCGATCCGGGGCTGGCTCCATCTCTTTCGGCTGGCTCCAAGCTGTATCCCACGCTGGTTGGCAATCCAAGCGTGTCCAATCCTACACCTGGCCAGTGGTTCAACCCCGCGGCCTTCGCCAACCCTGCTCCTGGGACCTTCGGCAATACCGGACGCAACACCCTGATTGGGCCGGGTTTCACGGACGTGGACATTAGTCTCGGAAAAACGTTTCCCCTTCACTGGGAGCGAATAAGACTCGATATCAGGGCTGACGCGTATAATGCGTTCAACCATGTTAACTACGCCAACCCCGATGCGAACGTCGGCTACACCAGTGGCGTCCTGGCCGATCCAACCGCTGGCAGAATCACCGGCCCCGCGGGCGGTAACGGGAACATGCGCATCATACAACTGGGGGCTCGCCTTACATTCTGACCTCACCGGCCGAGTTTGAGTCATCCAACCCCGCGGAGTGCGGAAGCAGCTTTCCTCCGGCGCGCCGCGGGGTTTTTCAGGCGACTACGCCCGGAATTGCAGACCTCTCCGATCACGCTGCNNTCGCAACTCGCCGAAGGTCCCTAAAGGCAGGTGACGTTCCTCCATGAAAGATCCCCAACCCAGTGAGCCTGACGAATCCGCGTTTCACTTCGGTGTTTCTCCGGCTGTGGCTCGGAATCGGGCCGGACGCGTATGCGGAAGGCCCCTGATCCTAGTTCTCACGCTTCTAGCGAGCGCGCTTGCAGCTATGGCAGCACAGACAGGAGCTTCCCGCAGCGCGGGGATTCACGATCACCTTCGGAAGGCTGCCGAGTACCTCAAGGCGAACGATCCGGACTCTGCGGTTGAGGAATTCGATGCTGTTCTGACACTCGATCCCAGAAACGCCGAGGCGTACGCAAACTTAGGCGTAATTGCGTTTGTTCGGCGTGATTATCAGAACGCTTCACAATATCTGCGCAATGCCCTGGCAATTAACCCGTCCTTAGCGAAAACACAGGCTCTCCTGGGAATCTCCGAAAGAAGATTGGGACAGCGCTCGGCACAGACGCTTCTGGAGAAATCATTCCCCACATTGAAAGACAAAGCCCTACAAATCCAGGTGGGATTGGAATTGGCCAATATCTACGACCAGCAGGGTAACCTCGACCGCGCCGCGTTTGTGATGCGGACGCTTGTAGATCTCGACCCTGACAATGTCGAAATCTTATACATGGCGCTACGGGTTTATTCTAATTTAACCGACGGCACGCTGAACAAGCTGGCGATACTTGCACCCGGTTCGGCCCGTATGCAGCAAGTGATTGCGGAGCGCTTGATCAATGAGGGAGACCTGAAGGGCGCCACCGAGCATTACAGAAAGGCGTTGGAGATCAACCCGCACCTGTCAGGCGTACACTACGAACTGGCCGAGGCCGTCCTCGAGTCGGCGCCCAACGACGCGCAAGCGCAGACCGAGGCAGAAAAAGAGCTGGACACCGCCGTCAAGTTCGATGGCCACAGTGCCAGGATTGAATGCATGCTAGGGAAAATTGCTTTTCGGCGCTCCGATCTGGATGGCGCATACACTCACTACACTCGTGCCTTTGCCCTAAACCCGGGGGAAACGGAAGCCCAAATCGGTCTTGGCCGCCTACTG
>PKYZ01000540.1 GCA_003132865.1 Bryobacterales bacterium
CGAGCGACCAGCAGAGCGTCATCGCGCCGGTGCGCGGCACACGGCCGTAGGTGGGCCGCAGCCCGGTAATTCCGCAGCGCATGGACGGGCCGATGATGCTTCCACCCGTCTCGCTCCCGATGGCGAAACCCACCAATCCCGCCGCCGTAGCTGCGCCGGGGCCTGCACTCGACCCGGACGATCCCTCCTCCAGCAGCCACGGGTTCATCGTCTGGCCGCCGAACCAAATGTCGTTCAGCGCGAGCGCCCCCATGCTCAGCTTGGCGACCAGCACTGCGCCTGCGTCGTGCAGACGCTTCACCACCGCAGCGTCCTGGGTGGGCACGCGGTCCCTGAATGGCTCAGCGCCGTACGTGGTTGGGATGCCCGCGGTATCCACGAGGTCCTTGGCGCCCCAAGGGATGCCATGCAGTGGCCCACGGTACTTGCCAGACCTGATTTCCTTGTCAGCCTGCCTGGCTTGCGTGAGCGCGAACTCGCGCGTGAGCGTGATTACGCAACGCAGTTTCGGATCGAAGCGCGCAAGCCGCTCCAGGTAGAGATTCGTAAGCCTCTCCGACGTCAGTTTTCGCTGCTCGATCCAGCGCGAGAGTTTGCGCGATCGGCGCGAAGGCAATGTCTGCGTCGGTTGCAGGAAGTTGTCCGGGATCATTCTTGGTCCGGATAAATCGGTCGCGCGCCGGCCCTCGGCTTTGGCCGGGCAAAACGGGGTCCCACTGCGAATAAGGAGCGAGGGACGGTTCCAACCCCACCTTGCGCGGCCCGGTGCGTCGCTCGTATAGCGGTGCCATGGTGGTGCGCCAACTGCCGGCTGCAACGGCGCGCTCGGTGCCGGTCAGTTCCACCTGCATGAGCTTCTCCGCTTCGGCGAAGGTGGAAGGCGAAACCTCGGGTCCGACCGCTGGAGCAGCGCCAAAAGCGGGCGGCGCGCCAGGCGGAAGTTCGGCGGGCTTCTGCGCTTTGCCAGGGCCAGCAGCAGCCGCGCCGAGCAAGCCAAAAGATGTGCGGGCCAGGAATTGTCTCCGCGATTTCGACATGTGTCCTCCCGAACCGCACTGTAGCCGGGCACAAGTCAGAGCCACGGTAGTTGAGACCATCAGCCAGACCTCGGGAGGTGGGCGGATTGACGTAGCATAACGCGCGTTTATGCTAGATCCTCCCGCAAGCGATTGCAACTCAATGGCTCGCAGTTTTGAAGGAGCCTCACACCACTGCCCACTGGCGAATCGGCGCGCAACACCCATTTTGCTATTGCGACTACGGCCCCGTATTCACGGTCGTCCATTCGGAGCAGAGTGTTTGACCCAGGCCGTTAGATAAAACTGACGTAACGGTCACGTTGCCCTTGTTCGGGAACGCTCCAAAGCTCACGGAGAACTGACGCGGCGGGGCAACGGGCGGAATCTCCCTTCTGAGGAGAACGGTAGCTCCGCCGTGGATGCTCCAAATCGCGGACTGGGCGACCCCCAGGTCGAAATTGGTTGTTAAAGTACTGCCGGCGAAACTGGCGGTCAAGCCGAGGGCGCACGCGGGAGCGCGGGCGATGGCGTTGCTGGCGTAGGCCGTGAACCACAAAGCGTGGTCCGGCCCAGGGGTGATCACCAACGGTTCGGTTCCTGCCCCAGGGAACTCGGTAATAATGCCACTGGTCGTGATGCGCCCGACCTTGTTACCGAACTGTTCGACGAACCATAGGGCACCGTCCGGTCCCGTGACGATGCCATCCGGAGCGGCGCCGGCTGTGGGCACCGGATACTCGGTCACAGCACCGCCGATGGTGATTCGTCCGATTTTGTTGCCGCCAAATTCGGTGAACCACAGGGCGCCGTCAGGACCGGTCGTTATCGAACTGTTAGGCGCGGCCACGGGATACTCGGTGACCGAGCCCGAGGTGGTGATCCGTCCAATATTACTGGCCGCATTTTCGGTGAACCACAACGCGCCGTCCGGCCCGACCGTGATCCAAAAGGGACTGGTGTTGGGAGGCCCCTGATATTCGGTAATCACTCCGCTGGTGGTGATCCGGCCGATTTTGCTTACAGTGTTCTGTTGTTCGACGAACCACAAGGCGCCGTCCGGTCCGGTTGTAATCCCATTTGGCCTGCAGTTGGGGGTCGGGATCAGAAATTCGGTGATGGCCCCCGCTATCGTGATGCGCCCGATCTTGTTGCCAAACCATTCCGTGAACCACAAGTCATCGTTCGGCCCGCGCGTTATTGTAGCGGGGTCGCTGCCGGGTGTCGGCACGGCATACTCGGTGATCGGCCCGCTCTTGCTGAGCCGGCCGATCTTATTGCCGACCGTTTCCGTAAACCACAGGGCGCCGTCCGGCCCCAGCGTGATCCCACCGGGGGCACTGTTGGGTGTCGGCACGGCATACATGATGATGTTGCTATAGGTACCGGACTGCGCCGCGGCGGTGGCGCTCAGGCACAGCAGCAACGCCACGACCCAAACGGTGCCACGTACCGAATTCTCAATTGTTTTCTGATCCAGCAGGCACATCAGGCTACCTCCTTAAGGTACATTGGTACGCTGGGCAAGATTATACGCCCATGGGCGTTCGGAGCGCAATGCCAGTACGAGCAATGCTTCAATCTTTATTACGAACCGCGCTCGCCTCAAATCGAGATCCGCTCGACGATGTTGCGGGTGATCTTTTGTCGCGGCGGACATAATGGCGGGTGGTGAGCGGGTCCGCGTGGCCAGGCGCTGCACGTCCGAGCGGCACCCCTGTTCGAGCAAATCGATGATCGTGGTGACCGGAATGAATGCGCCGGCGGTGCGTCCTTATGCACCCTTCCATGTTTTCATCACGAACACTGCCCGCCGGACCCGCAGTTGATGTCGTCGAGCGGGTTCCCATCCACTGCCACCATATCCGCCTCCTTCCCCTCCGCCAGCGAACCGATCCGGTCCGCCATCCCCAGCGATTCCGCGGCCACCGACGTTCCGCTCAGCAACGCATCCATGGGACTGTCACCCCCGTCCTGCACCCGATAGATGAACTCCTCGGCGTAGCGGCCATGCGCGCCGGCCACCGCGTCGGTGCCCAGCACCACCTTCACACGTGCCTTCCGCGCGCGGCACGGGACGTGCGCGATGAAAATGATAACTAGCGCGCCTGGACGCCGCCAGCTATGCTGGCATTCACTTCGAGCCGGACACGCCACGACGGAGGTCATCGGGGTCGGTCGGGGAGCGGTCGATCACGAATCCGACGGGGCATCGGTCCACATGGTTGGCGGTGAATCCGGAATGGGAGTTTTGGTTCGAGAGGATAGCGGCGCAAAGCTGAGGTTGTAGACATCGCCCTCTCGGGAACAGCACGTTCACCTCGGGTTGTTGCGGGCTTCCCGAATGACGACGTCGATTTCAGTATCAGAGTACCCCCATGCCCGTCTGATTTCAGCCCGTAATTCACTTTCAGTTCTCTTAAAGGTCGCTTCCTTAACACCCACCCCGAGGTCGCGCGCAATCCGTCATTCTACGTTGGCGAGGGTGCCCTCCCCCGCGCTCATCAGGACTCCGCCTCAGAGATCTTGGATATGTGGCGAGA
>PKYZ01000685.1 GCA_003132865.1 Bryobacterales bacterium
AGGAGCGGAGGCAAGCAAGGAAAGAGACGACCATCTCAGCGAAGGCCCGCTGAATCGAACCCTGCACGGCCCGAAAGGATCCTTCCGATGGTTGCCCGTGCTCTCCGGCCGGCCCTCGGCCCAAGGTAGGGCGATAACGATCCGGCTCTGTCCTTGTTACGAATCGCTGTATACTGTGCAATACGGTCGAAACACAATCTCAATTCAGTGTTCTATGGGAGAACCAATATGCCAAGAAAGGCACAGCCAAAGGACAACACCTTGCTGGAGATGGCCATCGTCGGGTATCAGAGCGAACTGGAAAAGATCTCAGCGAAAGTGGCTGACATCAAGGCGCAACTCGGTCAGCGCGGTCCGGGACTACCAAAGGCCACGGTAGCCACCGCGACCGAAACGGATCACGTGGGTCCGCAGAAGCGCCGCACAATCAGCAAGGCCGGCCGCGCCAGGATCGCCGCCGCACAGAGAGCGAGATGGGCGGCGCTGAAAGAGCGACAGGCGCAACCGGCCCAACCGAAGCCCAAGAAGCGGAAGATGTCGGCGGCCGGTTTGAAAGCCATAAGGGAAGCCACGAAGAAGCGGTGGGCGGCTTACCGCAAAGCCAAGAAAGCTGCGGCGTAGGCCAGCCGCCCGGAGATTTCGTGGCTCGTCGGCATCGGGTCGTGTAGTGATTTCGGCATGGGCAGTCGAATCCGCTATAATCTCCGCAGCTATGGTCACCGTGCGTTCCCTCTGTTTCCTGGCCTCGGCCTTTGCGTTCGCGACTGCCGCGCCCGCCCAGACTACACCCGAAATCACCTGTAAACTCGGCACGAAGTTCTATTCGCTGCCCGACGAGAAGGGCGTAGTCGGCGCCGCGCGGAAGAACCTCGCCGCCGACCCCAAGAACCCCGAGTTGCTGCTCAAACTGGCGCAGGCGCAAATCTCAGTCTGGCAAGACAAGGATGCGGTCGAAACTCTGACTCGCGCCCTGGCGATTTCGCCCGAGAATGCCGACCTCTACATAGAGCGCGGCCACCGCGAACTCCCGTTGCGAGAGTTTGCGAAGGCGCGCGCCGATCTGAGCCGCGCCGCGGCGCTCAATCCCAAAAGCATGGCGGCGTACTATCACCTCGGTCTGGCTCACTATTTCCTGGGCGAGTTCACCCCGGCCGCTGATGCCTTCCGCCGCGCGGTGGAAACCGCGCCCAATACGGATGAGCGCATCAACTCCACCAACTGGCTGTATGCCGCGCTGCGCCGCGCCAAGCGAACCGACGAGGCGGCGAAGGCCCTGGAAGGCGTCCCACTGGAAATGACCAACAAGGAGCCGCACACCAGGTTCTATCTCAATCTGGTGCGCTTCTTTCAAGGCCGCATGAGCGAGTCCGAGGCGCTGCCCCCCGAGCCGCCTGCGGGCAACACCGATCCCGAAGTCGAACTGGCGTTCGATACGGTGGCATACGGCATCGGCAACTGGCACCTGTACAACGGCGATAACGCCAAAGCCCAGGAATACTTTCGCCGCATCCTGAAAGGTCACGTGTGGGTCACCTGGGGATTCGTCGGGGCCGAAACGGAACTTCAACGCTTGCCGCCAACCCAAGGTGACCGGCCAAGAGGGACGGCGTGCCGTAGTGCTGCTCAGGTTGGCACTGTCGTGTGCCGCTCTGGGGCGCCAGTCGCGACAGTGTTGGTCCGACAACCAATGCCGCGCATCCTGACCGCTTTGTTGCGCGAACTGACGTTGCTGAGTTTTGGGTGCAATCGCATCCTCATTGCCTCCGCTCCTTTCTTCCAACCCCGACAGCACTTGCGACAGCCTGATCCGAAGTTCCCACCGATCAGGGCAGATTCTTGAAGCCGGGTTAGGCGCTAAAAGCCAGCCAGCGGGGATCGATTCAAGAGTCGCATTCCGCTGTAATAGTAAGCATCAGCAAACCTTTCATTATAGACGCGTTCCCAGCGGCGTTACCAACGCAGATCTTACACGACCCGCACCGACAGGGCTGTTGGCGACCGTCGATTCGGCCAGGCCAAGGCGTGCTCTGCCTTGGCGTGCTCTGCCTTAGGCGTGCTCTTTTCAGTCGTCGCCTGTTGTGCTCCCTGGCAGGGCCGCCGTGCAGGTTCCGCCGCCGCTCGGCGAAGCATGTCCAGGGCGGTTTCTCGAATCGGGGATTAGTTCGTTATGTTCCATCTCATCTCATAGTAAATGAGTTTCAGGAACGTTACAGCGGCCATGGCCGTGGCGGAGCGCAACTTCGGGATTCCGTTAGATCGCGGGTGGATCTGCGCCTGTTTTAGAACGGCATCATTTCTTCGACTTGGCCGCCGTTTTGCCTTTCCCGGTCCGGAACATCTCCGCGTTCCGTTCCTTTAGCCTGCTGAACTCGTCGATCCACTGGTCCAACGTCAGGCTGCTGATTTTCGGAACCTGCACCGTCCGGTCCAGCCAGTCGGCGGCCTCANNCAAAGAAGTAGAAGTAAGGCCCAGCCTTTTCCAGTCGGGCGGTGTGGCCGCGTTTGGCCAGTTCCGCGTTGATAGCCTTTAGCGTGAGCGGCATCCCCATCCATTATCACGTTCCAACGGCCCGGCGAGCCTTTCGCCCCAAGCCGGTTCGAAGAGCCTTCACGCCACCACCTCTTCATAGCGGTGACGCCAGGTGATTTCTCCGGCGGATTGAAACACATTCAGCGCTTGTTCATACAGTTCTCGGGAGATTTCAATACCCCCGTCCCAACAACCCAAGGCCTGATAGCTTCGGATGGCGGGAGCTAGGACCTCGGGAGCGATGAGCGGAAAGAAAGACGCTTCGGCCGCGGCGACATCCTCGGCGGGCGCCGTTCGGACCCACCCTCTGGCACGTTCGTACGCCTCGAGGAAGGTTCGGTAAGCCTCGGTCTTTTGAAATCCGCGGTCGCAGCAGAGGCTGCTGAAAGCTACTTCCGGCATCGATGCTCCGACCGAGACGACCACCTCGCCGCGAACAACCGGAGCTTGCAGGTGAACGTAATCCGCTGTGCCTGCGCCGAACGCCGCTTCCATCTTTTCGGGTGTCCCGGCGTCGATAACCTTGATCTTCTTCCAGTCGGCTCCATTGTGCCGGACCGCGTACTTCAACATGACCAACGGCTGAAGCCCGTGATCCGCAAGTAGAGTTTTGCCCTCAAGCTTTTTCCAGTCGAATACGGGTTCTGGATGGCGGCCGACCAGGAAGAAACCATCACGCTGGTTGATCTGCGCGAAATGCACGGGGAGCGGTTCGACCCCGCGTTCCCTCGGTTTCCAATTTGATGACACGGCCGATTGCACAATATCGACCGCGCCATCGCGGATCAGGGCGTAAGTACGCTGATCGGCTCCCAGCACGCTATACGTGACTTCGCGACCCTCGTCTCGGAGGAATCGAATACAACAGAGAACCGGGCTGTAAAATGCGGAGTGGCGCGAAGCCATGATGCGAATGGGCATGCCCTACTATTCATATCGCAAAGGCTGTGACTGAGTCCACCGCCAGTCGTGGGTTTGCAGCCATCAACCCAGTTCCATTGAAGCCAATTCCAGACGGTTCGGCCGGACGCTCGCACGCAGCGGCATCAGGATTTCCGGGATCGCCGGCCATTCGAATGCCTTGTGCGATCACGCCTTCGCCGCCAGGCGCCCATGCATCTTCCAGGTACGCCAGCGCGCGGAAGCCGTCGTACTTCACCTCAAAGAGCCAGTCAGGGTGGTCGCACGGGACTGCCAGAGTCGTCAGCGGCATGTGTGAGAACTCAGTAAATGTGAGCGTCACGGCAACCCCGTGCCAAGAAAGGACC
>PKYZ01000363.1 GCA_003132865.1 Bryobacterales bacterium
CGGGGTGATCTTCGCCGAGGACTTTGCGTCGGCCGGAGAGACATTTGCCGAGTAGGCGAATGGCGTCCTCGTGATCGCCGGCGCGGTCCAACAAGAAGGCCAGATTGTTCATTGATGTCACCGCGCCTCATACAATTATAGTGAAGCCCCGATCCGGGCGAGAGAAAACGGCAGGGAAGCTCCAGACCGGTACATCCCTTCGCGTTTTGCAGGCAACAAATGGATGCCCGGCCCGGTCAAATAGCTGCCAGCCCAAGATGCCCCCGCGTTGCCAGCCGGCACCCTCGACCCATGCGAGCAAAGTTTCTCCCCGCCCGTTCCGAGCGAGAGCCGGATATTTACGTTTGGGATTCTCGCCTGGCGGCGCAATCATCGCGGCCTTGGCCGCATTGATGCCACGACTCACGGGCGTGAAAAAGACCTGCGCTTGCGTCTCCCACGCCCCCAACACTTCATTGCGCGCTTCGACAAATGCCATACTGCTCATCGGACATGCGTTAATGTCCCATGCGTGAAGGCGCGCCACCGAGAAAGTTCTGCCCGTGTCCGCCGAACGCAGCAGGTAAATATCGCGGTGCACGTTTTCGGTGGCGNNACCAGGCCGTAAAGGACGCCGTGGGAATCGGCGAACAGCCGCATCGCGCAGCATCCGCAAGCGCCGGTTGGTTCCTGTGATACGGCGCGCTCCTTCGCAAACGTGCGGCCTTCGTCCTCGGAGCGCGCCATCCAGACCTCCCGCCCTGCCTCGCCGTGGGCCGCACCCGGCGCCTTACCGTGCCATGCGACGTAGACATTTCCATTGCGATCGGCCGCCACCGATCCTCCGCCATCCAGGCCGAAAGTCTCCTGAATGAGATTTCGCTGTGTCTCGAATGCGCTTCCCAGGTCGTTCAGCCGGGCGTAGAGCATCGGTGACCCGGGCCCGCCAGCTTCGGGGTTGACCGGTCCTCGGGGTTCCGCGGTGTCCGATCCGTTCCATGCAACGTGCACCCGGTTTTGTTTTCCGAGAGCTATCTGCGCTCCACGAATCGAACCGATCGCGATGGCGCTTCCTTCCTGACTGTTGACCCGCAGACGCGAGGAAAAGGTCCGGCCGAAGTCGTCCGACCGCACATAAAAGACATCGCCGTGTTTCGGGTCGCCCGCGAAATAGGCGAGCTGCAGGCCGGCGCCGGCGACGGCAACCTGCGGCTGTATGCCGTTGTCCGGAACTGGTATAACCCGGACCGGTTCGGTCTCCTCAGCGGCGGCGCAGAACGCCCCCGCCGCCGTCGCGCGGATCACAAACTCCCGGCGCGTCGAGCGAAGCCAGGATCCGCCGCCTCTCATGCTCCTATTCTCCCGCCACCGGGTCTCCACCGGCGGACGCCGCCTTTTCCGCTTCGTCCGCGAGTTGGTTCAGCGTGCGCGCCAGGCCGCGCGCGGCTTCCGGGTCCACATCCACCCACACGTCGAACTTACCGGTCAGTTTGCCGCTCTCCTCTACCTGGAATTTGACGCGCACACGCTTGCCCCACAATGGGTCGTTCAGCGCGCGTCCGGTGACGGAGGCGAGCACCAGACATCGGCCCCAGCAGCGCGCCAGCGTGGGAATCGCATCGCGCAACGCCTGCGGGAAATTCATGGTATTGAGCGGACGCAACCGAAAGGGTGGAAGCGCGGGATCGCGTCGCGTCCGCTGCACGCTGCGAGATTTCATGGGGACCTCTTGGGCAGGTTAGCAGATTCAGGCCACAAGACACAGTTACAAGGCCGCTTCGACCGTGGTCACGTCGACCAGGCCCGCGCAACCGTAAAGCACGGGCAGCAACCGTTCCGCGGGATAGCGGCGGCGCAGTTCGGCTACCCGATCGGTGCCCGCACGGTACGCAGGCAGGTACATCCGGCCGAGAAGCGGATGCCGTCCCCAGGCGCCGGAGAGCTTGTCGGCCCGCTCGGGCGAAACCAGGAAATCGCGCCGCAGGATGGCGGCCACCTCGGATTGCGGCACGCCGTCTTTCCAAGTCAGATAGGATGCCTGGTTCTTGGCGTCATCCTGCAACAGCGCCAGCAGCACGCCGATTTGCAGGTCGTCATCGGGCAACTGCTCCACTTCGGTGACGCCGTGCGCGATCAGAATGGCGTTGTTGGCGATGCCTTCAAACAGCGCGGCGGCGCGCGTGTTCATGGTCAGGACCGACGCTTCGAAGCCCACCAGCCCGCGCGCGTACAGGTTCTGCAGGTAAGCGAATGTGGTGACGTGTCCGGGCACGACCTCGTGGCTCACAAGCTGCACGAACTCCGGGTACGAGATCTCCAGCGATGCGTTGATCTCGTAAGTGGCTTCGTATTCCGGTGTGCCGTCCGCGCGGCGGGCGCGCCCCAGGTAGTTCATCGAGCCGGAAAACCAAGCGTCCTGGATGGGCAGGAATTGGATGTTGGCGCGCGGCACCGTTTCGAGTTCGGCGGGCAGATGCGGCGAAAGCTGCGCCGCGCTCAGCGCGTCATACTGCGCGATCACGGCCGCGCCCAGCCCGCGAATCACGGCCATGGGAACGAAGCGCGCTTTGCGCCACGCGTCCACCGCGGCCAGCAGTTCGTCGCCGGTGCGCGAAGCATGTCCGGCGCGCCCCAGCAGTTCCGCGACGCGTTCGCGCTTGGCCGTGGGCTCGGATTGCGACGGCGGCTGACCGATGGAGGCCTCCACGCAGCGTTCATAGGGAACCGGTTCGCCTTTGCCGAGCATTTCCATGGCGAGGTCCCACATGGTCTCGAAACAGAGCGCCAGCCCGCGCAGGTACTCGCCGCGCAGACCGGGCATGGCGGCGGCCTCCGTTTTCAGACCGCGTATGGCGCCCAGGACATCCACCGCGGCGAGGTAAGCTTCGATGGCCTGCCGATCAGGCGTCTTCGCCGATACGCCGCCGGATTCGCGCACGCGCGCCGCGGTTGGATCGGTGTAAGCGGGTGGCAGCGGCTCATCGGAAAACCAGGAATCCGCGATGAACCGGCCGGTGCCGGAGGGGCACATCACGTCGCCGCCCCAGAGCGTATCGATCCCTAGGATTGCGTTGGCGATTAGTGGTTGTGTCATTTATTTTCCTCCTTCTGTCGATGCAGCGATCCGTACCACAAGTACACGCAAAGACAAATGAACAACGCGGCGGATACGTATTGCGAGACCGCTTCGCTGCCGTTAAAACGGAGTCTTGACCCAGTCTTCGGTGAAGCTGGGGATGAGGCGGCAGGCGGCGCCCAGCACTCCGCCCAATGCGCCGCCGGCCATCAGGCCCGACGCGATGATCACCCCGCGCTCGCGTATGCGCGAACCGCGCGTGCCGCCTGCCTTTTCCGATCGCTTGCCCAGGAAGTGCGCCAGGAATCCGCCCACCAGCGCCGGCGTGTTCAACTCCAGCGGCAGATACATCCCCAGCGCGAAAATCAAGGCGGGCACGCCCAGCATCTCCATGATGACGGCGATGAACGCGCCCGCTGCGAACAGAATGTAGGCCACCGGCTGGCGGCTCATGAAGCCTTCCACCAGCGCCTTCATGATGGATGCCTGCGGCGACGCCAACACCACGCGCGTGTCGCCCGGCGCGGCCTCGCCGAATTGAAACGTCCGCGCCAGCAGCACGATGGTCAGGCCCACCGCCACCGACGCCGCGATCACTCCCAGGAACTTCACCTTCTCCTGCGCGGCGGGCGTGGATCCCAGCCAGTAACCGGTTTTGAAGTCGGTGATGGCCTGCCCCGAGGTCGAAAGCGCGGTGCATACCATGCCGGCGATGGTCATCACGAAGAACATGCCGGTGGTGCCGGAGAGTCCGAACCGCAACAGCACCACCGACGAGATGATGATGGTCAGCATGGTCATGCCGGAGACCGGGTTGCGCGCGGTGGTGGCGATGGCATTGGCGGCCACGGAGGTGAAGAAGAACGAGAAGAGCAGCGTCAGCGCCAGGCCCACCAGGATCGCGGCGGGGGAAGCCGCCAGATTGCCCAGTAAGATAGCGACGCCGATGGCGCTGACCACCACGCCAATCAGTATCGCCAGTATGGAAATGTCGCGGTCGGTGCGCTCGAAGCCGGCATCGCCGGCAGCATTGGCATCGTGGCCGCGCCGGAATGCGCGCGCCGCGATGGCGAACGATCCGGCCACCACGCGCATGGATTTCAAAATGCCGAAGATGCCGGCCGTGGCGATGGCGCCCACGCCCACGAACCGCACGTAGCCGCGGAAAATCTGTGCGGCGGTCATCTGCGCGATGGGGATTTGGGCCGGATATACCGCGGCGTTGCCGATGTGGCTGCCGATCATCCAAATCAGCGGCACTAGCACCAGGTTCGATAGCACGCCGCCGGCGCAGAGAATCATGGAGCTGCGCAGTCCCATCACGTAGCCGAGCCCCAGAATGAAGCTGATGGCGTCGAAGCTGAGGCCCATACGGGCGCGCTCGGTGAGCGTGCGCAGGGNNCAGGGCGGGCACGAACTGGAAATCCAGGTATTCCTTCCAGACGTGAAACGTGGTGACGAAGAAGTCGTAAACGCCCGCGATGGCGGTGGCCTGCAGCAGCAGCTTGGCTTGCGAGCCGCCTTTTTCGCCGGTGACCAGAACCTCCGTGATGGCGGTGGCCTCGGGGTAGGGGAGCAGGCCATGCATGTCGCGCACGAAATAGCGGCGCAGGGGAATGAGGAACAGAATTCCCAGGCAGCCGCCGGCCAGGCAGATGAAGATGGTCTGGACCGGGTGCGGGTCGAGCTTCAGAATATAAAGCGCCGGGAGAGTGAAGATGGCGCCCGCGACCACCGAGCCGGCCAGACCGCCGATGCCCGTGATGATGACGTTCTCCAGCAGGCTGGAGCGCCGTGGATAGGCGCGCGCCAGGCCGATGGCCAGGATCGAGATGGGAATGGCCGCCTCCATCACTTGGCCTACCTTCAGGCCCGAGTATGCGGAGGCCACGGTGAAAATCACGCACAGGAACAGTCCCCAGCCCACCGAGCGCGCGGTGAGTTCGGGCAATGCGGCGGAGGCGGGAACCAGCGGATCGTAGGACGCGCCGGGTGGCAGCGGCTTGTAGGCGTTCTCCGGGACGGTGGTGGTCGCGGTGGCGTTGGTCAACACCGTATCGTAATCGGATCTTACAGCAGCGGCAAGGTAGTGCTGCCGGCTGGGCTGGTGAAGACCAATTCGAGCGAGCGAATGCGGCTGACCTTGCCGCGGTAAGGGAAATACAGGAACCCGCTCGTTGGTCCGTGGTGCTCGCCCTCGGGCAAGGCAGCTTGGACCGCCAACTCCTCGGCCTTTACGGGTGGCTCTTTGTCCAGCCCGCTGGGGTTATCCTCAGGCACCCGCGGAGGCAGCCGCCCGGTCTGAGCATTCGGATCGCCCGGAAAGCGCTCGACAGGCCGGGGCTGTCCCAGGACGACGGGGCCCAACGCGGCCACGGCGCGCGGACCGTTCTCCATATCCGGATACTTCAGCGAGTCTGCCACGATTTCCGGGCCTTGGGGCGTGAGCGCTTGCTTACGGCCATTCACGCGCAAGCTGAAATGGCCGGCATTCACCAGGAGGGTTGCGCCGTTGGCGGGGTAGAGCGCTACTTCCACCACTAGGTAGTCCTTGGCGATGAACATCTCGCGGCCGCTGGAGAAGCTGTGCACCAGGTACTCCGCGCCGATCGACAGTTTCTCCAGCTTGGCACGCACCGGGTAATCCTGCTCGGAGGCTTTCGGAGTCGTGCCATACTGGGCCGCTAGCGTGGCCACCAGGGCCGGAAGCAAAAGGGCAACGCGGTAAGCCATGCATCTATTATTATGCGCTCGCCGGGCTTGGCTAGAAGCATCTCGTGTAGAAGTACAAGACGGGCAGCACCCTATACCGGGCGCTCCCGGCGAGCCTTGCACGTTGAAGCTGGCAAGCGAATCTGGTTGATTGACGGCGATCGTCGTTCGGGATCAGAATGAAACATGACCACCCCCGGTTGTTGCACACAACTGGCGGGCCACCGTTGACGGCGCGTCTCCTTCTCACTGGTTACGCCTCAGCGCAACCACCACCGCTAACGCTGACCCTGCTCTGCGAAGGCCTGGCCGATCCGAACGGTTTGGTAATCGGCGGCGGCGGTGTCCTCTATGGGACCACCAACGCAGGCGGAGGCATTGACCAAGCGTACTCGCTGACCCCGCCGGTGTCTCCAGGCGCGCCTTGGACTTACACTGTGCTCCACAATTTCGCGGGCGCCGACGGCGCCCTTCCCACCGGCGTTTTGGCGATTGGCAGGGGCGGGGTGCTTTACGGCGTCACGCACCTCGGCGGAGGCGGCAACTGCTACCCCGAGGGTTGTGGCGTGGTGTACGCGTTGATTCCGCCGGCGTCTTCAGGCGGCACTTGGAGCTTCAGGGTGCCCTACAGGTTTATGACTGACGCCAGTTCTCGTCCCGCAGGTGTGGTGGTCGGGGCTGGAGGAGTGCTTTACGGATCCACGACCTACGGTCATGGCACCTTGTTCTCGTTGACCCCGCCGGCGTCTCCAGGCGCGGCTTGGACTTACGCTCAGCTCTACAGCTTCACAGGCGGCAGCGGCGGGGCAGGCTACGGCACAGTGTTCGCCCTGGCGCCGCCGGCCTCTCCAGGCGGCTCCTGGACCATAGCAGTGCTGTACCGTTTCACGGGTGGCAGCAGCGGCGTTAGCCCTTCCGGTGTGGTGATCGGCAAGGACGGAGTGTTGTACGGCGTCATGGCACAGGGCGGGAATCCCTCTTGTTCTACTACTTACCTCAGCGGCTGCGGCACCGTGTTCGCCGTAGCGCCGCCGAGCTCGCCTGGCGGCCCCTGGGTCTTCAGGACGCTCTACAGCTTCACGGGCGGCAACGACGGGTCCAATCCCTCAGGCGTTGTGATCGGTAAGAACGGGGGGCTTGTCGGCACGGCTTCTCTCGGCGGACCTTCGGTCTATAATGGGACGGTATTCTCTTTGACCCCGCCAGACTCTCCGGGCGGCTCTTGGACCGAAACAACCGTTACGGTTTCCCTGGCATATCCAACGGCACCAATCCTGGAGATGTGGTGTTTGGGGCCGATGGCGCGCTACAGGGCACGGTCGGCAATGACGCAGGCTGTGAGACCGGGTGTAGCGGAGTGTTCTCGCTGACAAAATAAGGTCCGGCGGAAACTGGACCAGGAAGTGGCAGGTTCCTCGACCCGCGTCCTCCGCGGTCTGCCACTGGCGAATCGGCGCCGCCCGCTCCAGCGCTAGGAAGGCACGCCGCGCTCGACCATCGCCAAAGCGAAATCCGAAGCACCCTGCCGTGGTGGGGCAGGCGGATTCGCATGCCTTCCGGCTTACGCGACCCGTCGCACTTGGAGATGATGGCAGCCACTTCCGGAGACCGTCTCAGCCGTATCAGCATGATTTCCTCAAGCAACCGGATCGCGTTGTCGAGTTCTGTGCGGCGGTGCTGGAGCTTCAGAAGTTGTGCATTCGGGGGAGGACACGAGCGTTGTGTCGACATTGTTCTCTCAGCAGCCTCCAGAGAGTAGCGTAAGAGTACTCCTATACTGTCTAGTGGTAACCCTAGATTTAACCGAATACAAAGCCCTATATAAACCCCCCATTTGGGGGTATCGGCACAACTCTTTTGTGGGTATGGGTCGCGACTCCGTCGGCTTCCTACCGCAGTCCCCTCTGCAAAGTGTTTCTATTCCGACAATTCCGCCGTCACCGTGGCGCCACCCATCTCGGGCATCACGGCCGAAAACTTGACCGGCTTGCGCGATTCCTTGGCGATCCAAACGGTGATTTTCTCGGCGCCGCCATCTCCAGCCACGACCTCCACCTTGAACGCGTCAAAGCTCCCTGCCGGTACGGTAACCTTCTCCGATCCCGCGACTTGCAACTGCATCACCTTTTCCTTCTGCTTCTGCACGTCGAAGGTCCGGAAGGCCGTTGTATATCCTTCCGCCAGCGGCAGGCATGCGAGCACTGCGGGCGCGGCCGACACCTCGGGGAAAACGGGACCGCTCATGTCCACCGCGATGGGTTTGTCTCCGCCGCTCATCTTCATCGATCCGGTGGCCTTGTTGTCCTGAAACGCCAGTTCGATCGCTATCGGGCCCTGGTGAATCGACCGCTTGCGCACCATCAGCGTATCGTTGTCCAGCACGAACACGTCGGTAGCCTCGCCCATCGGCGAGTTCATTCGATTCGTCACCGTCCAGGCGCCGCCTTCCGCCTTGATCTCGTTAGCCATGGTCAACGGGATCGACTGCGCGCCCATTTGGATCGTCACCTTGTATTTGTACACCCCAGGCTGCAGCGGCGTGGCAATCTTTGGCAGGCTCGCCGATCCGGCATCGGTCTTGCGCGCCAGCACTACGGTCTTCGGATCCACGGTGATCTCCTTCAGCCTGGTGGCCACCTCCGGCGTCATGTCCTCCTGATAGCGCCCGCCCAAATAGTGCGCGAAAAACTTCTCCGCGGCGGCGAACATCGCCATGTTGTTTACCGGACGCGCGAACCCGTGGCCCTCATCCGGCGCTACCAGGTACTCCACCGGGAATCCCCTGTCGCGCAGGGCGATCACGATCTGGTCCGACTCCGCCTTGTTTACCCGAGGGTCGTTGGCGCCCTGCACCACCATCAGCGGCGTCTTGATCTTGGCCGCCGAATTCAGCGGCGATTGCCGCTGCAACTGCGCCTTGCCTTCCGGCGCGCCCGGATCGCCCATGCGCTGGTAGAACATCTTGCGGACCGGCTCCCAATATGGCGGAATCGAGTCCAGCAGCGTAATCAGGTTGGAAGGGCCCACAATCGACACCGCCGCCGCATACAAGTCCGGCGTGAACGCCACGCCCGCCAGCGTCGCATAGCCGCCATAAGACCCGCCCACGATGCCCGTGCGCTTGGGGTCCGCGATGCCCTTCGCCGCCAGGTATTTCGCGCCCCACGTCAAATCGTCCTGCATCTTATCGCCCCACTGGCGGTTGCCGGCGTTCAGAAATTTCTTTCCATATCCCGTGGACGCCCGGAAGTTGGGCTCCAGCACGGCGTAGCCGCGGTTCGCGAAGAACTGCGCCAGGCCGTTGTACCCCCACATGTCGCGTCCCCAAGGCCCGCCGTGCGGAAGAATGAGCGTGGGCAGGTTCTTGGCCGGCACGCCTTTCGGCAGCGTCAGGTATGCCGGAATCTCCAGCCCGTCGGAGGATTCGTAGCGAATCGCTTCCATGCGCGCCAAGTCCTGCCGCGGCAGCTTCTCGCGGATCTTGTATTGCGGCGTCAGCTTCCTGGATTGCCGATCGAAGAGATACGTCTCGCCCGGTTCGGTGTCGGAGTTTGCCGAGATCAGCCAAAGCTGCTCATCGCGCGTGTGGGAGTTGAAATTGATTTCAGCGTCCGGCAGCTTGCCCTGCAGGAACGTGTAGTCCGCTTCGAAAGTTTTGTCCTTCCAGTAAGTGCGTCTCTTGTCGTACTGGTAAACCGTGGCGATGAGCTGGTCGCTGACCTCGGAGAACTGCGCGGATCCAAAATCGACGCGGTTTTCGGGATCCCGTTCGACCAGTTCTTCCTTGCCCGTCTCCGCGTCCATCAGGACCAGCTTCTCGAAGTTCTCGCCCGCGCCCTTGTTGGTCTGCAGGTAGAAACGCTTGCCGTCCTTGTGAAACCGGACCGGCGCGCACGTCTCCAGCACATCGCAAGAATAGATCTTCGTGAACCTTTTATCGTCCACGCGCAGGATCTCGGTATCGCCGTTATCGGCCGACCGCGTCGCCAGGCGCAACTGGTCCTTCAGATCGAAGATCCAGCCCGTGATGCGGTCCGTGTTCTGCCGCAGGAGTGTGCGCTCGCCGGTGGATATGCGCACCTTGTACAGATCGTGCCACGACTTGTCCCGATCGTTCAGACCCACGTAGATGATATCGGGCTCGCTGCGCGGCACTTCATAAGGCACGGCCCGCACTCCTTTGACGTCCGTCAGGTTGCGCGCCGCGGGCACTTCCGCGGGCGCCGCCGGAGCTTCCGCCGGATTCACCGCGTAGACGTTGTAGTTCTCGTCCCCCAGCTTGTCCTGCGCGTACAGCACGTACTTGCCGTCCCGGCTCCAGAAATACTGCGAGATGGGACGCTTCGTGTCGTTGGTAATAGGCTTGGCCGAATCGAAAGGCGCGGCGGTCTCCTTGACCCAGATATTGCGCGTCTTGTTCAACGGCTTCAGAAAGGCGATGTACTTGCCATCCGGCGAGATTTGCGCCCCCGCGATTTCGGGGTCGCCGAAGAATAACTCGCGATCGATCAGCGGCGGCTGCTGCGCGGCAGCCGGCGCAAGGAACAGCAGGGCGCTTACGGAAAGCCTGGTCAAAGAAGTCATACGATTGTGTCCGTACTCTTGAGGTTGCGCTCCGCCGCGCGGCTTGTCAAGCGCTCGATGAAGTGGTAATGCTGCAAGAATTCGCGGGGCAGACCCCCTGGTCTGGATAGCGCCGGGATAAACGGCATGGAGTAGCGAAATGCAAGAGTCGTACAGGGAA
>PKYZ01000258.1:0-4315 GCA_003132865.1 Bryobacterales bacterium
TAAGTGGCATTGGGCTAAAGCCGGCTAAGCTCCGCGACAGGCGAGCCAAGCTCGCCGTGGCTGGTGGTTGGTGGCTGGTGGCTGGTGGTTTGCCGCTCCATTGTGCGAATCTCAGGTGAAGTGGAGCAGTTCAATCTGGCATCGTACTTTGTGGACCGGCACATCGCGGAGGGCCGCGGCACCCAGACGGCCATCGTCTACGAAGGCGGGCGCTACAGTTACGCGGAGATCGCCGCGCTGGTGAACCAGGCCGGAAACTGGCTGCGGCGCGCGGGCGTGGAGCAGGGCGACCGCGTGTTGATCATCCTGCCGGACTCCCCGGAGTTCGTGGCCGCGTATTTCGGCGCCATCAAGATCGGCGCGGTAGCCGTGCCGACGAGCACCGCGCTGCGACCGGCGGATTACGCTTGCCTGGCGGAGGAGAGCCAGGCGAAGATTGTCCTGGCCGAGTCGGGATGGCAGGCAAAAGCGCCTGCCCCAGCGGAACTCGACTGCGCACCCACCGCACCGGACGATCCCGCGTTCTGGCTGTGGACTTCCGGCAGCACCGGACCGCCCAAGGCCGCCGTCCACAGGCACGCCGACTGGCTGGCCTCCTGCGAAGGCTACGCACGCGGCGTGCTCGGCATCCGCTCCGACGATGTCACCTTTTCCTCGGCGAAGCTGTTCCACGCTTACGGACTCGGCAACGGCCTGATGTTTCCTTTCTATGTTGGCGCCACCACTGTACTGTATCCCGGTAAGCCGCAAGCGAGTGCCATACTGGCGCGCACGCACGAATGCCGGCCGACGCTGTTCTTCTCGGTGCCCACGCACTTGGCGGCCATGTTGCGCGAAACCGATGCCGGGTGTCCATATGACTTGAGCAGCATGCGCCTGGGGGTCTCGGCCGCCGAACCGCTGCCGGCGGAAATCGTCCGCCGCTGGCGCGAGCGCTTCGGCTTCGAGGTGCTGGACGGCATCGGTTCCACGGAGGTGCTGCACATCTATATTTCGAACCGGCCGGGAGAGGTGCGTCCGGGCAGCTCGGGCGTGCCCGTGCCGGGCTATGAGGTGCGCATCACGGACGAACGCGGGCGCGAGTTGCCGGCCGGCGCAACGGGCGACCTATGGGTGCGCGGGCGCAGCAATGCGACGCACTATTGGAATCGGCCGCAGTTCACCGCGGAACGCATGCGCGACGGATGGTTCTTCAGCGGCGACAAGTATCGCGTGGATGCGGACGGATACTACTGGTACGCGGGTCGCTCCGACGATATGTTTCGCGTGTCGGGCGAGTGGGTCTCGCCCATCGAAGTGGAGAGCGCGCTCATCGAGCACCCCGCGGTGTTGGAAGCCGCCGTGGTGGCGCGGCTGGGCGAAGACGGCCTGCCCGTCTCTTGCGCGTTCGTGACTTTGAAGCGAGCCGAGGGTGCTGGTGAAGCGTTAGCCGAGGAGTTGCGCCGGTTCCTGCGCGAGCGGCTGGCCGGCTACAAGCGCCCACGGCGTATCGAGTTTACCGATGAGTTGCCCAAAACGGCAACCGGAAAGGTGCAGCGCTACAAACTACGATGACGGACGCCAAACCGGTCTATCCGGATTACAACGCGACCACGCCGCTCGATCCGGAAGTAATCGAGGCGATGCGGCCGTACCTGGAAGAGCATTTCGGCAACCCCTCCAGCGGCCACTGGTATGGCGGGCAACCGCGCAAAGCCGTGGCCGAGGCTCGCGCGCGCGTGGCGGAGTTGCTGCACTCGGCCGCTGAAGAAGTCGTGTTCACCAGCGGCGGCAGCGAATCGAACAACCACGCTTTGAAGGGCGCGGCATTGGCGGCGCGCGCGCGCGGCAACCACGTCGTCACCAGCCGCATCGAACATCCCGCTGTGACGGAAGTCTGCCGCTGGCTGGCCGAGCGCGGCGGATGTGGCGGCGGCCATCCATCCCGAAACGATTCTGGTGAGCATCATGCACGCGAACAATGAAACCGGCACGGTGCAGCCCATCGCCGAGATCGCGCACGCGGCGAGGGGGAAGGGCGTGCCGATGCACACGGACGCGGCGCAATCGGCAGGCAAGATCCCGGTGGATGTGGAAGAGCTGGGTGTCGATTTGTTGTCACTGGCGGGGCACAAGCTATATGCGCCCAAGGGAGTCGGGGCGTTGTATGTGCGCCGCGGGGTGCGGCTGGAGAAGTTGTTCGACGGCGTGGAAATTCGTGGCATGTAATGCTGGCTTGTGGGGCGGGCAATCCTGCCCGCAGGCCGGCCTTCCGGCCGGCTGGACCCGCTGGAAAGCGGGTCCGCACCCTGAAAGGCTGCCCCACGTGGCTGCCAGCCCACCTTTGCTGCGCGCCATAGAGAGCCGCGTCGCGGTATCGGCGGGGGCTGCGTGTCATTCCGGCGGAGTCGAGATCTCGCATGTCCTCGAAGCCATGCAGGTACCCCTGGAGTGGGCACGCGGGACGCTGCGGTTCTCGACCGGCCGTATGAATACGCACAAGGATATCGAAGACGCCGTAGATGCGGTGGCCTGTGCGGTAGCAGAATATAGAAGAGGCTGACATGCGCTTACGATCGGGTTTACTTTGGTTATCTCTACTTGCGGCTCCGCTCCTGCCCCTGGCGGCGCAGCACAACGTGCTGACATATCATAACGACGTGGCCCGCACGGGGCAGAACCTGGCGGAAACCACGCTGAGCACCAGCAACGTGAATTCGGCCACATTCGGCAAGCTCTTCCAAGCGACATTGGACGGTTTGGTGGACGCGCAACCGCTCTACGTCGCCGGGGTCTCAATCCCGAGCCACGGAACACATAATGTGCTGATCGCGGCCACGGAGAACGACAGCCTGTACGCACTGGATGCGGATACCGGCGCGCAGCTCTGGAAAGTGGCGCTGCTCGCCACCGGCGAGACGGCTTCCGACAACCGCGGCTGCGGTCAGGTGACTCCCCAGATCGGCATCACCTCGACGCCGGTGATCTGGCTCAAGCCCGGCACGACGGAAGGCGTCATCTATGCCGTGGCCATGAGCAAGGACTCGTCGGGGAACTATCATCAACGGCTGCACAAAATGGGCCTGGCCACAGGCAATCCGCTCGCCGCCGCGGTGGAAATCACCGGCAAGTACCCGGGAACCGGCGACGATAGCAGCGGTGGTTACGTTCTCTTCGATCCCAAGCAGTATAAGGAACGATCGGGATTGTTGCTGCTGGGCGGAGTGGTGTACTTGGGATGGGCTTCGCATTGCGATATTCCTCCCTACACCGGTTGGATCATGGGATACAATGCCACAACTCTCGCGCAAACCAGCGTGATCGACGTTACTCCCAATGGCGCCGAAGGGGCCATCTGGGGCGCCGGCGCCGGTTTGGCGGCCGATTCCAGCGGGCACATCTATTTTCTGGACGCCAACGGCACCTTTGACACGACTCTCAATTCGCAGGGCTTTCCCATCAACGGGGACTACGGCAACGCCTTCATCAAGCTTTCGGCCGCAGGCGGCCAACTGACCGTGGCGGATTACTTCACCATGTTCAATACCACCAGCGAATCCGATGGGGATGTCGATTTAGGCTCGGGCGGCGCTTTGGTGCTGCCGGACATGACCGACGCCAACGGCCAGGTGCGGCATCTGGCGATCGGAGCGGGCAAGGACAGTAACATCTATTTAGTGGACCGCGACAACATGGGTAAGTTTAATCCACAAAACGACAGTGCTATTTATCAAGAGCTGGACGGCGCGCTGCCCGGCGGTATCTGGTCGATGCCGGCTTATTACCGCGGCCAAGTGTATTTTGGTGCGGTGGGCGGTCCCATACGGGCGTTTCGGTTCAGCAAGGCGGTGCTCTCATCGACTCCGGTTTCGACGACCGGCACTCAGTTTCCGTACCCCGGAGCCACGCCGAGTATCTCGGCGAATGGAGCGGCAAACGGCATCCTCTGGGCGGTGGAGAACAACTCACCCGCCGTCCTGCACGCATACCTTGCGAGCAATCTGGCGCAGGAGCTATATAACACGAATCAGGCGGCGAACGGACGGGACAACTTCGGCGCAGGCAACAAGTTCATGGTGCCGACCATCGCCAACGGCAAAGTGTACGTGGGGACGCCGAACGGGGTGGCGGCGTTCGGATTACTCAGTCAGCCGGCGCTTACAGCGCCAACATCGACAAAAAAACTTATCGATGTTGAGAAGTCAGAAGTCCGAAGTCAGAATCGCCGCGCGACAACGGACGAGTTGCCCGGCTTCTGACTGCCTGGATTTCTGAATGCCCGTGGCCCGCAGGGCGACTTGTTCCCTGCGAAGTCCCCGCGCACGGTCGAAAACCC
>PKYZ01000258.1:4377-4564 GCA_003132865.1 Bryobacterales bacterium
CGCCGGCGAAGGCGCCGGACGCGGAGTCGTAATTCAGCTTGCGCCCCAACCGGTAGCCGATGTTCGCCATGTGCACCAGGGCGGCGGAAGTTACGCCGACCGACACATCGGCGGTCAGATCCGCGGGGTTTCTGCTCTTCACCGCTTTGAGGAAGTTCGCCATGTGCGGGATGGTGTCGTCGATCTC
>PKYZ01000582.1:0-28704 GCA_003132865.1 Bryobacterales bacterium
GCCAATCTCCAGCGGCGAGCTATGCTCGCCTTCGCGGGTCCTCCAGGACCCGCTCTCCTTCACAAGACCACGCCGAACCGCTTGCGCAGCGCCAGCATTGTCAGCAGGCTGACGAGCAGAAACCACACGGTCCAGTCGATGCCGAAGCCCAAGACATCCATAGTGGCGGACGGGCAGGACACGTCCATCGACGGCGACCCGTCCCAGCGGGCTGGCGAAATGCGCAGCCCGTGCCCGCATTCGACAGCTTTCGCGATCGCAGCTCCGCGCACCCGCAGCAGCACGCTGCCCGATGCGCCCGTGACGGCGCGCACACGCCAGCAGACCTGGCGCCGGTCGGGTATGCGCACGGCCGGTGTTTCGACCACCACGCCCCGTCCTTCCAGAGTCGGAGCAAGCGTGCGCAGGTCCGCCCCGCTGAACTGCGCGGTAACGATAGCCGATTCCCCAGGCGCCAGCGCACGGTGTCCATAAACGTTATCCAGTTGCAGAAACAAAACGAGGAGCGGCACGATGGCCACCGAGGTGGGACGCAGCATGCCCGCCAGGTAGCGCCCGGTCCAAAGCAGGAGTTGCCGTTGCGCGCGGAAGATGAGCGCCGGATCGTCGGTATACAAGCGCATCGCATAAAGCTGGGCGCGCGTTTGGCGCTTGGCCAGCGCGATGCGTTCCTGGTTGGAGAACCGCTTCCAGACCCACAGTAGGACGACACCGGTAACAGCGGCGATGGCCGTCAGGCTCCACGTGTGCGCCGCGGAGAGCATCAATCGATGTAGCCGGGCCCTTTCAGGCTACGCACGACTTCCTCGTCGGGCGAGCTGTATCCGCCCGCCGCGGCCGCCTTGGCCACCTTAGCCCAAACGTCTTTGCTCAGCTTGACAGTCATAGCCACCCTGTAACATGCCCAACCCTGCTGAGCCGCGCGCGTAAGCAAGCGGTCTTCCTCAGAATAACGCGCCTCACAAAAGCGGCTTCCCTTCCATCCAAGCGGGCAGCTCGACCCCGAACAGATTCAGCGCGGTAGGCGCGAGGTCTTCGATGCCAGGGTCCGCCGCGCCGATCTTGCGATTGGAAAACAGCACGCCCGGCACCAGCACCGGATCCACGCAATGATCGCCGCTCCAGGCTTTGCGGTTCTCCTCGATCACCTGTGCCGCAACCTTGCCCACCGCGCCTTCCCACGAGCAGCGGTAGCCCTCGTTGTAGCCCACAATGAAATCCGGTGCGGCGTCCAGATACGGCCCGCGATAGAGCGCCGCTGTCGCGTACACGTTGCGGATCGGCGATGCGCCGTCATCGTCCCGTAGCGCGGCCAGCTTGCGAATGATCTCGGCCTTCAGCAGCTCGGCTTCGCGCCCGTCGACGATGCCCAGCGCCTCCCGGCCCTTCATGTTCAGATAAAACCCTCCCAGGCCGAGGGCGTAGGCGCGCGTGCGGCCCCAATCCACGCCCTCGAAAAACGATCCGCTCTCACCGCTGCCGTTCTTCAAGCTTAGGTAGCCGTTGTCGCGCAGCCATGCATTGATATTCACGCCACGGCGAAACGCGCAGAATCCGTGGTCCGAGAGGACAAACAGCGCCGTGCCGGTATCGGCGAAGGCCATGGCTTTCCCAACCAGCGAGTCCATGCGGCGGTACATCTCCTCGATCGTATCCGCGTGCGGGTCCGCCGTGCCCAAGCGGCGGTAGAACATGTGCTGGACGCGGTCGCTGGTGTCGAACACGCAGGCCACCACGCCGCGGCGCGAATTCTCCAGCGCATTCAGGAACATGGCTTCGCGTTCTGCGAAGATGTCCCAAGCCTGGCGCAGAAAGGCGTCCTCATCGATCGCGCCCTCGTTGAGCGCCCAGGTATCTTCGGCCATGCCCACGGTGGCGTACGTGCCCAGCAGGTTCGCCAGATACGCTGCGTAATAAGGCGGATGGCTGATGGGCAGGGCGGGCCGCTCCGGGTCGAGGTTTAGCGGAGTCATGTAGAGGCTGAACTCCGGCTCGGTCTCGGTTACCAGAAAACGAGCCATGCCGCTAGCCGTCGCGCCGATCGCGGTGCGGAACCGGAGCCGCTGCCAGCCGGTGTATTCGCCGGGATCGAGCGCGCAACGGCGTCCTTCGACCTGCAACTCAAACGCGCCGTTCCGCCGCGCTACGCGGAATGGAATGCGCAGGGTTGGGCTGCTTTCGAGGAACGTATCTGTGGGGCCTTCGATCTCGCCCGTGAACCCGTCCGCCACGCGCTTGAGCGGGTAGCGGCTGCCATTTTCGTAAGTCGGCCGCTCCACCCGCGTCGTGAATTGCGAGAAGCTGCCCTGCGTGCCCTTCAGGTCGGGCGTGCACATGGCGGAGAGCAGCCTGCCGTCGAACTTCTCCGGCGGAAAGGTGATCGGCACGCGCAGGATGGTGCAGCCGATGCCCTGCCGCCCGAGGATCTTCCAGAACGGCTGGCTCTTGCGGCGCAACTCCAGCGGCGTCCGCGAGAGCGGGATGCGCAGGCGGCCCAGGCGCAGCACGTGGGCCGGCTTCCCGACGCGCGCCGATGAGAGCTGCGGCACGTAGGTCTTCAGGCTGCGGTCCAGAAAATCGAAAATGTTATGCTTGGCCGGGCTGACGCCGGTAGCGAACGTGGACCAAGCCACCGGCGAGAGGACCGGAAACGTGGTGCGCAGGCGCGTGTAGCTGCCCTCGGCGGCCAGGCGCGCCAGGTTCGGCAGCTTTTGCTCGGCCATGAGGCGCTCCGTCAGCCGCGGATCGAGACCGTCGAGTCCCAGAAATACGATCTTCCTCACGCGCGCGTGCCGGTAACCTTTGCGGCGGCGGGCGGCGCGCCAGGCCATGCGAAACGGCCACAGCACCAGCGAGAAGACGCTCAGGAAGAAGCCGGCTATCAAGGTCAGAAACGAACCGAGGAACGCAAATCCCGCGCCGGGGCCGACATAGGCGAGCTGCGTGGAGTGCGGATGGAAGTAGCCGTAGGCCAGCGCCACCAGTGCGAGCGCAAACTGTCCTGTGGCGCACGCACGCGTGCGTGCCGCGTCCCGACTCATCGGGACGCATGCTTCGCGGCCCGCCGCATTTTCACTACAATGCATTATTGAGAGGTACCCAATGATCGCAAACCGTTCCGCGCCACCAGGTCCGATTGTACCCAGACTGATCTACAAAGATGTGGCCAAAGCGATTGACTGGCTCCGCGGAGCCTTTGGCTTCACCGAACGCCTGCGCACGTCTCCCGAGCCCGATGGCACGATCCACCATGCGCAGCTAGCCATTGGCGAGGGTTCGGTGATTCTGACCGGTCAGCCTGTCGCGCGCCCGAATGAGTTCATCCAGGCGTTAATGGTGCATGTGGACAACGTCGACGAGCACTTCGCGCGTGCCAAACAGTTCGGCGCCCGGATTCTGAGTCCGCCGGACAGCAAGCCGTTTGGCGAAAGGCAGTACGCGACCGAAGACCTGGAAGGCCACCGCTGGGCGTTTTCCGAGTCCGTAGCCGATGTGCAGCCCGAGGCATGGGGCGCCACAGTTTCGGAGCTCAAGGACCGGATCACGCGGTTGGCTCGCCCGCGGCTGTGTTACCTGCAGATTCCCGCAGTGGACGCCCACCAGTCCGCCGCTTTCTACGAGCGGGTATTCGGCTGGAACATCCGCCACCGGGACACCAATCGCCCGAGCTTCGACGATGCCACGGGCAACGTGAGCGGCGCCTGGTTTACCGACCGGGTCCCTTCCGGCGAGGCCGGGCTGCTGCCATCGATCTGGGTCGACAACATCGATGCGACGTTGGCTCTGGTGGCGGCCCATGGCGGCGAAATCGTCGAGGCGCCGCACCACGACGCGCCCGATAGCACATCCTGGATCGCGACGTTCCGCGATCCGGCCGGCAACCTGATCGGGCTTTATCAGGAAGACCCCCGCTAACCAGAGACTCTAAGATCGGCTGTCTGCCACGTTGCAAATTACCTGGCGTAGGACTTTGCACGCTATTTGGCGTACGGGCCGCCATTCTGAGCGGTCATTTCACTCCCTCCGCCAGCATCGTCGACAACTGTTCCTCAAGCCGGTTGTAGCCTGCTGCCATACCGTGCTCCATGCCCGACCTGCGTGCCGTGTCGCGGGCTTCCTTTGACTCATAGAGCATCGTGATCGTGACTTTGGTGATATCGCCTTCCTCGACGAACACCGTCGTATCCAACGCATCGCCCGGATACCAGGACTCGTCGAACCTCTCTGTGGCGACCAGCCGTTCGGGCGGCACGATTTCGCGAAAAATGCCGCCTATCCCCATATCCTTGGCGCCGGTCTTGCGCCACACATACCGATACGTGCCACCAACCTTAAGATCGATTTCGCAAACTGGCATCGTCCAGCCCGGCGGGCCAAGCAGCCAGCGCCTCACCAAGTCCGGCTTGGTGAAGGCGTCAAATACCAACTGGCGCGGCGCGTGGAAATCGCGCGTAACCTGAATTTCGTGATCGGTCGGCGTAGATACCTTGAAACTGTCGGCAAAGAACATATGGGCTCCTTTATCGTTTCCTGCTGGCGGGTCGCTTGGTTTTCTTCTCCGTGACTTTCAACTCGACAAGCAAATCATCCAGTCGCTGGAAGGAAGTCTCCCAGAACTGGCGATAGTGCTCTAGCCATTCGCTGGCTTCTGCCAGCGGCTTGGCCTCAAGTCGGCTCGGCCGCCGCTGCGCGTCGCGGTCACGGGAAATCAGGCCAGAGCGCTCCAGCACCTTAAGATGCTTTGAGATCGCGGGCTGCGTCATCGCGAATGGCTCGGCCAGTTCGGTCACCGACGCCTCACCCGACGCGAGCCGGGCGAGGATGGCGCGCCGAGTGGGGTCCGCGAGTGCCGCGAAGGTGGCGTCAAGACGACCCTGTGTGGTCTGTAAATAACCACTTGGTTGCATAACCATATGGTATTATAATAGAGCGAGAGTGTCAAGCCTTTAGCTAATGCTTTGTGGTGTCTGCCGGGCACTCGGCTTTCACGCCGAATCCGCGGTCCTCCCCGGCGAGGACAAAGACAAATTCCAGCAACTCTTGGAGCGGCTCTCCGCCGCCTGGATGCCCCAGGACGATAGGGAAAAGTCCCTGGTCGAACAAATCGCCGTCAATCAGTGGAAATTGGCCCGCATCGAACGCTCCATTTCCGGCACCATCGCCGATCTGGACCACTACCGCAAGCCCCGCCTTCAACGCCACAAGGAAGTCGGGCTTACAGAAACGGAAAACTACAAAGGGGGCGCTATCTGGGGCACCTCACAACAGAACCGCATTTATATCTTGCTCCCGCAGGTCCGGGGCCCTGACGGCGTCTGGCGCAAAATCCCCCACGACGTGCTCGGCGACCTTAGCCAATACTCGGACTCCGACGATGAAACCAAGCCGCCCATCGTCCCAGAGCCGGATGGCCGCGCTTGATGTGGCGCACGTTCTCAACGTGTCCGCACTCGTGCGGTCGTGCGGACACCTTCGGGTTTTTTACAATTGAAGATGCTATACTCCTATTTAGTCGAATTTAGTCGAAGCTGTCCGCGTCGAGGGCGCGCCGATTGCGCCGATGTGCCATCCCACACCCATTCCGAATCTGCGGCCTCGACCCGAAAGGAAGGGAGAAGCATGCCCGAAAACATTGCGCCCCCCAGTGAAGAACGGATTCCCTACCTGGAATCGCTAGTCGGTCAGGCCCGAACTGCCGCCGCCGTCTTTACGCAATACACACAAGAGGACGTCGATCGCATCGTCAAGGCGATGGTCCTGGCCGGACTCGATCAGGCTCAATATCTGGCCCGCCTGGCGGTCGAGGAAACCCGGCTCGGCGTCATGGAAGACAAGGCCCTTAAGAACATGGTGGCCACCGAGTTCGTCTACAACTACGTCAAGGACAAACGTACCGTTGGCCCCATTCGCGAGTTTCCGGACAGCGGCCTGGTGGAAGTGGCCGAACCCATCGGCGTCATCTTCTCGCTCACACCGATTACGAACCCCACTTCCACGGTTCTCTTCAAGTGCATCATGGCCATCAAGACGCGCAACGCGATGGTTTTCAGTCCCCACCCGAACGCCTGGCGCTGTTGCGCCGAGGCCGTGCGCATCATGTATGAGACGGCGGTGAAGCACGGCGCGCCGGAAGGCGTCTTCACTTGCGTGGAATCGCCCACGCTGGAGGACAACGCCTACCTGATGCGGCACAAAGACGTCCGCCTGGTGGATGCCACCGGTGGGCGCGGCGCGTCCAAAGCCGCTTATAGCTCGGGCAAGCCAGCCTTGGGTGTCGGGTCGGGCAATACGCCGGTCTATCTGGAGAAAACGGCGGATCTGGACATGGCCGTAGTGGACATCATTACCTCCAAAACGTTCGACAATGGAACGATTTGCGCCTCGGAGCAGACGGTGGTGATCGACGATGAGATCTATGATTTGGCGCTGCGGAAATTCGCGGAACTGGGCGTGCACATCTGCAATGAGGCGGAGACGGAACTGCTCGGGCGCACGGTGATCGATCCCGCGACCGGACGCATGCAGCCCATGGCGGTGGGCCAGAAAGCCACCGATATCGCCCGCATGATCGGCTTGAAGGTCAAGCCGCACACCAAGCTCCTGATTGCGCCGATAAAAGGCGTGGGCCGCGAATATCCCCTGTCGGTCGAGAAACTGTTCCCGGTGCTCTCGGTCTGCCGGGCGAAATCCGTCGATGAGGCGCTCAAGCTGTGTATAGACGTGAATCATCTCGGCGGCCTTGGACATACGGCGGTCGTTTTCTCGCGCGACGACGAAATCGTCCGGAAGTTCGGCGAGGTGATCAACGCGGGACGGATCATTGTGAATTCGCCGGGCTCCATCGGGGCGCTGGGCGGCGTTTACAACGATCTGGTGCCCACCTTCTCATTCGGCTGCGGGACCGGCGGCGGCAACAGCACGATGGATAACGTGAATGTGTATCATTACCTGAATATCAAACGCGTGGCCCGGAGGACACATGCGCATATGTGGTTCCGCATTCCCAATCAAATCTACTTCGACCTGAACGCCGTGGAGCATCTGCGCGATTTCCCGTCGCGCTCAACCCTCATCGTTACCAATGCGGCTCTGGAGCAAATGGGCCATGTGGACATTGTCCGGCGCGCGATTCCGCCGCAAACGCTCGTCCGTGTCCTGGCCATTCCCGATGCGGAACCCGAAGTCAAGGTCGTCATGCAGGGAGTGGAGACGCTCAATTCCTACGCAGTGGACCAAATCGTCGCGCTGGGCGGCGGGTCCGTGATCGACGCGGCCAAGATCATGAAACTCAAGTACGAATCGCCGCAGGCCGACTTGGAGGAGTTGGCCGCGCCGTTCCTGGATATCCGCAAGCGCGTGGTCCAGTTCCCGACCGAAAAAACGAACCGGGCGCGATTAATTGCCATCTCCACCACCAGCGGAACCGGGAGCGAAGTCACTCCGTTTGCCGTCCTGACAGACAAAGTGCGCGGGCGCAAGGTGACGCTCGCCGACTACTCGCTGAGTCCGGATGTGGCCATCGTCGATCCGCAGTTCGTCATGTCGATGCCGAAAGGCCTTACCGCCGATACCGGAATCGATTGTTTGACGCATGCCCTGGAAGCCGGCGTTTCGATTCACGCCTCGGTCTACACCGATGCCAACGCCATGCAAGCGATTCGACTGGTGTTCAAGTACCTGCCCATCGCCTATGAGAACCCGCGCGACGAAGAGGCGCGCAGCATGGTGCACAATGCCGCCTGCATTGCAGCGCTGGCGTTTTCCAATGCGTCAGTGGGCGTGAATCACGCGCTGGCGCATGCCTTCGGCGCGCGGTTCGGCGTCGCGCATGGCCGCGCCAACGCGCTCATGCTGCCGCATGTCATTGCGTACAACGCGTCGGTGCCCACCAAGTTCAGGCCGTCGCCGAACCAGCGGGCGTATGTCGCGCCCAAGAAATACGCCATGATAGCGGACCTGCTGGGCCTGGGCGGTCACACGATTGAGGAGAAGGTGAAGAACCTGGTGACCGCCATAGAGCAGTTACTCGACCAATTGGCGATTCCGCGTTCGATTGCCGATCTCGGGATTTCGAAGGACGAATTCGAGCGGGCTATCCCCGATTTGGCCAAGATTGCTTTTGACGATCCTTCCTGGCAGTCGAACCCTCGCATGCCCCTAATAAGCGAATTGGTCGATCTGTTTTGGAGCGCTTATCGCGGGCGAAGCCCGGCGAAGGTAGTCAGTCCGCCGGTGCAACAAGAGGTCGAGGTATGCGTATGACAATGAATGAGACCATACAGGAGGCTCTCGGGAAACTGGACAGCGCCAGGGGCGAACTGGTCCTGGATTTCTCGTCCGTGCGCCGGATCGACTCGAGCGAGCTCCGAGCCCTGGAAAACTTGGCCAAGGTAGCGGAAGAAAAATCCGTCAAGGTCGCATTGAGCGGCGTCAACGTAGACGTCTACAAGGTGCTCAAGCTGGTGAAGCTGAGGTGGCACTTCCAGTAGGACAGGCCTCCTGGCCTGTCCTAGACTGCCGCTACTCCAGCCCCGCATGCGCCAGCACAGCGGACCTGGCGTGAATCTGCCTGCGGCGGAGGGCGCCGAATAGAAGACCGAGGATGGGAACCGTCAGAACGATGGTGGACGGTTCGGGCACCGCAGTTCCAACCAACGTATTGGAATCGTTCGAATTGAGTTCGTAGCACGTGCCATCGCAACTGAATGCGCCTACGAGGGGGATTGCACCGCCCGCATCCGTCAGTAAGGAGCCCAGATAAAAGTCCACGTACGGGTCGAAACCCGGCTCTTTGGCGAAAAAGAGCTCCTCGACCTGGTCCGGGAAGGTAGGAAATCCGGGTATTTCAACACCAATTGCTCCGGGAGGCAAAGTGGCTGAGGAGGATTCGAAGTCATGCGCCAGAGTTCCTCCAGCGAAGAAAACGTCCCAGCTCGTAAAATCCATACTGTCATCGGTGACGAAGACGCCCGAAGCTGTCATACCATCCGTGAAGGTGGCGTTCAAGTTCCAGATGACGCCCGCCAACGCATGGTTCCCAAAGCCAAGAAGCAACACGGCCAGCGCTAGCATTTTCCATGGCATAATCAAATTCCTCCGTGACATGGTTGCAAATCGCGACATGCGCTTTGCATCATATCACGTTTTCTTGCTGGCGGCCCTCTTGTTAGCCAGCGTGAAAGCTACTGGTACCCGCCGTTGGCTGCGCTCACTTTCAAGTAGGACAGGCCTCCTGGCCTGTCTCAGCGCTGCCCCTTACTCCAGTCCGGCGTGCGCCAGCATCTCCAGGAATTGCCTTTGCGTTCGCATGTCAATCGCCTGCGCGACGAGCTTGCGCTCACGGTCATACACGAAACTCTTGGGGATCCCTTCCACGTGGAACAGCTCGTTCACCTCTCGGCCCGGGTCGAGAAGGATCGGATAGCTGACATGGTGCTCCGCCATGAACGGCCGCACTTTGCCGGCTTCTTCGTCGGAGATGGCCAGAATGACCAGCCCTTTCTGTCCGAACCGCTGATACAGCGTTTCCAGATCGGGCATCTCCTTGCGGCAGGGTGGACACCAGGTGGCCCAGAAATTGACGAGCACCACGCTGCCGCGCAGCTCCTTTAACGTCCAGGGCTTCCCCGCCAGGTCGGAGAGCGTGAAGTCCACGCTCTGGCGGAGCCGGTCGTCGGCCTCCAGCTTGGCCATGGCCGCCGCGAACCGCGGGTCGTCCCAACGATACCTGGACGTGCTCGTACCGCCCGAGTTGCGCCAGCGTGAGATAGGGCATCGTGGTTGGATCTTTGCCGGCCGCCGCCGGCTGCTCGCGGAGCGCCTGAGCTAATGTGGTGGCGACTTCCTGCAAAGTCTCGAGGCCGGGATCGCCCTCGGTTACCGGTTGGCGAGTGACTCCGCCAAGATCTCCTTGTTTGGGCCGGCCGGCAGTTGCCGTAGCTGAACCGCCAGCCGTTTGGTGGTGCTCACCCGTTCGTCGTCGGGTAGGCCGCGCAGCTTACGCATTTGCTCCATGATCGCCTTCTCCCGATCGCTCCAGACAATCTGCTCCTTCTGCGCGCGCAGCGTGGGTGGACCGGACAGAAACGCGGCCGCGGCAGCCAGCCACGCGCCGGCGTAGAGTTTAGACGGCATTCTAGTCATTAATTAAGATGGTACCTCCGTCGCCCGCGCGCAGTTCCGAGCTGAAAGCCGACCGCTGAAAGCTGACCGCTGACCGCGGGATTTGCTAAACTACAAGTTTCGCCGGTCAGAAAACATACAGGATGTTGCTTCCCAGGGAATTCATCGCCTATCTCTCCCGTGAATTGGTGAAAAAGCTCACGCCTGCTTCAATTGAAACAAGCAATCCGCAGGCCGTCGCGGAGATCGTCACCAATGTCATCACCGGGGAACTAGCGGTCGAGGACCGCCTCAACGACGAGGTGCGCGAGATTCTGCAGCAGTACAGCGACTACATGCGCCGCGAAGGCGTCAGTTACCAGGAAATGTTCCGCAAGGTCAAGAACACCATGATTGCGGAACGCAAGGTCATCCGCGCTTCCGGACGCGACACCCACGACCAGATGAAGCTGTCGCGCGACAAGATCACCGACATGTCCCACAAGATCATCGTGGCGCTGCGCAAGACGCGGGAGTTGCGGATGAAGAAAGACCTCAACGAAGTGCGGCTCGAAATCGTCCGCGACATCACCGAGGTTCTGACCGCCGAGGAGAAAGTGGACCGCTTTGCCCGGCAGAAGATCCGGTCGCAGAAGCGCGAGATTCCCGAGGGCAGCGAGGAGTGGGACCTGCTGCACCGCAAGTACTATTCCGAAGAACTGAAAAAACTGGGCATCGACCTTGCAAGATGATGGCAAGATAATGGCAAGATGATGGCAAGATGATACCCGCTCTGGTGGTCGTCGGCAGCCTGAACATGGACTTCGTGGTGTCGGTCGACCGCCTGCCCGTGCCCGGCGAGACCGTGCTGGGCCGGGATTTCCAGATGATCCCCGGCGGCAAGGGCGCCAACCAGGCCTGCGCGGCAGGCAAGCTGGGGGCCGGCGCGGTTGCCGTGCGCCTGATCGGGCGGGTGGGATACGACGTCTTCGCCGACCACCTGAAGGCCAGCCTGGCGGCCGCTGGAGTGGATGTGAGCGCCGTGCACGCCACCAAATCGCAGGCCACCGGCGTGGCCCTCATCTGGGTGGACAGGCAGGGCCAGAATTCCATCGTAGTGGCTTCGGGCGCCAATTACGCGCTGGCCGCGGCGGATGTGGAAGCCATGCGCAAGGTCTTTCGCGGCGCGAGCCTCGCGCTGTTCCAGTTGGAGACGCCGCTCGATACGGTGGCGGCCGCGCTGGCTCTGGCGCGTGAAGAAGGCCTGCGCACCATGCTCGATCCGGCGCCGGCGCAGCCCTTGCCCGCCGGATTCCTCGCGCGCGTGGACATCCTGACGCCCAACGAAAACGAAGCGCTGATGCTGCTGGGCCGCCCTCCAGCCCGCGTTTCGCGCGACGAGGCTCCGGAACTGGCGGAAGCTTTGCGGAAACTCGGGCCGCGCAGCGTGGTGTTGAAGCTGGGCGACCGGGGTTCTTACTGCTGTGGCGATACCGGATGCTTCCTTACGCCCGCGTTTCCGGTGGAAGTGCGCGATACTACGGCGGCCGGCGATACCTTCAACGCCGCGCTGGCCGTGGCTCTGGCGGAAGGTCAGCCGATGGAGCGCGCGGTCTTGTTCGCCAACGCCGCGGCTGGGATTTCCGTTACGCGCCTGGGAGCGCAAGCTTCCGCGCCCACGCGGGCCGAAGTGGACCGGTTCTTGAGTGTGGAAGAACAGGGTTAATCGGGCCCCGCAGAAGAATCTACTGAAGGTCGATAGTCGTCTTACTTATGGCGCTTTCCGTGCCCACGCTTGCCGTGTCCGCAATCGTCGCCGGTCCGGCTACTGGTGTTGCGCAGGTCACGCCTGCTTCACAATTCCCAGGACCCCATAGCTGAGTTTAGGAAAGCCGAAAACAGTAGACTTGCCATGCTTGACCTCGACCGAGGCTTCGAGGTTAGTTAGCGGTACCGCCCGAGGGTATGCTGCTGCAATCCGGCGGATTGGATGCCCTGGAATTACCGCGAGACGCTNNCATGTTCGGCCGTGTCGTCGCGCTGGCGATATCATTGGTGACTTTCGCGGGTGGAGGCTGTGGGCACGGACGGAAACGTCTCGCCGATGTCCGAAGTTGTGTGGGCAGCCACGCTGGCGCTGCCCACACTGCCGGCAAAGCTCGTCGCCATACCGGTCTCGACCGCAGAAATCGGGTTCGAGATGTCAGATGCTTTTCGCGCCGGTCAGTTCGCTCCGATGAGCAGGGACGCCGAGACCTGAGTGTGCTGATGCAGGTTTTCCCCGGTACTTATTTCTCCCTGCAGGATATACTGCCCGGGCGCGGGTACGGTTATTGGGAACTGTGCAAGCCAGATGCCCGGAGAGACCGTACCGGAAACCGTTTCTGTCAAAATCGGCGCAACTGTGGGATTTGCTCTTATGTTGAAGGTGAAGGCAGCCGTACCCCCATAGAATAGATCGTCGCCGGTAACTATGATCGTCACTGCGTGGCCCTCGATCACAGCCGCGAGCGGAAGCGCGATCAGCAGAGTTTGAACGTCCGGGCCACTAACGCAGTCGAAACAGGGAAGAATCCCCTGGGGGTCTGTAATCGTGGCCAATACGCTGGTGGCAAGAAAGCCTTCATTCACTGTGCCCGGCACTGCGCTCGGCACATTGGGGGGATGTGGCACGCTAATGAGGCTGGCATTGTTGGCAGCCAACAGCGGGCCAAGACCCAGGAGAACAACAGCAACGGTGATAATACAAACACTTCGCATCTTTGAAACCTCCGGTTTGGGGTTGAAGTTTGAAACCGATCATTTCTGTTCGGTTCACCCAAGCGGAGTCAGTATCCGATAGATCGGGGGTGTTTGTCAAGTCTGGCTGGGGGGAAATAATACCTACGGCTGCGGCCATACCGAAACTAACGCGCTGCTCGCGGTTCAGTCAGCACATGCGCACGCTTGCCGAAAAGTTGCGTTTTCCGGCGTCTGCCACGCAGGGTTGCGCCGCCCGTGCGCTGCATGGCATAGCGTCGGAACCTAATTCCGTGTGGCCATCTGCGTGCACTCCTTGGCCCGAATGGCCAAAGGTTCCGTCTACATCACCATCGAGTGCTGCAAGGGCTGCGGCTTCTGCGTCGAGTTTTGCCCCACTCACGTGCTGTCGCTCTCCTCGGCGTTCAATTCCAAGGGATATCACCCACCCCACGTCGTAGCCGCTGAGAAATGCAGCGGTTGCGACCTGTGTGGCCTGTATTGCCCGGACTTCGCAATTTACGGAGCCCGCCATGCAAGCTGATCCAAAAGGGGTCCTTACCGGCGCGCACTTCCTGGATGGCGACCACGCCTGCTGCGAAGGCGCCCTGGCGGCAGGTGCGCGATTTGCCGCAGGATACCCAATTACACCCTCCACGGAGGTGGTGGAAAGGTTCGCGGCGCGCATTCCGACCGTGGGCGGCACCTTCATCCAGATGGAGGATGAGCTGGCTGCCTCCATCGCCATTCAAGGCGCGGTATGGGGCGGCGCAAAGGCTTTTACGGTCACCTCGGGGCCGGGCTTCTCGCTCATGATGGAGCACATCGGGTACGCCGCCATGACCGAAACGCCCTGCGTATTCGTGAATGTGCAACGCGGCGGACCCTCCACCGGCCTGCCCACGCTGCCCGCGCAGGCCGACATGATGCAGGTGCGCTGGGGATCGCACGGCGATTACGGTGTTCTGGCGCTGTGCCCCAATTCGCCGCAGGAGTGCTTCGACCTTACCATCAAGGCCTTCAACCTCTCCGAGCAATACCGGCAGCCGGTCTTCCTGATGATGGATGAGTGCGTGGGCCACATGACCGAGAAAGTAGTCATTCCCGAAGCCGGCGAGATCGAGATCTATCCGCGGCGCCATACCCGCCGGCCGGTCGAAGATTACCAGCCGTACGAGCCTATGGCGGATCAGGTCCCTGAAATGGCGCACGCCGGTGAAGGCTACCGGTTCCATGTAACGGGTTTGACGCACGACGAGCGTGGATACCCGTCCATGACCGTGGAAACGCAGGATCGCCTGGTGCGCCGCCTGGTTTCGAAGTCGGCCCGCGTAGCCGAAGAAGAGGCGTTGTACGAGGCGGAAGCGCTGGAAGACGCCGAAGTCGTGGTGGTGTCTTACGGGATCACCTCGCGGGTGGCGGAGAAAGCCATCAAGATGGCGCGCGCGCAGGGCGTGCGAACCGGGAAATTCCGCCTCATCACCGCGTGGCCCTTCCCCGCCGGTCCGCTGGCGGAGCGGACTCGCGGCGCCAAGGCCTTCGTGGTGCCGGAGTTGAACCTGGGCCAGATGGTGCACGAAGTGGAGCGCGCCGTGGGATGTGGGGCAGGCCCTCGGNNCGCCGCGTCATCGCCGTTACCCACGCCGGAGGCAGCGTGCATCAACCCGAGCAGATCCTGGCAGCCATCCTGGAGGCATCCCGATGACCACTGTAACGATAGAGAACCAGCCCGGAAACCCGGTCGAGCCGTTCCTGCGCATGGACCGTATGCCCCACATCTGGTGTCCCGGTTGCGGCATCGGCACTACGGTCAACTGCTTCACGCGCGCGCTGCTCGAATCCAAGGCCGATCTGGACAAGGTGGCCGTGGTATCGGGCATCGGCTGCACGGGCCGGGTGGCCGGATATGCGCGGCTCGATTCGTTCCATACCACGCATGGGCGCGCCATTCCATTCGCCACCGGATTGAAGCTCGCCAATCCATCGTTGCAAGTTGTGGTGTATTCGGGCGATGGCGACCTGACGGCCATCGGCGGCAATCACTTCATCCACGCCGCGCGGCGCAACATCGACCTGAAGGTGATCTGCGTCAACAACATGATCTATGCCATGACCGGCGGGCAAACCGCGCCTACCACGCCCGGCGGAGCCATCACCTCCACAGCGCCCTACGGAGCCTTCGAGCCGGCCTTCAACCTGGCGCAACTGGCCGACTCCGCGGGAGCTTCCTATGTGGCGCGCTGGACCACCTTTCACGTCAAGCAGCTCAGCCGCTCGATGACCGAGGTGCTGCACAAGAAAGGCTTCTGCTTCATTGAAGTGCTGTCGCCGTGCCCCACGCTGTATCAACGGCGCAACAAGCTGGGCGATGCGCTGGAGACCATGAAGTATTACAAGGCGGCCAGCAAGATCCGCCATGGCGCGCCCACCAGCGAAACGGCGCTCTCCATGAAGGGCGAGATCGTCGTAGGGAAGTTTGTGGATCGCGACCGGCCCGATTACCTGGAATTGATGCGGCATCAATTCACCGAGCAGTTGGGCGAGCGGTATCGGGAGCCCCATCAGGAGGCAGAGGTACCCGTATGCGGCTGACAGAAATCCGAATTGCAGGCTTCGGCGGCCAGGGCGTCATCCTTGCCGCTACCGTGATCGGCAGGGCGGCATCCATCTATCAAGGCGCCTACGCCACCATGACCCAGAACTTCGGGCCCGAGGCGCGTGGCGGCTCTTCGAGCGCGGCGGTCGTGCTTTCCGGCGAGCCTATTGCATATCCCTACGTAACGCAGCCGGATGTGCTGGTGGTGCTCTCGCAGGAGGCTTACACGCGGTTTCTGCCCGAACTGAAACCGGGCGGCACGCTGATTGTGGAGCGCGACTTGGTGCGCGTCAACGGCGTGCCCAGCGGCATCCGCGTGTACAGCGTGCCGGCCACGCGGCTGGCCGAAGAGTTGGGACGCAAGATGGTGTTGAACATCGTGGTGGTCGGGTTCTTCGGCGCCGTCACCGCGCTGCTCGACCCCGATGCACTGCGCCAGGCGGTGGCTGCGTCGGTGCCCGACAGCTTCCGGGACCTGAATCTGCGGGCCTTCGATAAGGGCTACGAAAATGGCGCCACGCTCCTGCACGCGCGCGCCGAGGGGAACCCCGAACTCGACGCCTGGCTCGAGTGTCTGGAGCAGGAAGTCTGAGCACACCGTGGGGCAGGCGTCCACGCCNNACTGGAGTCCTGCCCCACCAGACTCTTTTGCTAAAATAATGGCCTGTATGACACCTAACGCGGAACTGCGCCAGGCTCTCTATCGAGCGCGTCAGCAGACCGACAGCCTTTTCGATCTGGTCGATCCTGCCGCGCTGTACGAGCGTCCCATCCCGGAGCGGCATCGCCTCGTCTTCTATCTCGGCCATCTGGAGGCGTTCGATTGGAACCTGCTCGGCCGCGCTCTCGATATGCCCGCATTTCATGCCGGCTTCGACCAACTGTTCTCGTTCGGCATAGATCCCGAGTCGGGCGATCTGCCAACGGATCGGCCCGCGGACTGGCCCGCCGAACGTGAAGTGCGCGATTACAATGCGCGCGTGCGCGGCACGCTAGATGCCGCCCTCGCGCTTGCTCCCGGGAACGCCCCCGAGGAACTGATGCACGTGGCCATCGAGCATCGCCTGATGCACGCCGAAACCTTCGCCTACATACTGCATCATCTACCGTTCGAACAAAAAGCGGCGCCCGCGTTTTCCATGCTTTCCAATGCGCCCTCCGGCCCCGCGCCGCAAACGCGTATGGTGGAGATGCCCGGCGGGCTGGCCACGCTGGGCCGCAAACAGGGCGATGGTTTCGGGTGGGATAACGAGTTCGACCAGCACCAGGCCGACGTTCCGGCTTTCGCCATCGCGGAGCACAAAATCACCAACGGCGACTATCTGGAGTTCGTCCAGGCCGGCGCCGCCGCGCCGCATTTCTGGATCTGCCGCGAAAGTGGATGGTGCTATCACGGCATGTTCGAGGACATTCCGCTGCCCCTCGATTGGCCCGTCTACGTCTCGCACGAGCAGGCCCAGGCCTACGCCCGATGGAAGGGCAAGTCACTGCCCACCGAGGCGCAATTCCATCGCGCCGCATACGATAATGGCCCGGGCTTCGCCCGNNCCGCGAGAATGTGGACTTTCGAAGCTGGGATCCCGAGCCGGTTACGGCTTCGCCGCCAAATCGTTTCGGCGTTTCACAACTGGTGGGGAACGGTTGGGAATGGACCGCTACGCGCTTCGAGCCGTTCGCTGGCTTTCGGCCTTTCTCCTTTTATCCCGGCTATTCGGCCAATTTCTTCGACGGCCAGCACTACGTGCTGAAAGGCGGTTCGCCGCGCACCGCCAGATGCCTGCTGCGCCCCAGCTTCCGCAACTGGTTCCGCCCGGCGTATCCATACATCTACGCGACTTTCCGACTGGTTGAGAATTGAGCATGTTTGCCAACGACGTACGCGAGGGCCTGAGCCAGGCGGGCCAGAAACAACTACCCTGCCAGTATTTCTACGATGATATCGGCACGGCCCTGTTTGAGGCCATCACGGTGCTGCCGGAGTACGGCCTGACGCGCGCCGATACGCGGCTGATCCGCCGCCTCGCGCCCGAGTTAACGGGCTACCTGCAGGCACCGGTGGCCGTCGCGGAACTGGGCAGCGGCAGCGGCTCGAAGACGCGCCGGATTCTGGAATGGCTGGCGCGCCGCGCACCGGTGACTTACTATCCCATCGATCTCTCGGCCTCCGCGCTGGCCCGTTGCGCGCAAGAGATGGCCGCGGTCGCCGATGTCCATCCCATCGCAGAATCGTATTTGAATGGCCTGCGCCTGGCGGTTTGCGGCAGACGCCCCGGCCAGCCACTGCTGGTGCTGTTCCTGGGCAGCACGATCGGAAATTTCGCGCGCACCGCCGCGCAGGATTTCCTGACCGAAGTCCGCGCCTGCCTCATGCCCGGCGACGCCTTGCTGCTCGGCGCGGACCTGATCAAGCCGCTGGCCCGCATGCTCCTGGCCTATGACGATCCCGCGGGCGTCACCGCCGCCTTCAACCGGAACCTGCTGGCGCGCATCAACCGCGAATTGAACGGAGATTTCGCGCTCCGGAGTTTCGCGCACGAGGCGCGTTGGAATCAGCGCCACCGGCGCATCGAAATGCATCTGCGGTCGCTCAAGGCGCAGCGCGTCTCCATCCGCGCCGCCGGCTTCGAGTGCGAGCTGCGCAAGGACGAAACTATCTGGACGGAGTCGTGCCACAAGTTCCACGCCGGGGAGATCCGCGAGATGGCGGCCGCGGCGGGCTTCGAGTGCCGGGCGCAATGGCTTGACGACACCTGGCCCTTCGCCGAGAGCCTGTTGACCGCGTGAGCGCCGTCGTCGAGTTTCGCGCCGCGTCATACCGCATCGGCGCGCGCGAAATCCTGAAGAGTTTGACCCTTTCGGTGGAGGCTGGCGAGACGTTGGTGCTGCTCGGTCGCAGCGGTTCCGGCAAAACCACCGCACTCAAAATGGTGAATGGCTTGCTCTTCCCCAGCGCCGGCGAAGTGCTGGTGGATGGCACGCCGACTCGCCGCTGGGAGCCTGTGCGGCTGAAGCGCCGCATCGGCTACGTCATTCAGGAGATCGGGCTGTTTCCGCATTACACGGTCGCGCAGAATGTCGGTGTGGTGCCGCGCCTCGAAAACTGGGATGCGCCGCGCATCCGCGGCCGTGTGGATGCGCTGCTCCGCCAGGTGGGTCTCGATCCGGAGCAGTTCGCCGCGCGCTATCCGGCGCAACTCTCCGGAGGCCAGCGGCAACGCGTCGGCGTAGCGCGGGCGCTGGCGGCCGATCCATCCGTGCTGTTGTTCGACGAGCCGTTCGGGGCCGTCGATCCCGTCACGCGCCTCGATTTGCAGAAGCAATTCCTGGCCCTGCGGCGCGACATTGGCAAGGTTGGCAAGACCGCCATCTTCGTGACGCACGATGTGCGGGAGGCGCTGATGTTGGCCACGCGCATCGCCCTGCTGCGCGATGGTGCGCTCGAATTGTTGGCCACGCCGCGGCAGTTCCTGGACGCTGGCGGCGATGAGGCGCGGGCCTTTCTGGCGTGTCTGGATTGGAAGGTGGACCCGCAATGAATTCAGGCATGGCGAGCGAGATCGCCCAACTCACGCTCGAGCATCTGACGCTGGTGCTCATCTCCATGGCCGTCGCCATCGCCGTAGCCGTCCCCGCCGGCATTCTGATCACGCGGCGCGCGGCGTGGCGTCCATGGGTGCTGGGATTCGCCAACGTGATGCAGACGATCCCCAGCCTGGCGCTGTTCGGCTTTCTGATCCCCGTGCCGCTGATCGGCGGCATCGGTAAGCGCACGGCCATCGTAGCGCTGGTGCTTTACGCGCTGCTTCCGATTCTGCGGAATACGCTGGTGGGCATCCTGGGCGTGGACCCCGCGGTGCGCGAATCCGCGGTCGCCATGGGGATGACCGGGCGCCAACTCTTGTGGCGCGTGGAGATGCCTCTGGCCGCGCGCACCATTCTGGCGGGCATCCGCGTGGCTACCGTGACGACCATCGGCACCGCCACCATCGCGGCGGCCATCGGCGGCGGAGGCTTGGGCGTCTTCATCTTCCGCGGCATCGCCTCGGTGGATACTGTGCAGATCCTGGCCGGCGCCGTGCCCGCCGCGTGTATTGCGTTGGCGGCCGATGGCGCGCTGGGGTTGCTGGAGAAGCGATCGGCGATCAGCGATCAGCTTTCAGCTTCAGCGCGCGTCGGTCGTGGCTGAAAGCTGAAAGCTGAGGGCTGACTGCTGACCGCTTATCCGCTCGCCAGATATCCGAGCGCGATGCCGCACTGGCCGAGATAGTAAGTGCTCCACACCAGATAGTCGCGCAGCGGCACGGGCGTCTTGAATTTGTGAATGGCGAGCAGCGAATCCGAGATCAAGAAAAGAATGGCTCCCACCGCCACCCAGCGTTGCTGGAAGCGCGCCAGAATCGCCGTGCATACCATGGTCGTGAGGGCGCAGATATAGAGGACCACCGGCACTGCCAATTCGCCGACGGAAGGGACGATCCACACCGATAGCGTGGCGCTGTAGACCAGAATCAGGAGCACCGCTGCAAGGCGCGGCGGGTCCAGCCGGATTCCCGCGGTCCGGTTGCGCGCGAACAGGCGGATATACGTCAAATGCGCCAGCAGGAACGCGCCCAGACCGAAGGCAAACAACCGCGGATCGAGGTCCAGCAGGACGTCGCCCGCCGTGGAGAACGCCAGACCCAGCGCCAGCACGCCGGCATCGCGCCGTTCGCCGCGCGACCGCAGCGCCAGCAGGGCCAGTGCGCCGACCGCGCATCCTTTCACCAGGGCGCTCGCGGCGAACGGCTGCCATCTCTGGGTGAGCAAATAGATGGCGCCGGCTGCGGCCGAGACGTACAACAACGGGCGGGAGCGCATAGGCTCGCAGTATAGCGCGGAAACCGGCCGTGAGTTAACCCGGTAATTCGCTCTGGATTAAGGTACGATTCAGAGCATTGCTTGTCCGCCGAAAGGAGATTAGAATCAATCCAGATAAAGCCGGGATTTCATGGCAATTCTACTTTGGATTTTCGTGCCGGGATTCACGGCGGCTGGCTCGGCGCTGCTGATTTGCTTCATGATGCGCTGCCGCATGGATGAGGCTATCGCGCGCGAAAGAGGGGCGCTGGCGGAACTGCAGAGCGCGCTGATCGTGCAGCGGCGAACGCTGGAAAGCGCCATCAGCGACGCCAAAGCCGAGGCAAAGCGCGTGGCGTTCGACGAATTCCTCAACGATTTCCGGGTGGAACAACGCCAATATGTGCGGAAAAGCAGGCTGTTTTTCATGAGCAGGCAGACGCTGGTTCTGCGCGAACGAATCCTGTTCCGCAATCTTCCGCTGTCCAACTGGGTGGAGCACAGCGTGACGCTGGAGGAAAGCGTGGGCTCGGCGTACTCCGCTCATGGCCTGACGATCAAAGCTATGCTGAGTTCTTGAAGCGGCTCATCATCCGCCCTGGCGCCATCGGCGATTTCATCGTCTCCATTCCGGCCATGGAGTGCCTGCACGCCGGGTATCTGGAAGTTTGGGCGGCGCAGGGGAACGTGCCGCTGGCGGCCCGATTCGCGCAGCATGCCCGGTCCATCGCGTCCACCGGTCTCGATCTGCTCGAACTCACCGGCCCAAGCGAACGCCTGCTCGAAAGCCTGCGCGGGTTCGATTCGATCGTCTCCTGGTATGGCGCCAATCGGCCCGAGTTCCGGGAGGCTGTCGCCGCGCTGCGGCTGCCGTTCCAGTTCTTCGCGGCGCTGCCGCCCATTGGGCGCGGCTCGCATGCGGTGGACTTCTACTTGGAGCAGGCGCGCTCCATTGCGTTCTGCGCGAGCGACGGCATTCCGCGCATCGCGTGCGATGCCATCCGTGGCGGCTCCGCGGCGATCCATCCGTTTGCCGGGAGTCCGAAGAAGAGTTGGCCGTTGGAACGCTTCCAGGAATTGGCACGGTGGCTGGCGCGCCGCATGCCGGTGGAATGGTGCGCCGGCCCGGAGGACGAACTGCCCGGCGCCCGGCGTTTCGAGGATCTCTACGAGTTGGCCTGTTGGCTGGCCGCCGCACGGATTTACATCGGCAACGATTCCGGCCCCACACACTTGGCCGCGGCCGTGGGCACGCCGGTCGTGGCGCTGTTCGGACCATCGGACCCAGCCGTCTGGGCGCCGCGGGGACCGCACGTGGCCATCGCCGCGGCGGAGGCACTCGACACCATCACGGTCGAGCGGGTTGCGAGTCTGGTGCAGAATACGCTGGAAAACGTCCGCGCGTGACGTCGTCCGCGTGTTATGATCCGTCGCATGTTCTGCCACAAATGCGGTACCCAAGTCAGCTCGGATACTCAGTACTGCACCACTTGCGGCGCATCGCTCGCGGTGGGCGGGCCCAGTCTGGCCGGCGCCCCAGCAGCCGCTTGGACGCCGCCGGCAGTCGTCGTGGTCCGGGCGGGGCACTGGATCAGCGAAGGCTGGGCGCTGGTGACGGCGGATCTGGGCAACTATGTCCTGCTGGCCCTGGTCTTCGCGGTGCTGAGCGGGGCGGGTGCCGGAATTCTGCAAGGGGCGATGATCGCCGGGTTGCACATTTTCACAATGAAGAAGCTGATGGGCCGCCCCGCCGAATTCGCCGACCTTTTCAAAGGCTTCAACTACTTTGTGCCCACCCTGGTCGCTTCCCTGCTGATCGGGCTCTTCGTCCTCTGCGGGACGATACTATGCATTATCCCGGGCCTGGTAGTGGCCGCCATGTACAAGTTCACGTATCTGTTCATCGTGGACAAGCGCATGGATTTTTGGCCGGCCATGCAGGCCAGCCACGCCGTGGTGAAGCGCGACTACGTGGGCTTCACGCTTTTTCTGATACTGATGGCGCTGGTGAATATTCTCGGTGCGTTGTGCTGCATCGTGGGCTTGCTCGTCTCCATACCCGTGACGTTTGCGGCCATCACAGTGGCGTACAAGGAAATCGTAGGATTTGAACAACGGACGGTGGACGCGTTGTGACGGCCTCGGTAGTGCGCCGCGCTGCAGCGGCGATGGCATTGTTCACCGCGCTTTGGTGCTTCAGCGTGTCCGCCGACCCTGGCGTGCGGCTCTGCGGATTCCACTGGCTCACGGGACGGCCGTGCCCGCTCTGCGGTCTCACGCGCGCGCTGTTCGCGCTGGCGAAAGGGCATTGGGGGGAAGCGGTGCATTTCAACGCCCTCAGTCCGCTGGCCTTCGCGATGCTGTTCGCGCTGTTCTGGAATGGCCGGATGCGCGCGTTGTTGTGGAGGGGCGGCTTGGCCGCGTTTGCGGTCTATGGCTTGTGCCGCGTCTTTCTGCCCACTCCGCTCTGACCCGCAGAGACGCCAAAATCAGGCTCGATGTGCTCGCAGACCAGGGATAAGATGAGCCGCGGATTCATGATCGGGAACGGAATGTGTGCACCGCTGTCGCCAACATGCAGGTGGCAGCGTGGAATCCTAAGGGGGTCATGCCAGGTTTCGGGATTGAGGTGAATCCGTACCATCTTGATGTTGCGCGACGGCGGCAGGTGTAGATGGAATCGGAATCGCTTCACGAGCCAACCGCGCTGGCTTTCTTCGAGCTGAATGTCGAAGAGCAGCCGGCCACCGTCGGCGAACTCCGCCCCTGGGCACGCCAATTCGTTGAGGCCCCCCTCGACCGTCGTGAGGTGTGGGACTCGGTCGTCCGGGCGCTTCATCCGATCATAGTCATCAGCCTGGCGGACCAGATAATCTCGAAGCTGTCGGCGAAGGTGGTCTGGCTGAAGGAACATCTCTTGTAGCGCGGCCTGCGTTTCATTTTCGCGCTCTCGCGCAAGCTGCAGGAGTTCGTCCTCGATACTCAAGCCGCGGGCCCCTCGAAGGCCTCTTCCAGCCGGATTGCAAAGACACCCGTCAGGCGATTGCGAAGGTTCGGCGCCGCCGGCAGGAGGCGCTCCGCGACCTCTGGGCTGGCAAGCAGCAACACCGCACCACTCCTCGTCAGCAACACGATGTTGCGGTCGAGCGCAGTGACGACATTTGGCAGCCAACGATCCAAGGTAATCAGGGCGACCGGCCTATCGGGGTCCTGCGCGAATAAATCTTCTGACCTATCGAATCTCACGTCGGCCGGTGCCAAAGCCCGAAGGCCGACTCCGAGCTGGACCTGCACTTCGGCCGCGATGTCGGCTTGGATTGCCTGCATAGCGGGGGTATCGGCGATGAGTAGATACAGTGACGGGCTGTCTGGCCCGATGGCGGCGAGTCTCCTGACAAGACGGAACGCGGTTGTAGCTGAGAAGCCGATCATGCAGGTTTGGGCAACACCTTCGCAAGCGCAGGGTGAACTGCGAAGTAATCAACTCCACCTTTGAAATACTCAAGGACCTGGCGGCTAACGAGCAATTCCCGCGCGGTAGAATTCTCGATCGGAAACTCACCGTCTTCGATCAAGCTCCTAAGAAGCCTCTTTTGGGTATTGCCTAAGCCGGCAAGATAGCGGTTCCCGATTTGTTTGATCGCGGCGTTGACATGGCGACGACTAATGCGGTCCTCACCGTCGCGATAGGCGTATTCGGCTGACGAACGGGCCAACGTCAGGAGGTCGCGCAACACTCCGCCTGAATACTTCGCAATGGATGTTATCTCCGCGCGATCCATAAGGTCGGGTGCACCGCGGCGCTGGAGGATTTTCCGCAGGAAATCCGAGTGCTGCGGGTCGGCGGCCGCGGCCGGGATATGCTTGACCGGGTCGAAGTAGTCTTGCAGGAATCGGCTCTTGTCGTACCAAAGCAGCAAGGGCGCCACGATGATTACAGATATCTTCGTACCTTTCAGAGCCTGGAGATCCTGCTCTGCGAATTCGCGAAAAAGGTGTGGTCTGATTAGGCGGTCGAGACCGTCGATCAGGAGGGTGATTTGCCTGTCGTCGGAGCGGAGCACGGAGACGTCCGTTTCCAGTGGCGTCGAGGCGATGGTGAAAAGTTGCTCCAGGATCTCAAATACCTGACGCCGCAGGGCCGGGAACCTGAGCTTCATTACTCCCGGGACTTTCACCTGGACAACCTCGTACAGTTCGTCGCCGTCCGGTTCATAGTCGTAAGGCTCAGGCGGCTGCTTGACCCAGTTAGTCTTGCCGAGCGCTAGCTCGCGCAACTTCGCATGGGCTGCCTTGACAGCTTCGGGCAATTCCTTACCTGCATTCTTCAGCCGTGAGCGAAGGAGTGAATAAAGTTGCATCCCGGCGGCGGCGAGAATTGCACCGGTGCTGATCTCGCTGAGGTCTGTGTAGTCCGCGAGATCCACGTAGACGTTTATAGCATCGGAGTGGCGGCTGAGCACCTTCTGTGTCAGCAGGAGTTCGGTGGTCTTTCCCGATCCGATGCCGCCAACGAGCGCCATTTGAGAGCCACGGCTCAACTCCGCGACGCTCGCGAATGCAACATGAATAGGGGGCTGCCCGGCATCCCGAGGATCGTGATCCGGGGCAACGATCAGGCCCTCAGCCAAAAGACTCTGAGATGATGCGATTGGGTTCAGCCGTTCGAGGAACGGTCTATAGACTTGCCTTCTGTCGAAGACAACCGCGCCAGGCTTCGAATCCGTTACCGTCTGCATCTAACGTTAGTATAGGAGATCCTACCCGCCGCAGGCACGGCGCAGGGCGTCGCCCAGCTTCTCCAACTGCTCGCCCTCCGGCTTCCGCCCTCCGGCGGTGACGTAGAACACGTCAATCGCCTTGTGCGCCTCGGTGTCGATCAACACCACCTCGATGTTGCAGCCCTCCGCGGAGATGGCGGCGGCCAGATCGTAGAGCAAGCCTGGCCGGTCCTGCGCCACGATCTCGATCAACGTCGCGCTATCGGACGCCTCCGGGTTGAATGAAACCGTGGGCGGCACCTGCGAATTGCGGCTGGGCGGCGCGGGCTTGGGGCGGTTCTGCAGGAGCTGGCGCACATCCAGACGGCCGAGCACGACGCGCTCCACGGTGACGCGCAGACGGTCCATTTCAGTGGGGTTCAGCTCCAGCGTGCGCGTCGGATCGGCAAAGGTGAAGGTATCCAGCACGGTTCCCTGGCTGTTCGAAAATGCCTCCGCCTTCAGAATATTCATGCCAAAGCTGGAGAGCGTGCCGGCCACCGACGCGAACAGGAAGGGCCGGTCGCCGGTCACTAGGGTCAGCCGCCGGGCCGCTTCCACCTTTTCCAGCGAGACGGCCACACCGCGCTGGCGGAAGATGCCGTCCAGGCGCAGGTGCGCATCGATCTCCTCGGACGTGTGGGTGCGCGCGTAGCGCATCGGCAGGCCCGCCAGGAAAGCGCGCTTTTCGGGCGCCTCCGACGGGGCGCTGGGGATGCGGTCGGTTTCCAGTTCGCGCGTCAGCTCGTTGTAGGTCAGCAGATACAACTGCCAGAGCACCTCGGCGCGCCAGGGCGTCATGGCGGTCGGATTGACGGCGCTGATATCCGCGTAGGTCATCAGGGTGAGCGCCTTGAGGCGCTCCACGGTTTCCACGCGCTCGGCCATGTGACGCGCGGTGGCCGGGTCTTGCAGGTCGCGCGAGTTCATCACGGCGGACATTTCCAGATGCCGCAGGATAAGAAAGGCGACCAGCTCGCGTTCGGGCCGCGGCATCCCGATGCGCTCCAGGGCCGGCTCGGCCGCGCGCAGGGACGCCTCGGCGTGCGCCCCGTTCGCGCTCCCCTTGCCCACGTCGTGAAACAGCAGCGCGCACAGCAGCACGGCGGGCTCTTCCATCTCCGACAGCAGATCGGTGTAGCGCTTGACGGCCGGATCGCGGGTTGCGCGCAAGCCTGCCAGAACCTGCAGCGTGACCAGCGTATGCTCGTCCACCGTGTAGCGATGATAGAAGTCGCGTATGACCAGACATTCGATCTGCGCCATTTCGGGGAAGATGGCGCGCAGTACGCCGGTGTCGTGCATGCTCCGCACGGCGTCGGCGGCGTATGGCAGCGAAAGGATTTCCTTGAGCGCGGGCCAGATGGGCCGGGGCGCGGAAAACCATTCTTCCAGTTGCGGCGCGACGGCGGCGACGCGCTGGTCGGTCTCGGTAGAGGGCCGGATGCCATGCCGCGCGACGAATTGAAACAGGCGGAGCGCCAGTTCCGGATCGGCCGCCAATGCATGCGGCACGCGCAAGTGGACGCGTTCGCGCGCCACGCTGAAATCCGCGTTCGAAAGGCGTGTGCGCCAGTCCTTGAATTGCGCAAACAGGGAGCTCGACTGCGCCTCGCTCAATTCCAGTTCGCGCACCGCCGCGCGATAGAGGTCGCGCGCGTGGCGGAAATAATCCCGCATCCACTGGGCCGCGCCGGGAGCCGCGAAGTATTCGGCGGCCCGCTCCTGGGCATCGAAGGTGAGCGTGTTATTGTCCCGCCCGGAGCGGGAGTGCAGAAAGCATCGCAGGCGCGCCAGGAAGAGAAACGCGGGCTCGATCTGCGGAGCTTCCACATTGCGAATCTGGGCCAGCCAGCGCACCAGTTGATAATCGCGCAAGCCGCCCGGCGTATCCTTGATGTTCGGTTCCAGGTGATAGTAAGTGTTCTGATACTTCTGGTGGCGTTCGCGGCTGAGGCGCGTCAGGTTGCGCGTCAAGGCGTCGCGCTGGGCGTGCAGGAAGCGCGGCAGCCGCTCGGCAAACCTGGCATACAGCGCCCGGTCGCCGGCCAGGAACCGCTGATCCAGCAGGCTGACGTTCAGCTCGATGTTCTGATCGTGTATCTCGGCGCATTCTTCCGGCGTGCGAACGGAATGGCTGAGCCGCAGCCCGGAATCCCAGAGCGTGCGGATGAAAGCCGAGATCGGCTCAGGGGCATCCTGCGCCAACCGGCCGCTTTCCACCAGCAGGAGCAGATCCACGTCGGAATAGGGAAACAGGTGCCGCCGGCCATAGCCGCCCACGGCGAGCAAGGTCAAGCCGGCCGGAAAAGCCGGCCACAGCTTATCGCGGGCGGCGCGCTCCACCATGCCGTCCACCAGCGCAGTGCGTTCCGCAAGGGCCAGGATGGGATCGTTACAGGGCGGCGTCACTTAGTTTTCCCGCAACCAAGCACTAGCTGGTCCTGGAGGACCCGCGCAGACCTGGAAGTCTGCCCCACAAATTTTGGAAAACTAAGTTGCATTGTCCTTACAGGGCGGCGTCTCCACGATCGTCGTTTCGAATCCGAATGGCCTCCGCCACGTCGTACACGAATATCTTGCCGTCGCCGATCTTGCCGGTGCGCGCGGCGGCGGTCAAGGTCTTGACCAATTCATCGCAACGCGCATCGCCGACGACAACCTCGATTTTCAGCTTGGGCAGGAGATCCACGGTATATTCACGCCCACGATAGACCTCTTTGTGGCCTTTCTGCCGGCCATGTCCACGCACTTCGGTGATGGTCATGCCATCCACGCCGATGCCCGCCAGCGCTTCCTTCACTTCATCCAGCTTGAATGGCTGGATTATGGCCTCGATTTTTTTCATATTCACGCTTCCAGAATGTAGCCTTCCTCGCCGTGCAAACTCACATCCAACCCTGCGGCCTCCTGCGACTCAGTGACTCGCAAGCCAATGAGCGCGTCGCAGATCTTCAGTACGATCAATGTCCCCACGATGGCCAGCGCCCAGGCGATCGCGCATCCGATCGCCTGGTTCCAGATTTGGCCGGGGTGGCCGTCCACCAGGCCCAAGGGGCCTTTGAAGCCCTGGTTCACCTCGCTGGTTGCGAACACTCCCGTCAGGACCGCGCCCAGAGTGCCGCCGCAGCCGTGCACCCCGAAAGCGTCCAGCGAGTCGTCGTATCCCAGTTTCTGTTTGACTTTGGCCACCATGAAGTAACATACGATTCCCGCCAGAAAGCCGATCAGCAGGGCAGGGAATGGTTTCACGAATCCGGAAGCCGGCGTGATGGCGACCAAGCCCGCAACGCATCCGGAGATGCCGCCCAGCACGCTGGGTTTGCCCGATCTTCGCCACTCCGCGAACACCCATCCGAGAGCACCGGCGGCAGCCCCAAAGTGTGTAGCCACAAACGCGCTAGTAGCCAGACTGGAGGCAGCCAGAGCGCTGCCGGCATTAAAGCCGAACCAGCCCACCCACAGCAGACAGGCGCCGATGAAGCTGATGACCAGGTTGTGCGGCTTCATGTCCTCGTGCGGATAACCCAGCCGCTTGCCCAGGTACAGCGCGGTGACGAGCGCCGATACTCCGGACGTGATGTGCACCACCGTGCCACCGGCGAAATCGAAACACGGGATCTTGCCGCCCAAAGCCGCGTTGAGCCAGCCGCCCTTGCCCCACACCATGTG
>PKYZ01000582.1:28717-28856 GCA_003132865.1 Bryobacterales bacterium
AACATCAACTGGTAGATCATGAAAGTCTGGTGCGGAATCGTGGCGGCGTAATCGGGGTTGGGCGCGCTTCCCACGCCGTGCAGCAGCGCGTAACGCAAATCGCCGATGAACGGGAGACCTTCGCCGAAAGCCAGGCTGT
>PKYZ01000445.1:0-835 GCA_003132865.1 Bryobacterales bacterium
GAACTGGAAAACGGCCCACAGGCCATCGTAGGAGGCCCACGCCAGATCGGTGCTGCCGAATTTTATCGTCGCCTTGGCTCCGTGCGTGCCGGACCCCTGCCAGACGAACTGCTTGGCCGCGGCATCGCCGCCGGAATAAGAGAAATCCTGGCCGTCCAAGTGGAGGCCCATGGCTTGAATGCCTTCGCTGAGCACCGGCTTGAGCGAATAGGTAAAGTGCGGATCGGGTGTGCCGGCATAAATCGCGTCGGCAAAGGCCGCGGCCTGGTTGAAGTACGCCACGAAACCGGGGTTCAAAGTGACGCCGCCTACCGTGACCGCCACGTATTGCGATCCCTGCTTGGGCAGCAGCTTTGCCAGGTTCTCGTCATAGAACTTCCAGAGCGCGCCATCCGGTTTCTTGAAGAGGCCGTTCACCTCCTCCACGGTGGCTTGCGGGGTCGCGGCCGGATTGAACGGGAACTTATTCAACACCGGACGATAGATGCCGCACAGCGTCTTGCCCTTGCCGTTCAACTCCGCGGGGCCGAGGTTGCGCAGCAGCGCCTCCACGTTGGTGATGGGATCTTCCATCAGCTTCTGGACGACAGCTTCGATGTGCGAGTCGGGGTCGATGCGGAATGCCTGCGCCACCTGTTTTGCGGCTATGTGGGCGTTGGTGGCGTTGGTTAAGGTCAGGGCGGCCGCGGGAGAATCGGGGTTTGCCGGCTGCTGCGCCACCGAGTCCACGGATGCCTGCAGCGTCACCAGGGCGCTCATGTACGTCTGGTTGGCCGGCGCGATGTAGCGGTCGACGAGCGTGGGCGGCACTACGGTTTGCACCGGCTGGAAGGCG
>PKYZ01000445.1:865-2956 GCA_003132865.1 Bryobacterales bacterium
AAGCTGGCGTACCGCACCACGCTGGCGGCTTTCATGTAGGCGCGCCACGCCTTCAGGAAATCGGAGTAGTAACGGTCGGCCAACTGCTGCCCGAGCTTGGAGCGGTCGATGTTGTTGGTAGCCTGCTCGCCCAGCACCCACGGTTCGCCGGCGAAATATTTCTCGGGATTCCGCAGCGAGGCCTTCATGAAGTCCCAGCCCGGCTTGGTGAATGCAGCCGCGACATCCTGGGCGTCGATGACTTCNNCGAAGCCCGCGAATTGCGAAAGATAGAGCCGCGCCCTACCGATGGAGGCGGCATCGTTGTCGTTGGAAAACGGATTGGCGATTTTCAATTCGTCGCTGTAGAATTCGAATTGTTTCTGCGCCAGTTGGATGCGGTCGGGGTCCACGTTGCGGTTGGCGCTCCAGCGATTCAGCAGCACCGGCGGCAGAAAATCGTGGGTGCTCTTATCGTGGTTCGAAGTGGTTTCCAGGTAGGCCTTGAGGCTGTCGTAGGTGGGCCCGTATTCGGGACCGGTGGGAGTGGGCGGAAGGCCGCGCTGGGAATCCACGATGATGTTCTGCGTGGGCAGCAGGAGCAGGCGCCGGAAATCGGCGAAGTAGAGTTTGTGGACCTCGGGGTAGAGCTCGTTGCCGATGTAGAGGCCCCACCGGTAACTCCAGGGAGCGCCTTGGCGACTGTATTTGGTGAGGGTCTCGAGCGATTGGCGCAGAGTTTCCAGGCGCTTGAGGGAGTCGAGCGAGGCCACCGTGCCTCCCGACGAATCCGCGGCGGCGATGCCCTGCGACGCCTGTTTCACGTTGTTGGCCAGGGCCTTGTTGCGGCCGAAGGAAATCACCAGGGCGGCGCTGTAGATCAGGCACAGCGCGGCTGCCGTGAGCAGCAGGATGCGCCGCGGCATACTGGCGCGGATACTGCTGGCGCTGGCTCCCTTAGCCGCCTGGTCGGACAGCAGCAGATCGTTGAAGAAATGGCCCAGGAAGAGCCACTGCGGCACTTTTCGCGTGCCGATGATGCGCTGGCCGGCTGGCTGGCCCGCCGCTCCGCCCTTGGTGCGGAACATCCCAGTGGCTCCCACGCGGCCCCCGGGCGCTTCGGACGCAACCGGCGCGGTGGGCGCCACTTCGTTCACCATGATGGGGCGGACTCCGGAAAAATAAAAGCCGCGCAGGAACGGCCCCACGGTCAACTGGCTGGGGCGGCACAACTCCACCAGAAACCGCACCATCGCCTGGCGGATCTTGCGGAACTCGCGCGGGAATTCGTAGATTCCGGCCAGTTGCAGCGGATCGCTTTCGCGCACCAGATAAGTGGGGCGCGCATGGCACAGAGAGCGGAACAGTTTTTCGAACACGCCGCTGAGGCGGGCGGTCTCCTGCTCGGCGAAGATGCCTTGGCGCACCGGGACGATGGGCAGCGTCGCGCCCAGAATGCGCGTGGACTCCTCGTTATTCAGTTTGCTGAAATATTCGGTGAAAAAGAGCAGACGGTCGCTGCGGGTGAAGAGCACGTACACCGGCAGATTGATGCCCAGCAACTGCGAGATTTCGGCCAACTGGGCGCGCAGTTTGCGGGCGGTTGCGGCCAGCGGATCGGGACTCGGCGAATTCAGAGTCTCGGCATCGACGCACACCAAAACGGCGCGCGGCACCTGCTCGGCGGTGCCCAGAAGAGAAGCCGCCTTGGCGGGCTGCAGGCGCCCGATGAGCTGCTTCCACGAGTCGGAATCGCCTAAAAGCTTGCCGGCCATCTCCACGAAGACAGTGTGGTGCGCGAACCAGAAATTGGCGGCGGGCGTGGGCAGGATGTTGTTCTCTTCGTACACCTGGCCGGCCAGCGATTCCGGTTCGGATCCGGACTGCACCATGGTGGTGGTCTTGGCGCTGCCGGTTTCGCCGATCAACAGGATGGCGGGCAGCTTGCCGAGCTTGGAATCCTTTTCCTGCTGCGCCACCGACAGCCGGGCTTCGGCTTCGGCGAGCAGTTCGGCCAGATCGGTCACTTCCTCGGCGGCTTCGGCCGGTGCAGCGCCGCCGCCGGAGCCGGACTTCTTGCCGTCCCTCTTGCTTGCCATCCACGTCACAACG
>PKYZ01000891.1 GCA_003132865.1 Bryobacterales bacterium
TCCTTGCCATCCACGTTTTCGAACATGGTGTCGTGCTGGCGAGTCATCTCGGCCATGTTCTCGACCTCTCCGTTGGAGGAGTACAGATCCTTCCAACCATCGTTGTTATAGTCGACAAAGCCGTTGCTCCAGCCGGAATTGTGCGCGCTCAAGCGCGACACGCGGGAAACGCCGGAAACATAATCCAAGGATTTGCCGCCCATGTTGCGGTAGAGACCCCAGATCTGGCCTCTCAGGTTGTTATAGAAGAGGTCGGGCCAGCCATCGTTGTCGTAGTCCTTGGCGTCGGCCCCCATAGAGGAACCCGCATTGCCGCTCTCGTCGTAGGCCACGCCCCACTCGAAGGCGGACTCCTTGAACGTCCCGTTCTTTTGATTGATGAACAGGAAATTGCGCACCGTGTCATTAGCCACGAATACGTCCATATACCCGTCGCCGTTGAAATCCGCGATGGCGATGCCCATGCCTTTGCCGAGTTCTTTGCCGAAGCCGGAAGCCTCGGTCACATCTTCGAAGCGACCATTGCCGAGGTTGTGATAAAGGCGGTGCGCGACGCCGCTGTAGACCTTGGGATGGCAGTAGTATTCGCGGCCGTTGATTGCGCAGATTTTGTCCGTCTGCGGGGTCCAGACGGTATAGTTGGAAACAATCAGATCGAGCTTGCCGTCGTTGTCGTAGTCGAACCAGGCGGCGGCGACGCTTAAAACATCCTTCGGCTTCCCGATGCCGGAGCGCTCGGTGACGTCGGTAAAAGTGCCGTCGCCGTTGTTGTGGTAGAGAACGTTGCGTCCGGCGTTGCAGACGAACAGATCCTCAAAGCCGTCGTTGTCGTAGTCGCCAGCGGCCACCCCGAAGCTGAATCCGAGGTCTTTGCCGAGCAGGCCGGCGCGCGCGGTGACATCCTCGAAGGTGCCGTCGCCGCGGTTGCGGAGCAAGCAGTTGTAGAAGCGCGGATCGGTCTTCTCCAGTTCGGGCAGCTTGGCGCCGTTGGTGAAGAAGAGATCCATGCGGCCGTCGTTGTCGAAGTCGAAGGCGGCCACCCCGCCGCACATGGTTTGCGGAAAATACTTCCGTCCGGTGAAGTTGTTGTCCGTGCGGTAGGCGAAGTTCGACTTGGAAGCGATATCGGTGAAGTGGGGCCGCCGCGGTTCAGGACCCTCGCCATTGGCGATCAGCCACCAGCCACTAAACAGCAGCCCCCAGCCACCAAAAACCAGCCACCGCCTCATCGGGGTCTGACTCCCGTCTGAGCGGCGTCTCGCTGGTCGATGAGCTTCTTCGCGATGGCGTGTTCGCGTTCGCCGTCGGCTTTCCGGTCCAGCCGGTAGTAGACGGCGGCCAGGCTGGCGTGCGCCTCCGCGAAGTCGGGCGATTCGCCGATCAAGGCTTCCAGCGCCTTGCGCGCCTGGTCCGGATTGCCGGTCGCCAGGTCGACATTGGCCATCTGATAGCGCACGCCCGGATCGTTGGGGCGCATCTTGAGGGCGCGCTCGAAGTAGCGGCGCGCCTCCACGTATTCCTGATCCTGCTTCGCCAACACGCCCATGTCCAGATTCGATACGAAGTCGTCCGGATCCAAAGCGAGTTCCTGGCCGAAGGCCGTGCGGGCGCGTTCAATCTCTCCCACGGCAAACAGAATTTCCCCCAACCGGGCATGCGCGCCGGGCAGCCGGCCGTTGAGGGCGATGGCCTTCTCGACGTCGGCGACCGCGCCATCGTGGTCGTTCGCCCGCATCTTGAGAGTGCCCCGCAGCAGGAGGGCTTCGGCGGAGTCGCCCCGGCTGAGGATACGATCGATGACGGCCGCGCCGCTGACGTTCTGCCCATCGCCGATAAGAGCGGTTCCATACAGGTAGTCGAACGCCTGATCGGCGGACTTCTCTTTCTCGAGCGGGGCCAGCAGCGCGATCGCTTGCTTGTATTTTCCGAGGCTGTTATAGCAACTGGCGCGCAGCAGAATGACCTGGTCTTTGAACTGGGGCGCGAGGGAGGCGGCCCGTTCGAAGCGGGTGGCGGCCTCGGCGGGGCGGCCGGTCTTGTAATAGGCCAGCCCCAGATTCAGCAGCAGGGCTGGATTCTCAGGGCTTCTCGAGAGGGCACGATCATACTCCGCGATGGCTTCTTCATAGCGGCCAGCGCGGGCCAGCGCGGCGCCCAGATTCGAACGCGCCTCCACCGAATCCGGCTGGGCGGCCAGATATTCCCGGTAGGCCCGGATGGCTCCGTCGAGATCGCCCGCGGTCTGCTGCGCCCACAGGGCGGGCGCTACGAGGGCAACTGCTAGTAGGAGGTGTGGGGCAGACCTCCAGGTCTGCGCGGTTCCTCCAGGCCCCGCTCTTCGCGGGCACAAAAAGGCCGACGTGGACGTCGGCCGCAGGACTGGAGTCCTGCCCCACAACTTGCGTAGTATCGTCACTTTCCCACCGTCTCATCGGCCAACTGTTTCAGCCGCAAAAACTCCGCGCGCTCCCGGGCCGCATCGTCTTTTCTGCCCGCGAGGGTGTACGCGGCAGCCAATGAGAAATGGACTTGCTGGCTGTCCGGAGCCTGCTGCCTGGCTATCTCGAGCTGCTTGATCCCCTTCTCCACTTCGCCCACTTTGGCCAGCAACCTGCCGAGAACACCGTGGGCCGCAAAGAACTGAGGATCCGCCTCGACCGCACGCTGCGCATACGGAATTCCTTTTTCGAGTTCGCCGCGCTTCTCATATTCCAGGGCAATGGTGACCAAAGCCTCAGTATGTTTCGGGTTCAGTTCCAGCTCTTTCTGAAGCTCGCGCAGGCCCCCATCCGGATCGCTCGCCAGCAGGAACGATCCGTAGAGATAGTGGACGTTGGGCGCCTTCGGATAGCTGGCCAACAGCTCCGCGAAGTACTTTTGCGCGTCCGCGGGCCGGCGCCCGACTGTCGCGCAGACAGCCCGCCCGGCCCGATCGATAAGGTCCTTGTCGCCGGGCGGCAGATCTTCCGGCAAGATGGGCCGGCGCAGCCCGGCCAACCCCGCGGCCTCGAACATGGCGGGGCCGGCCACCAGAGTGTACATGTTGCCTTGGTCGTCGCCAGTCCTCAAGAGCTTCTCCAACACCTGCAGCGCGGATTCGTATTGTTGGAATCGCGTGAGCAGCAGCACCGCGTGATACAGTACCACTCGCCTAACTTGCGGGTCTTCGCCCAGACCTAAACGGCGTCCCTCATTGATGTGGTCCAGCGCCCGCTCATATTCCTTCGTCTCATACTCGCAGAGGCCCAGCAGCGCGAACCCGGGACCTGTCTTACGGTCCAGGGACACCAGCCGCCGCAAGGCATCCCGGGCTTCCGGATACTTGTCCTGGTCGTAAAGCAGTTCGCCCAGGAACCACCAGCCCTCCGGCCACGATGGGCGCATTTTGACTGCCTGGCGGTACAACCCGATGGCGTCCTGGATGCGGTTCTGCCGGCGCGCCTCCGCGGCGTCCTTCGACACACGGTCGAACCCATCGCCGGCGGCCAGCAGCGACAGACAAGCAACCAGGTAGACCAGGGGAAGTGGCGCACGCTTCAGCGTGCCGCGGCGAACTTCAGTTCGCCNNGCTGAAGCGTGCGCCACAGGGCGGCCGAATATCGAACGGGTCTTCGACCATGCGCCGCCGCACGCATGGCTACGGCGTCTCCTTCACGCTAAGCACCCGGTCGCCGTGGACACCCTTCAAGGTCTGCACGATTCCCGACGGCCAATGGATCACGACCGATGCCGCCGTCCCGTCCGCGCCT
>PKYZ01000687.1 GCA_003132865.1 Bryobacterales bacterium
GATCGGCCTCCGGACGAATGGTTTGCCGATCCGTGCGCGGCGCACGCCAACCGGAGAATGCCGTGCGGCGCAGGCGCTCGTCCACCGCGACTGGCACACGCTCCAGCGCGGCGTGCGCGGGGGCGCCTTGCCAAGGCTCCCCCGATCCCGGCTCCAGCAGGATGAACCACGGCCGCTGCGCGCGCTGCGACGCGCCCTCGATCCTCTGGCGGTAATACCAGCGAGTCACCGTGGGAGCACCGGCTTCCACGGTGACGGCGGTCGCGTGCGTATCCGCGCGGCCATGCATGCGCTGCGCTACACCCGCCAGACAGCGCGCCCAGCGCGAAGTGCCCGGCGCGACCACCAGCGTGGCCCCCGCCGCTTGCGTCAAAGCTTCCGCGGCGGCTGCATCGGTGGCGTAACGGGCCGTGGCGAAGTCGTCGCCAGTCACCGCCAGGAAACGCGCCGCTCCGCAGCCCCCGATCGAATCGGCCGCGGACTGCGCATCGTCCGCGGCGTCGTCCGCAGCCAGCAGGCCCACGGTAAGGGTCGCGCCGGGCAACGTTAGGCTCAGCGCCGTCGCCGCCGCCAGCGTCTCCCGAGCGGCTTTCGAAAGCGATCCGTCGGCTTCGGTATGGGCGAGAAAAAGAATGGTTTCCATGGTCAGTACCGTGAGATCAGTCCAGTGAGATCCACGCCGCGATTTCGCGCGCGATTTCCGCGGGTGCAAGGTCCTTCACCACGCGCGTTTCGCGTTGCTGCCTGGGCGCCGCCGCGCGCAGGAATCGCGCCCCATCCGCCGCCGGCCGGAACGGTTTGGCTCTTTGCAGTGCGGGCATAACGCCGCGCAAGTTGGCCATGCCGATCTGCGGGTTGTTGCGCGGCTCCCCTAGATTGCCGGTCGCCCATCCCAGCGCCGCCGGCGGACCCGCGCATACCGACAACTGGTGCCGCCCGCCTTCCACCCGCTCCAGGATCTCGAGCGCGCCGTCCGGGCGCACGCGCAACTCGTCCACGCCCTGGAACTGGTCCACGATCCCCAGTTGCTCGCCCAGCATCTGCAGGGTGGCGCCCGCGCCGCGCGAGGCGGATTCCCATCCGCCGTAGAGCAGCAGGCGCGCCATATCCAGACCCTCGATCGACCGGATAGCCTCCGCCAACGCTGCCGCGGCCTCGTGCGCTTCGGTGAATCCGCCGGCTGCGCCATCCACCGCCACAAACTCGAACGCGGCCTTCTGCGCCACCGTCATCATTACTTGCTGCAGCTTTGCCTTCGGTCCCAGACTCACCAGCCAGACCTTGCTGCCGGGCGCCTGCGACGCCAGGTGCGCCGCCTCGTACAGCGCATGCGCCGCCCAAGGGTCCAGGATGGCGGGCAGCATGTTCTCGTTCTTCAGCGCCGGACCGGCCGCGCCGCTCACCGGCTCCAGCGTCTGCAAAGGATCGGGCACAATGCCCGCGCACACTACAATCTGATACCCGGAGTTCATGATTGCTAATAGTATAATCAGATCCGAATGAGGTTCGCGTGGGGTCCGCCAACCGTGGCCGACGCGCTTTCCGATCGTCCCGAATCTGTGCTGGTCTGCGAACGCGACTTCGACAACGGCACTCAATTCAAGCGGCTCGCGCAAGACGAACTGGATGATTGGCTCCAGCACTACACTCTGGGCGAGCTTTGGCGGAAAGGCGAAATCGGCGGGGGCCGCTGGTAGATGCCCCGCGAGATTCGCATCTACTTCGAGGGCGACAAGAGCCTCAAGGCCGGATTTGACGCCTTCTTCGGGGAGATCAGGGAACGAGCAGGCGCTGCGCAATGCAAGCTCTGGATCGTCGCCACAGGCGGGACTCCCGAGCGGGATTTCGACATCGCGACGAGAAAGCATCCGGCGGCCTGGAACATCTTGCTCCGAGACAGCGAAGGCCCTTGGAATCGCGAATTGTCGACTGCGCTCTGCGCGAAACACGGCTGGCCGCGGCCTCAAGCGGATTCCATCTTCTGGATGGTGGAAATAATGGAATCCTGGTTCCACGCCGACAAAAATGCCCTGGAAGACTACTACAAGAGCGGTTTCCGTAAGGCGGCGTTGAAGGCCAATCCGAATGTCGAGGAGATCTCCAAGCGGGATGTGATCGAAGGCCTGAATGCCGCCACCAAAGACACCACAGAGGGCAAATATCACAAGACCAAGCACGCCGGCTCTACTGCAGTCGATCAAGCCCGCCCTGGTGCGGAAGGCCGCGCCCAATTGCGAGAGGCTCTTTAAGGTCGTACTCGACAGGTTCGCATAAGTCCTACGACGTCAGCCGGTCCGGCGAGATGGGCTGCATTTCCCAAGCCTCGAACGACACCATCTTCGCCGTGCCGCCGCTCGCATGCAACGCCACCCCCGTGCTCCGCGCACCCGCCGGATAAACGCGCGCGGTCAGACAGAACCGGTCGTTGACGAAGATTTCCATCACCGATCCATCCAGGAAGATGCGCAGGCGCAGCGGCTCGCCGCGGCCCAGAAGGAAAGGCCCCGACTGCAGCCCGCGGTCCGCGCTGGCGTCGGTGCTCGACTGGCTGCGGTCCACGCACAACAGTCTTTGCTCGCGATCGTAGTAGACCAGCGTCTGCTCGCTTCCATCCGGCGCGGCGCGCAGCTTGAGTCCCGCCCGCGGCGCGTCGCCCGGATCGATCTCCGCCCGAATCTCCAGACAGTCGCCCGCCGCGCCGGCCCCCAGCCGCTTGCCGCGCAATGCCTCGACCTCCGCCGCCGGGCGCATCTGGACCTGGCTGCCCACCAACTTCAGCTCCCGCGGCAGCGACATGACGCCGCTCCACCCGGCCACGCGCTGCGCCTCGGCGTTGCGGCCCTCCGTCAGCCATCCCCACAGGATGCGCCGGTCGCCCGTATTTGTCATAGTACGCGCCGCGTAGTACGAACCGAAGTCGATACCGCCCGTGGATTCCGGCTGGAAGCGGCGATCCGCATAGCTGCCCAGCAGATACTTCACTACCCGCTCAGTGGAGACGATCAGCAGATGCTTGCCGCCCAGCGGAAAGAAGTCCGGGCACTCCCACATCTCGCCGCTATCCACCGGATCTTTGGCGCTGGCGCCGGCCCGCATCCTGCCGGTGACCAGCGGATGCAGGTAGTTCCAACGGCGCAGGTCCTTGGATTCGTACAGCAGCACCGCGCCGCCCTTTCCGCGAAAGCCCGATCCCAAAGCCATCAGCCAGATATCGCCCTCCTTCCAGACGGCGGGGTCGCGAAAGCCTGTCACCTCCATGCCGGCGGGCGGCGCGGCGATCGCGGGATTGCCGGAAAACTTCTTCCACACCGTCAGGCCCCCTGCGCTGGTGGCGATCGAGTGCGTCTCCGGATTCACCCCCGTGTAGATCGCGGTGGGGACGCCGTTATCGATCACCGCGCAGCCGCTGAAGACGCCGTCCTTATCGGGACCGCCGGGC
>PKYZ01000531.1 GCA_003132865.1 Bryobacterales bacterium
GGGACTCCCAGTCCCGCCTGGCGCCTAGCTGCGCTTGTTGGCCGCGGCCAGAGCAACCCTGGCTTCAGCCAAACCAGGATCCGTCTCGACAGCCTGGCTCAATTCAGCCTTTGCCTGATTCTGTTCGTTCAATCCAAGGTAGCCGAGACCCGCGATGTAATGCGCCAGCGCCCGGCGGGTGCGGGGCGACATCTCCGGCCCGGACGCGGCCTTCTGCGGGGCGAGAGCTTGCTGCCCGGCCGCCACCAGTCCCCGGAAGATCGCCTTGGCATCTTCGGCCTTGCCGAGTTTCTGCAGCGCGAGTCCCTGGTAATACAGCCCCGCCTGGCGCGCCAGATCGCCTGTGACGGAAGCACGCCGCCTCCGCGGAGCGATCGACGCCGTCGCGCGCTCCCACGACTCCGTGGCCTTCTGCCGGTTGCCCAGTCCTTCATAGGCCACGCCGCTCCAGTAGGCGGCCTCGGCATTATGAGCGCCGGCGCCGCCGGCAAATCCCAGCGGCAGGTTATCGGGTATCGCCAGGGCGGCCCCCAAATCAGCCAACGCTTGCTCGTATTGTTTGGCGTCGATGTTTCTCTCGCCGCGCAGGATGTGCGCCTCGGTCCAATGCTCGTCGACGTTCAGGTTGACGCCTTCGGCGACGGCGAAGCGCCGGCCGGTCATCATGCGGATTGCATCGTCATACTGGCCTAGAGCCACTTTCACCGCGATGGCACGATTTTCCGCGTCATCCCGCTGCGACACCACGGCTGCGTTCCGAACGAACATCGCATCGCGCTTCGCCAAGCTGGCGCCGGCCTGCTCGTAGAGATCGTCCAGTTCGGTGAAATGCAGGGCGTACTGGCGCTGGCAGGCAACTGCCTTCTCCATCTCGGCGATCGCCTTGTCGAGATCGCTCCCGGACTTCTGGTGCAGGTAGGCGATCGCCAGATTACGATGTACGATGGCGGATGATGGGTCGATGGCCGCGGATGCCTGCCACATTTTGGCGGCTTCCTCGGGCTGCCAGTCGTACAGCACGTTGCCCAGATAGTAAGGCGCGCGGGCATCGCCCGGGTTTGCGGCGACGGCCTGGCGCAGCACCTCGATGGCTTCGTTCTGGAATGGAAAAACGTAGTCCGACGGCATGGCCTTCGCCAGCTTGTAATATTCGGCGGCCTTCTCCGGCTGGCCCAGTTTCACAGCGAAATATGCGAGGTAGTAGTAGGCCATCGGGTGAATCTTGGACTTGTCCGGCGCCGCGGCGGTCGTCTGCAACAGCACATCCGTGCCGTCCTGCCAGAGGCCTGCGTCCAGATACTCGGCGGCGGTTTCCTGCGCGGTGGCGGGATGCCTGTTCATCGTGGAGGCGAGAATCTTGGCCGCTTCGGGAGCCTGCGAGGCCAGCCACGCTTCGGCCATTGAACGCACGTCCAGCGGGTCGGCGCTATGCGCGGCGGATGCCAGCAGGTCGAGGGCCTCCTTGGAACATCCCGTGTGGCGTAATAATGCGGCTTTCAGATTCTGCGCGCGAATATTCAGGGCATTGGACTCGATCGAGCGATTGATGAAATCCATCGCGGAGTTCCAATCTCCGCGGGACGTGGCGATCTCGGCCAGCCCATAGTAGCCCGCGGCTTTCCACGCCTGGCTCCAGACGGCCTTGAACAAGTAAGTGTAGGCTTCGTCGATCTTGCCTTCCGCCTTCAGTGTGGCGCCCAGGTAGTAGATCGCCTCGCCGTCCTTGGGAGCCGTGTACCTGTCGGTGAGCCGCTCTAACGCCTTGCGGAACGACTTCTCGGCGTCCGCATATCTGGCCTTCTTGAAGTCGGTGATGCCGAGCACCGTATTCACGCGCGCGTCACCCGGATCGCGGCGCAGGGCTTCCTGCCAATAGGGAATGGGATCCACCGTGGGCGAGTGGAATTGCTGGGCGCGCAGGCCCGTCAGGTAAAGTTCTTCATTAGTCTTGATGTCCGCAGGGGGCGGCGGCGGAGTGACTGCCTTCGGCGTGGCCTCCGGCGTCAGCCGCACCGGGCTGTAGGACACCAGTTCTTTGCCGCCGTCTGAAATCGACGCCACCAGATCGTGATCGTCGATGCCCGCTGGAATCGCCACCTGCTTCACATAGGGTTTGGCGGGATCGATGCCCACCGTTTCCTGGAAAAGCACTTTCGCGCCCGCTCGCAGCGTAACTTGCGCAGCCTTGTGCGCGGATGTGGTGTAGAAGCCCACCTTCGCCTGCCCGTGTTCCACTTCCAGATTCACCGCGGCATCCAGGTTGGCCTTTTTGACTCCGCCGATGTCCCGGAACGGATACCACTGCATCGAGAACGACCGCGTTTCGTAGGGCTGCAGCCAGCTATAATCCGGTTGGTTGTCCGAGTAAGCCCCCACCATCATTTCCAGATAAGGTCCGTCGTCGTCGGTCAGTGTCTTATCCCAGGTGCGCCCGAACGGGCCGTTGCCCCAGGTGAAGAACTTCTTGCCGGGAATGATGTGATGATCGGCGATGCTCATCGTCCCGGCCTGCTTGCCGTGGTCGTAGCCGCCGAAGAAGTCGTCCTGGTAGTTCCAGGCAAAAACCGAGTTAGCCTCCGTATGGTTCTTGTACCAGCTAATGTCGACGCCTTTTGTGAAATCCGCGCCCGAGAACTTGGTGTGCGAGATCGGCCAGGCCGTGAACTGGTTCTTGGTGTGGTAAGTGCCGAACTGCGTGCTGGGCGGGAAGATTATTTGGTATTGATCGGTCGCATGTACCGCTACGTTGGTAAAGCACAGCATAGTGTTCACCTCCGGCGTGCGATTCACGATGCGCACCGAAGCTTCCAGGTAAGCCTTCCCCGGCCGGAGCGTATAACCCACCGCCCATCGCATGCGCTGCCGAACTTCCAACTCGCCAACCCAGATGGTCTTGCTGCCATCCGCGTTCTCTTCCACTTTGTACTGCACGGGAATGAACGTGCTGGCGCGGTGGTGGTGTGGAATGTTCCATTCGACTCCACCCGAAATCCAGGCGCCGATCAGCCCGATCAACGCCGGCTTGATCACGTGCTGGCGGTAGATGAAGTTGTAGTTATTGGTCTTGTCGACGCCTTCAAAGATCCGCCCGCCGACCTCCGGAAGCACCCCGATCCGAATGTACTCGTTCTCCAGATAGACCATGGTGTACGACTTATCCACCTTCTTGCCGGTGAGCGTGTCGTACATCGGATAGGGGTACACGGGCCCTTGCGCTCCTTGCGATTCCCGCCCGAAGAAGAACATCGGGTTCGGCTCGGGCGCTCCAGCCAGGTAAGTGGGGATTACGGCCTGCGTCTCCCAAACCTTCACCGGCGAACCTTCGGCGCCCAAGGCAAGAGACGAGCCGATCGATAGTGCCACTACGACCAAACATAGCGGCAGCGATAGAAACGATTTACGTAACATGACACCTTCTTCCTATGAATCCCGGCAGAGACCGGTTAATACTTAGTCCCGCTGCTCAGGACCTTCTTGGCCCGGCCCATACCTCCAAATTCCACCGGCGCCTGGGCCAGCGCATCGTCCAAAGCTGCCCGCAGCACGGCGTTTTCCGGTTCCCGCCGCACCGCTTCGCGCAGTTCTGCCAAACCTTGGTTCCACTGGCCCAGGCGCAGCAGCGCAATAGCGAAGTTCACGCGCATTCCCACGTGGCCGGGCAGCAGATCCAGTGCCGCCCGGTATTTTTGCAGTGCGCCGCGCAGATCGCCGGCCTTCTCCAGATCCGCGCCCCGATTGTTGAGTTCAATCCCGGCCAGCAGGTTCTGGTCGTCCTTGTCTTTATCGCGCAACAGTGCCGCCAGCTTTTTCTTGATGGCGTCGGCCTGTTCTTCCTGTCCGTCCTCGCGCAACGCGCGCTGCAGGCCGTAGAGCGTGCTCTGGTTCTTGGGATCGAGGCGCGCCGCCTCCTGCAAATGTGCGACCGCCAGATGCGCCTTGCCTTGGTCGAGGTACAACGAACCGAGGCGGGTTTGCGCGACGGAGTCGTCCGGCGCCAGCGCCACGGCGCGCTCGAAGGCCGTCAGGGCCCCGGCATTGTCCAACAAGGTTTTGCGCGCGTCTCCCAGGTCCGACCAGGCCTCCGCGAAATCGGGACGCAGTGCCACGGCTTCTTGCAGGTGCGCCGCGGCCTTAGTGACCTCACTCTGCCCGCTGCAGACCTTGGCCCGCAGATACTGCGGATAAGCCGCGTCAGGCTTGTGCCCCAGGAGTTCGATCGCGCGATCCAGGCGTCCGGCGGCTTGATCGAGATCGCCGGCCTCGAGCAAAAGCAAACCGAGGTTCAAGTGCGCCTGCGCGAACTTCGGATCCAGTGCCACGGCCTTTTCAAGCGGGCCGCGGGCGGCTTTGGCCTCGCCAAAGGCGTTGAATGCTTCGCCCAGGGCATTCTGCGCCTCCGCCGAGCGGGGCCGCAGCCGGACGGCTTCCGTCAGTTGCGCGATCGATCCCGCGCCGTCTCCCTCCTCCTGTAAGACACTGCCCAGGAGCAGCCGGGCATCCGCATCGCGCGGGTTGGTCTTGACGATGTCATACAAGAGGCGAATGGCCTGCGGGCGCTGCCCCTTGGCCAGCAAAGCCCAAGCTTCTTCGATCGGTTTGCGCTGCGCCAGCAGGGAAACGGCGCACACCAGCGCCACGCAGACGGCGAGAGTCGTGCCCCACTTCATCTCCTGAATCTCTCCCTGCCCGTGATGCCGGAGCCCTCCGTCACGTGGATCAACCGGTCCGCCGCCACGCCGCTCAGTTTCTCGACCTGACCCAGAGGCCAGCGGACCTCCAGTTCCACCGTGGCGACTGGTCCAAGGCCGAAATGCAGGCGCGAGTCGTTACTTGACAAGTAGGACGACTGGCTCAGCACCTCCTGCGCCTGCACCTTATCGCCGTAGCGCACCGTAACGCGCCCCCCGACCGCGCCGCGGTTCGACTTGACGCCGTGCAGCTTGACTTTGATCCAGTGGCTATCCCCGCTCACGTCGTTGCGCAACAGGGAAGGCGGCTCATTGTGATTGACGATCAGGATATCGACATCGCCGTCGTTATCGAAGTCGCCCACGGCACACCCGCGGCTGGAGTGCAGAGCTTCTACTCCCGGTCCGGCCTGACCGAGTAACTCCTCGAAACGACCCTTGCCTAAGTTCCGGAAAACCACCCGCGGCGTATTGTAGTTATCGCGCACTTCCGGATAAATTCCGCCGGTTACCCAGAACAAGTCCGGGTTGCCGTCGTTGTCCAGGTCCGCGATCGCGATGCCCCAGCACACATAGCGCGTCTCCACCGCCAGGCCCGCCTGCAGGGTCATGTCGCGGAAGTCGCCCTTGCCGTTGTTCACATACAATCCCGGAGTGTCGGCGGAGTAGTGTGTCTTGACAATGTCCAGGTTGCCGTCCAGCCTGAAGTCGCCGATGCCGAGCCCCATTCCGGCCTGCTCCATCCCGTCGTCGCTCAGCGCTACGCCTTTCTCCAGCCCCTGTTCCGTGAATGTCCCGTCGTGGTTATTCCGGAAGAACAGGCTGGGCGTGGAATCGCAGGCCACGTAGATATCCGGCCAGCCGTCGTTGTCGAAGTCTGCGGATACCGCCGTCAAACCGTACCCTCCGTCGACCTTGCCGATCCCCGATGGCGTCGTCACATCCGTAAAGGCGCCGTCCCCATTGTTGTGATAGAGACTATGGTGGCCGTAGCGCAGGCCACGCGGGCCGCAAAATATGCCCCCGGGGTTACAACTGGTGGAAGTGCTGGCGCGCGGAACCGTCTCGATATCGAATGCCACATAGTTGGATACGAACAGATCGAGCCGGCCGTCGCGGTCATAATCGAGGAAGGTGCAGCCGGACCCAAACCGCGGCTGCGCGTTCCACAAACCTGCCTCCTTTGTGACATCCGTGAACGTGCCGTCCCCGTTGTTACGGTATAGCGTGTTCTGGTCCCAGCCGGTAATAAACAGGTCGTCGAAGCCGTCGTTGTTGTAGTCGCCGACCGCCACGCCGTATTGGTAGCCGGTGCGGAACAGTCCGGCTTTCGCGGTCGCGTCCGTGAAGGTGCTGTCGCGGTTGTTTCTGTAAAGGCGCTGGGAGGCGGTGGGCGGCGGATCGCCGAATCGCGAGCCCGTCAAAACCAGAATATCCAGCCAGCCGTCGTTGTCATAGTCCAGGAAGGCGGCCCCGCAGCTCATGGCCTCGATCACATAGTCGGCGCGGCGGGGATGGCCGCACACCACGGTTTCCGTGATCCCGGCCTGGCGGGCCACATCCGTGAAGCTGGCATGAAAAGGAAGTCCGGAAGGCTTGCCCCGCGGCGCGGCCTTGACTCCGCGCGAGGCCATCCCGGTTTGGACCTGACTGAAAAGCCGGCAGGCCGGCAAAGCCAGAAAACTCAATGCGCTTCGCCGGGTAATAGAAACCATGGACTCAATATAGTTCAGAATCGGTGCGGCCCGTCCGCGAACAAAAATGCAGCGGCGAGGAAAACCCCCGCCGCTGTTTTGGGGTAGTAATGCCGCCGTGGCCCTAGAAAATTATCTTCAAGCCTAGCTCCACCTGCCGTCCGCTTTGGTTGCCGTAGCCTCCGCCCTGCGCGCCAAAAATGCCGCCCGGAGAGCCCTGGTACAGAGTCTGACCGAACGTGGAATCGGTAACGCCCGTGTCCGGATCGCCGCGGTTCAGCCGGTTGGTGGCATTGTAAGCCGCCATCTTCAGTTCCGCGTGAAATCTGTCGGTGATGTTGAAGGCCTTGGTCAGGTTGCCGTCGAGTACCCAGAACTTAGGACCCGTCAGGCAATCGTATTGCAACGGATTGGTCCGCAGAACATAGGTGTTGGCGGGTATCGGGGAAAACGCCGCGGTGTTAAACCAGTGCTGCGGCGTGGGGTTCGAGACGCACGGGTTGCCGTTGACGATCAGGTTGCCGAACTGCGGGAAGTCGCCGGTCATGAAAGTCCAGATTCCGGCTGCCTTCCAGCCTCCCACGATGGCATCCGCCGCCCGGGGTAGATCGTTGAGATACGGCTTGCCCTTACCGATCGGCAATTCCCACGTGCCCGCGAGGTTCAGGCGGTTGCGGGGCTGGTTGCTATTCTGATATACGAGTTGGTTCGCATACCATTCCTGGTCGTTGAAAACGCCGCCATTCAGGAAGCCATTAGTCTGGGCTTTCTCCCGAATGTACACGTATGTAGCGATGAAGTTGTAGCCCTTGCTGAAGGCCTTCTGCGCTTTCAACTCCACCGACTGATAGCGCTCGGCCGCTCCCAGTACCCCGAGGGAATACAAGCCGCCGTACTGCGGATAGGGCACCAGCAAAGAACCTAACGAAACCGTTTGCTGGTTATACAGCGGACCCGGCATCAAGGTCGTGTTCAGATACTGATAAAAAGGATTCGCCACCTGCTGGTTCAACTGGTTCTGATACTGCACCTCCAGCGCCGGGTTGATCTGATTCAACGCCTTGGTGTATTGCTGGTTGCCGAGGTTTATGAAGTAGGTTCCCGAAACCACGATCTGGCCGGGAATCTGCCGCTGTAAATTGAAGTTAAAACGGTCGTTGCGGGCCTTCTGCTGGTTCTGGTTGTACCACAGCAAAGGCTGGCCGCCGCGCCCTAGATTGCCACCGAAGCCTGTGCCGAGGATGGGCAGCAGCGGGTTGCTGCTGGCCGGGTACGGATTCGAGATGGTCTCCTGCGGCACGCCGTCGTGTGGCGCCAGCGTGTTTTGGTAGCCCGTCTCTCCCAGGAACGGCGGCTCCAGGAATCCGACGGTCTCATATCCGGAGACCGGCGCCAGCGCGATGTTCATCTCGTACGGAATCAGGTATCGCGCATAGCCGAACCGGAAAGCCGTTCTGTCGTTAATGCGGTAAGCCAAGCCGACGCGCGGCTGCAGGGCTAGTTTCTGCGGGTCGAATGCGCCCGGATGGCTGGAGCTGGCGAACTGCCATTGGCCGGTCCATTGATAGAAATTGCTGCCCACGATACTGGTGGCCGCCGCCGGCATGTTCGGCGGATTGGCCTGCATTTCCGGCACGGGTGCAGTCAGGTTGAGTCCTCGTGAAAAGTCGTTCGCCGGATCGTAGATGGCCCCTTCGTATTCATCCCGAAGTCCCAGATTCAAGGTGATCCTGGAGTTTACCTTCCAATCGTCCTGTATATACCCGCCGTAGAACTTGACATGCGGATTGGGAACCGGGCCGCCGATCATTTGCGAGGAACCATCCAAGGCGCCCAGCAGGAAGGTGGCATACTGATCGCCATAGAGCCCGGTGTTCGGATTGTTGAAGGTGTTGGCCGTCAGGGCCGTGTTGAAATAGAAGTTGGATGTGCTCGACACGTAACTGAGGCCGTAGCTCTCGCGCTGTTCAAAGCCGGCTTTCAGATAGTGCGAGCCTCTTTGCTGCGCGATCTTGACGCTGGAGGCCTCTCCCTTGGGGGCCTGGTTCCAGTAGAAACCGCCGCCGCCAAACCCGTTTCCGCCGATATTCATGTCCGGATAGTAGATCGGCTGCCCGACGGAAGCCTTTTGATACGTCTCGTACCAGGGATTGTTCGGCCAGATCGATCCCCAACCGCTCGAAGGCAATGGAGGGGAAATATAAGCGTCCAGCAGGCTGTGCCAGTCGCCATGGAATTCCAGCAGGGTGCGCGCATTGATGGTCCAAATGGCATCGCCGCCCGCGTTCCAGGCGGCCCGCGCCGTGCCCGTCGGGACATAGAGTTGGGAGTTGTTGGGCGTCGGGTTGCCGGCCAGATCGGTGGTGTTGTACCGGGCCATGCGCCCGAACAGCTTCCATTTGTCGTTGATATTGAAGTCCACCCGGTCCGATATGTTGTAGTATCCGTACTTCTCGATAAAGCCCTTGGTGAAGTTGTTCACCCCGGTGATATTCAGTCCCGGATTGTTGGGCGCCCAAAAGTCCTTCATCAGACTGGCGGACAGCGGATCCCAGCGGGCCTGCGGGATCTTGTTGCCCGGGAACGGGGTCACGCTCACCGATCCGTCCGCATTCAATACCGAGGTCCAGGGGTCGTAAATGGTCCGGATACTCGCCTGGCCCGTGGTTTGGTTGAGACCGTACGACTGCGAGAAATCGCCCTGCGCTTCCAGGGCGGCCGGCACGGTTCGGACATAACTGTTCGGGTAGCCTACCTGCCAATCCTCGATGGAGAAGAAATTGAACAACTTGTTCTTCTTGATCGGGTTGCCAAGAGTGCCGCCGTACATATTCTGGCGCTGTGCGTTGGCGCTAAAGGTCGTACGGTCGGCTTCCGCGCTGAGCCACGGATAGCGGCCCAGGTAGAAGGCGTTGCCGTGAAACTCGTTGGTGCCGGACTTGGTGGTCATGGTGATCGTGCCGCCCGCACTGTGGCCGGATTCCGCGTCCACGCTATTGGTGGAGACAATGACTTCCTGCACTGCGTCGGTATTGGGCGGAGTCGTGTTCTTTTGGCCCATGCCGATGGGCATGCCGTCCACTTCCAGATCGTTCTTCAGGTTGGTGCCTCCACCCAAGTCGACGCTATTGGCGGACCAGGAATGGTACGGCATCATTTCGCCGCGGGTATTGACCGCCGACGGGGCGATCAGCGTCATTTTAAACGGGTTGCGATCGAAGCGCGGTATTTCTTCCGCCAACTTCGAATCGATGGTGAAATCCCTGTTGGCGGAGTTAAACTCCACGGCGTTGGGCGTCTCGTTGATGGTGATGCTTTCTTGAACCGCCCCTGGCTTCAGAATGGCATTCACGGTAATGTCGGAGCGCGTCTGCACCACGATATTCTCTTGAATGAAACGGCTGAACCCGGTCGCCTCGATGGTCACCGTATATGTGCCGGGATCGACCAAGTCGAACAGATACAGGCCAGTGTCGCTGGTCTGCCGGACCACCCGGACCCCGGTATTGACATTCACAAGCGTCACCGTCGAGTTCGCGATCACGGCTTTGCTTTCGTCTGTGACCAAGCCCTCGATGCGCCCTCGATAATCCTGCGCTACGCCGGTTGCGGCGAAAATCAGGAACAACGCAATCACCCACTCCCACGTGGGAGAAAATCTACTCTTCATATTAACCCCTTTCCGGTTCGACCTAGAACCACTTAAGTTGCGGGAAACCAACCCCTTCTCAAGGCCGCAAGCAACGCTGCGGGCCTGCCAAAGCAAACCCCGTGCCTTCCGGGAGTCTTCGGAATCGATCCCGTTCGGCTCCAGGTTGTATCCCTTCGACCCTCCGGAGCGTCATTCTTCGCCGGTCTGGTGACATGATCCACCCCCGGCTGCGTTCAGTTTGAACCAGAATATAGTGCAGGTAGAGCCGGAAAACAAGGAAATTCTCGTGCTTTCTCGACCCATTCACGTGAATTCACGTGAATTGTGTCTTGGAATCAATCGAATGAGAGCGCCTCTCGGACCGGCTGTGGATTTTGTGAACGCTCCGTGATATGTTCGTGCTTCTGGGGACAATCGGGCCTGGAATGATTGGAGAGTCGCTTTGAGTGAATCATTGAATAGCCACTCGGAGCACGTGATCTCCCTGGAGGATGACGAACGTTGGCTCCTGGTCCAACGGGTGGCCTCCAGCCGCCATCTCGTGAAGGCGCCGCAGCTCCGCGACATTCTTGTCTACATTTCCCGCCGGGTACTGGCCGACCATGCGACCACCATCGGCGAGCAGGAAATAGGGTGCAAGGTGCTGGGGCGGCGGCCGGATTTCAGCCCCAACGAGGATAATATCGTCCGGGTGCAGATCCGGCACCTCCGCAAAAGACTGGAAGATTACTTCGGCACGGAAGGCGTGGACGAAACCATCGTTCTCACGATTCCCAAGGGTGGCTATCTCCCGCACTTCGATCCTCGTCCGGAACACGCGGCGCAGGATGCGATAGCTGCCCCTGCCGAGATCCCAGCCCCCACTCTAAATTTCCCCGTTGCGGACGCTCCCCCTCCCAAAGCCAGACGCTCGCGGCGCGCGACCGCGCTCTTGGCGCTTCTACTGGCTGGCGTGGCCGTCGCCGCACTGGTCTTGTGGAGACATCCGGCAGTGTCACGGCCGGCGCCTGTGGGGGAGGAAGCGCCAGCAGCTCATGAAGATCCGCTCTGGTCCAAAGTCTTCGCTCCTCGCCGCCAGACTAGCATTGTCGTAGCCGATACCAACCTGGTTATGGTGCAGGATATCCTGGATGCCGACATCCCGCTCAGCGAGTATTTGAATGGCGGGTATCCGGAGAAATTGATCGGAAACCTTCCAAATCGAGAGTTGCAGGCGGCTCTACGATTGATCTCCGCCCGCCAGTACACCAGCCTGGGCGACGCGATTTTGGCCGCCAAATTCATGGATCTGGGCCGCCGTTATAACGCGCAAACGAATCTGCTCTACTCCCGTTATGCCAGCGTCCGGGAGTTTAAGACCGGGAACTTCGTGCTGATCGGCAGCCGCCGGGGGATTCCCTGGGAACAACTGTTTGAATCCCAGTTGAACTTCGACATCGAACAGGATCATGCCACCCGCCGGTACCACCTGCGGAACAAATCGCCTCTGCCTGGCGAGCGCGCGGTTTACGGAGTTTCGAGCGGAGGCAGGGCGAATCAGGACACCTATGCGGATATCGCCCTCCTGCCCAACCTGGCGGGCACGGGATATGTTTTGATCCTCTCCGGCATCGACATGGCAGCCACGGAGGCCGCTGGCGAACTGGTGACGAAACCGGACTTCGGCGCGACCCTAGCCAAATTGCTGAGTTCGCAAGCCGGGCAGCCGCCGGCATCCTATATCGAAATTCTTGTGGAAGCTAAGGCGACCGCGGGCACCAGCGGAGGCGCCAAGATCATCGGCTATCGCCGGATCGAGGGCCCACGGCCGGCGCTCTAATAAGGGCAAATATTTACTTGACTAAGCGGGCGGGATCGGGTACTATTGAAGTATGGAACGCACCCCAGAACCGATCAGCCTCCAGGAAGCCGTGGAGTACTTCTCGAACCCCGACAACTGCCGCGAGTACGTTGTGGCGCGGCGCTGGCCCAACGGCGTCGAATGCCCCACTTGTGGATGCAAGGACGTAGTCTTCTTGGCGAACCAAAACCGCTGGCAGTGTCGGAACAAGCATTCCAAGCGGCAATTCTCCCTGAAGACCGGGACGATTTACGAAGACTCCCCTCTGGGCCTGGACAAGTGGCTGGTGGCGACGTGGCTGGTTTCCAATTGCAAGAACGGCGTCAGCAGTTGCGAAATCGGGCGGGCACTCCACATCACCCAGAAAACCGCATGGTTCATGGATCACCGCATGCGGTTTTCGCTGGGCATGGGACCTGGGAACAAGCTCTCGGGGCAGGTTGAAGCGGACGAAACGTACATCGGCGGGAAGGCCCGCAACATGCACGCGGACAAGCGGGCCGAGAAGATTACCGGCACGGGTGGCAAGGATAAAGCGGCGGTGATGGGCATCCTGGAACGCGGACCAAAGAGCGTCGGGAGCAAGGTCCGGGTGAAGGTCATCGACAACGCGAAAAAGAAGACGCTGCAATCGGAGATCCGAGATCACGTTTTAGCAGGTTCCGCCGTATTCACCGATGCGCTGAAATCGTATGAAGGGCTTGATGAATTTCAGCATGAAGTCGTAGACCATGCCGTCGAGTACGTGCGCGGTGAAGTCCACACCAACGGGCTGGAGAACTTCTGGAGCCTCCTGAAGCGTGGTATACATGGTACCTACGTGAGCGTGGAGCCGTTTCACCTCTTCCGGTACTTGGACGAACAGGCATTCCGGTACAATAATCGGAAGGGCCTGAACGATGGCGAGCGGTTTGATATCGCCGTGCGGCGCATCTTTGGCAAGAGGCTCACGTGGAACCAACTTACCGGGAAAACTGATCCTGAGTGGAGGTTGGGTCAACAAGAGGCGTGAGGGAAGAGGAAGGCGATCAAGATGAGCATAGCAGTCATTATCGGAGTTCACGATGGTGTTGTTCTCGCCGCGGACAGCGCCTCCACGCTCACGGTAGGAGTCCCCCAACAACCCGGTAGTCAGCCAGCAGTTGGCGTGCTTAACGTTTATGACAATGCAAACAAGATTTTCAATTTATATAAGGGCAAGCCGATTGGGTGCATAACCTTCGGATCTGGAAGTATTGGAAACGCTTCTATCGCGACTCTGGTAAAGGATTTGCGATTTACGTTAACGAAAGGCGACGTAAAACTGACTAATGGTGTTACCAAGTTTGATCCCAAACACTATGCGATTGTACAGGTCGCTGAAATCCTTGCACGTTTCCTAGATGAAGAGTGCGCCAAGGGTGTCTGACGCGGCTGAGCGAAAGGGTATCAATATGGGGTTTCTCTTGGGCGGATACTCAAGCGACGAACCATTAGGAGAGTCTTGGTCTGTAGAGATTAAGAACGGGGTGGCTGGACATCCTGTTGAACTTCGCAAGAAACACGATCCGGGCATCAGTTGGGGTGGACAGGGCGAGGTGCTTAGTCGTATCGTGCAGGGTTACAGTCCGGCACTTTTTCAGATACTTGCACAGACGATGCGTGGGCAACAAGGACCCGTTTCAGCGGACCAGTTATCACAGAAGCTCGGTCCAGCCCTCATGCACTTGCAAGCTTCAATCGTCTTCGCCCCCATGCCAATTCAGGACGCAATTGACTTGGCTCGTTTTCTGGTACATTCTGCCATCATGTTTAGCAGATTTGCGCTTGGTCCACAAATTATCGGCGGGCCAATAGAGATCGCCGCAATTACCAAGCACGAAGGGTTCAAGTGGATCAGCCGAAAACATTACTACGATCAATCTTTAAATAAGGAGCCTACCCATGTCATTTGTGATTGATGATGACGCAATCCGCCGTATGAGCGAGACGCAGGCTACGTACACGGTTACCGCATCAAACATTGTATACATAGTGGCCGGTAGAACTACAGAAGCGCCTGCTTTTAGTATAGCAGGTACAGTAGCCCTTGACGTTCCCAGTATGTCGTTAGATGCTATAAATAAGTTAAATCAGATTCGCCGGCAGATTGTGGAATCTGGAATGCATCTAATGTCCACAGATGAGTTGGACGATGAAGTAGCAGAACGCAAAGGGCGTATAGAATAGGAACCATCCAGAGGAACTGTGTTGCTTCGGACTTACGTAGACTCTGGCGTCTTGATATGGGCCGCGCAGGGTGTTACTGAGAACGCGGAGATCGCGCTCCGTAACCAAATTGAACTCGATTTTTATGAGGCATTTTTTCAGGCAAATATTCGTTGTATCCCCACAAGCGAGAGTCTTGTGAGAGAGGCGATGGACCACGGATGCCATACGGGCATAAGCGGAATAGACGCTCTCCATATTGCATGTGCTGTGTTTGCGGGTGCCGAAGAATTTATTACCACTGAGAAAAGGTCCAAACCGATCCATCGCACAAAACTGATTAAGGTAACCTGCATAAGGCCAGAGGAAGATAAGCAATGAAGACAGATCCGGCTCAACAAGCAAAGACAATTTCCGATCTCAGCGCCCGCTGCGCTGGCCCGAACCAGTTCCAGAACTTCGACCGCGCATTCCGCGCTTCCCTCACCGTGCCGAAAGCGGCCGTCCTAAAGGAAGATGCACGGTGGAAGCGGGCGCGGGCAAAGAAGCGCACGAAGCGGAACGGAGCGTAGCCAAGCGTGGTCTGTGCAGAGAAGAACCGCCTAAGAAAGGAATATTCTGCCACGGCTAGACGCCTCCGCGCGGCACTGAAAACGCTTGGCAAAAGCAGTGAAGATACGGCCAAGGCGCTCCTGAAGTCGAACGCGATGCGGGCTGAATGCGCCAAGGCACGAAGTGCTCTAACGGATCACAGGTCACAGCATGGCTGTTGACCCGCTCCCGCCTGTCACGCCATACTCATAGTACCGTAGAATACCCGCTTAGCCAAGTAAATAGTTGCCCTAATAAGCCCTGCCCGCGCGCGCTGGGCGCCCCGCCCCGAGGGTTCCCAGTGTTACTCTGGGATTGGAGATTCGGCCCTAGAGCCACGGTGACCCTTGCTCGCCAGGTCCCTGCCACACCCAATGAGATAATGTCGTCGTGAATCGGCTCCTCATCCTACCTTTGCTTGCCACGGCCCTGTGCGCCGCCGAAATCACAACCGGAGCCATGCTGGGCCGGCACTACGATCCGCGTGCCTTCTACGTCCGCAACGCGGTGCCCTCCGGGCCCGGCGAGAGCTGGCAAAAAACCTACAGCGGCCCCGCCTACCGCCGCGAAGCCCAGGGCAAGCTCATGAACATCCGCCTGGCCAACGCTCTGTTTCTCGACGAGTGGATGCACGAGCGCGCCTTCGATCCAGTCACGGCGAGCTCATGGTCAACGTCAGCCTGCAAGGCGCGCAAGCCGGATACGACAAGTCCGTCAACGGCATCGATCGCGAGAACGCCTATCGCCTCGGCCCCGGC
>PKYZ01000783.1 GCA_003132865.1 Bryobacterales bacterium
GGGCACCTTGTAGTTGGTCAGATTCTGCCGGCAGAAGGCCACGATCTGGTCGGCCGACAGGCTCGGGTTGTCCGACACGACGAACGCTTTGACTAGTTCACCCGCGATGATATCCGGCACGCCGATCACGCCGCATTCGACCACGCCCGGCACGGCGGCGATGACGTTCTNNACCAGAATCATGTCCTTCTTGCGGTCCGTGATCCGCATGTAGCCGTCCTCGTCCATGATGCCGATGTCGCCGGTGCGGAGCCATCCGTCGGGCGTGAATGCAGCCGCGGTTTCGCCGGGCAACTGCCAATAGCCCGCCATCACCTGCGGACCCTTGACGCAGATCTCGCCCTCGGCGCCGGGCGGCAGTTCGCGATTTTCGTCGTCCATGATGGCGATTTCGGTGGAGGGTAGCGGTAGCCCAATGGAACCGGAGTATTCCCCGTCCAACGGACTGCACGTAACGAAGGGCGAGGTTTCAGTGAGCCCGTAGCCCTGAAAAATGGGCCGCCGCGTGACTGCCTGCCAGCGTTCGGCCACCGTGCGATGCACCGCGGCGCCGCCGCCCAGCGCAAATTTCAGGCGGCTGAAATCCAGGGCTTCGAACCCCGGCGTGTTGAGCAGTCCGTTGAACAGGGTGTTGACGCCGGTCATCACCGTCCAGGGCGTTGTGTTCAACTCCTTCACGAACCCTGGCATGTCTCTGGGATTCGTAATCAGCAGATTCAGGCCGCCCAGCTTGATGAACAGCAGGCAGTTGGTGGTCAAGGAAAAAACATGGTACATGGGCAGCGCCGTCACCACGATCTCGCTTCCCTCTTCGAGGAAGCCGCGGGACCACGCGCGCGCCTGCAGCATGTTCGCGACCAGTCCGCCGTGGGTCAGCATCGCGCCTTTGGACCTCCCGGTGGTGCCGCCGGTGTATTGCAGGAAGGCGATATCGGCGTGCGACGGCGCGGCTTCGTCGAGGCGGGCGCGGGCGCCGCGCCCGAGCGCGGTCCGGAATTCGATGGCGCCCCCGATATGCCATTCCGGCACCATCTTCTTCATATGCTTAACGGCGAAGTTCACCAACAGCCGGCGGTGTGGCGTCAGCAGATCGCCAACCTGCGTGGACACCACGTGCTCGACCGCTGTGTTCGCCAGCACTGTTTCCAGCACGTGCGCAAAGTTCTCCAGGATGACAATTACCTCGGCGCCGGAGTCCTTAAGCTGATGCTCCAATTCGCGCGCGGTGTACAGGGGATTGATGTTCACCACAATCATGCCGGCGCGCAGGACCCCAAACAGCGCGACCGGGTACTGCAGAAGATTGGGCATCATCAGGGCGACGCGGGTTCCCTTCGCGAGGCCGAGGCTTTGCAGCCAGGCGGCGAAGTGGCGGCTCAGGCGGTCGAGTTCGGCATAGGTGATGGTGGCGCCAAGATTGCGGAAGGCCGGGAGATCCCGGAACTTGCGGCAGCTTTGGGCGAGCACATCGTTGAGGGACGTATATTCGTTGAGGTCGATCTCGGCCGGAACACCGGCGGGGTAGCTTTTCAGCCAGATCTTGTCCATTCGTTAATCTCCTCCGGAGCGGACAAAGCGGCCGGACGCGCGCTTTCGTGCATGCCATCGCGGGGCGTTCCCCGAGAGATCGTTCAGGGGCTACGCGTGGATCGCGTCATCCTGGCAACGCTCGGATGCCGCTCTCACGGGTGTATACGTTAAATCGATATATTCATGTCCTATTATACTGAAAAGCAAGGGTGGCGGCGTGGGCCCTGGAGTGCCCGGCCCAGAGGGCACCCCGACCTGTAGGTCTGCCCCACATCAGGTTGCGGCTTCCAAGATTGTGTACCAGAGGTATTCGACGAGTTTATAGAGGGACTCTTCGGCGAGCCTTTCGTCGTTGGCGTGGGCTTCGCCGGGGTCGCCGGCTTCCACGATGGGGCCGAAGCCGTAGGCCTCGACGCCTTTGGCGCGCAATTGCGCCATGTCCGTGGCGCCGGTCAGCATGGAGGGCAGCGTGATGGCTTTCGGAAACATTCTGCGCTGCGCATGTTCCAGCGCGCGAAACATGGCGGTGTCCGTTCGTGAGGGCTGCGTGGCCGGACGAATCGGCTTCCGCGGCTCCATTTCCACATTCAGGCCGGCGATCAGCGCGCGCATTTCCTCGTAAAAGCGCGGCATATCTTCATCCGGCAGCGCGCGGATGTCGATGTAGGCTTCGGCCTCCGATGGAATTGCATTGAAGGCGAAGCCGGCCTTGAGCATGGTCGGCGCGAGCGTGGTGCGCAACATGGCGTAGTGCGCCGGCTCGTAGCGTTCGAAGTAGCGGTCGATCTCCGGGCCGCGCGCGGGGTCGCCGACGTGCCGGTAGCGATCCGCATCGCCGGGTGGGCTGATGGAAGCCAGGCGCTCGAAATACGCGCGGGTGGTATCATTCAGCCGCATCGGCGTATGCCACTCGCCCAGTTTGGCGACGGCGGCCGCCAGGCGCACCACGGCGTTCTCCGGCGAGGGGCGCGAAGCATGTCCGGACGGTCCGCGGGCGATCAGACGGACGCCCCGCGGCACTTTCTCCGCGGTAGTGATGGCCACGCAACGCACCTTGCCGCCCTGTGCCACGGCCGATCCGCCCTCGGCCAGCGCGTACTCAGCCGCGATTTCGTCCCAGTGGCGGCTCACCAGGAAATCGATGCCCACGGCGGGTGAGCCTTCCTCGCCGGCTTCGGCCACGAAGATCACGTCGCGATTCAGCTTGATGCGCTCGCGCTGCAGCAGCAACATCACCATGAGGCCCGCCGTCACGATCTCCTTGTCATCCACTGCGCCCCGGCCATAGATGAAGCCATCCTCGCGGACTGCGCCAAATGGGTCCACCGACCACTTGGACCGCTGCGCGGCGACCACGTCGGTATGGCCCAGGATGGCGATGGGCCGCGCCGAACCGTTGCCCTTGATGCGCGCGACCAAGTTGGCGCGGGCGGGATCGAGCGCCAGCAGCTTCACCGGGATGCCTTCGCGCTCCAACACACCCGCGAGATACTTGGCGGCCTCGGTCTCGGTGCCCGGCGGATTGGAGGTGTCGATGCGCAGCAGCGCCGTGAAGTGCCGCAACGTCTCGGCGTTCACTCTGCGCCAGTGGACCGGGTTGGGCGCGGAGGCAGAGGCAACCGCGGCGCAGAGGAGCAGAAGCAGCTTACAGCGGAATGTTGCCATGTTTCTTGCGAGGCGTGGTGTCCACCTTGTTCTCCAGCATGCGAAACGCGCGGATCACGCGCGGGCGAGTTTCGCGCGGCTCGATCACATCGTCGATGAAGCCGCGCTCGGCGGCGATGAACGGGTTGGCGAAGCGCTCGCGAAACTCTTCGGTCTTCTGCGCGCGCATGGCTTCGCGGTCGGCGGCCGCCGAGAGCTCGCGGCGATAGACGATGTTCACCGCGCCCTCCGGTCCCATGACGGCGATTTCGGCGCTGGGCCACGCCAGGTTGATGTCCGTGCGAATGTGCTTGGATCCCATCACGCAATAAGCGCCGCCGTACGCCTTGCGCGTGATGACGGTGACTTTCGGCACGGTGGCCTCGGCGTAGGCGTAGAGCAGCTTGGCGCCATGGCGGATGATCCCGCCGAATTCCTGTCCGGTGCCCGGGAGGAAGCCGGGAACGTCCTCGAAGGTCAGAATCGGAATGTTGAACGCGTCGCAGAAGCGCACGANNCTGCGGGCAAAGTGCTCATGGACTTCGAAGAATTCGCCGTCATCGACCACGCGATGGATGGCATCCTTGATGTCATAGGGCTGGTTGGATTCGGGCGGCACCAGCGTGTCAAGCGCCGCGTCCATGCGGTCCGCCGGGTCGGTGGACGGGCGGCGCGGCGGATCGTCGCG
>PKYZ01000569.1:0-3592 GCA_003132865.1 Bryobacterales bacterium
CGCCTATCGCCTCGGCCCCGGCCGGGGGGCCTATGTGAGCGCTTTCCGGCCCGATGGCTCGCTCAAGCCGCATTGGCTCGCGCAGCTGGAACGCTTGCTGCGCGCCGCCGGCCAGCGCGGCATGTTCGTCAACTTGATGTATTTCTACCACGGCCAAGCCGGGCAGTTCCGGTCCACCGAAGCCATACATAACGCCGCCGTGAACATTACCGGCTGGCTGATCGCGCACGACTTCCGCAACCTGATCGTGGACGTGGCCAACGAGTACGACCTGCCCGGCCCGCGCGAGCGTTTCGACGCTGAAAACCGCAGTGGTTGCGCCTATCTCCAGTACCAGCGTCAAGCAACCTCATCATTCTGAACGCCAATCGCGCGAGGGGACCGAAATCGCGCTCGCGGCCCATGCCGGTGGCGGTCGAACAAGGCCGCGGAAGCGATCCGGGATATGTCCGGTGAAAAACGGCTCCAATGGAGGCCGTAAGGAGTATGATCGCCGGAAACTGGGTTCCAAAAACAATCCTGGTGTGAAAATGTGTGAAAAGGTGAAATGTTTGTCTCACAAGTTTCACTATTACTGTGTAACCGGAGCCGCAAGCGCCTGCTGAAGTTGGCAGCCCGTCGGTGAGTTCGTCGCTCCGGTGCACAACGACCATTGAGTCTGGAGGTAACTATGGGTTGTCGAATGAATCAGAAGAGTTTAACCCCCGCGCAAAGGGCCGCCTTCGCAAATGCCGTACTTGCGCTAAAGAACAAGGTGCCCAGCCAACTCGGCCTGAGTAACCGGTACGACGACTACGTCCAGACCCACATGAATTCCATGATGGCGACTCCCGGCTGGGCCCATCAGGGACCCACATTCGAGCCGTGGCACAGAGAACTCCTCTACCAATTTGAAAAGGATCTACAGGCCGTCGACCCTACCGTGACGATTCCCTACTGGGATTGGACCGTCGATCAGGACCCGACCCAGCCGGGAACCCCGTTCACGAATGAATTCATGGGCGGAAACGGGGATTCCGGTCAGAATGACAAAGTCACGACTGGGCCTTTTGCACACGACGCCGGAAATTGGAACCTCAACGTGATCTCCAACGATGCGCAAGTTGGCGATACCGTGGACTATCTCCGGCGGCAGTTCGGCATCAATGCTCCGACGCTGCCATCCCCTGCTGAGTTGGGCGTTGCGCTGCAGGAAACGGTCTACGATGTTGCGCCTTGGAGTAGTGCGAGCGCGTCCGGATTCCGCAATCACCTGGAGGGCTGGATTGCGGCAGGGCCGAATCCGAACGACCAACCTCCACAAAATCATAACCGCGTGCATGTCTGGGTCGGTGGGACGATGCTGCCCATGACATCGCCCAACGATCCCATTTTCTGGCTGAACCATTGCAACATCGATCGCCTGTGGTCCGTGTGGCAGAGCCAGCAACCGGGTTCCGCTGCCTATCTCCCCGCGTCCGGCGCCGCTCCGGGTCATAACCTGAACGACAATATGATTTTCTTCCAGTCGCCGCAGCCTGCACCCTGGCCGGGAACCGCAACGCCTGCGAGCGTCATAAACCACCACGTCCTGGGCTATTGGTATGATACCGATGCTCCGCAGGCAACGCTGCTCACGCCCAGCCTCTCCTTCACGGATATTCCAGCGGGAGTCGGCGGGACCGGTGTGACCACGTACCGTGGCATCCAGGTCGAAGTCGAGTCGTGCAACAACGTCACGCTGGAGATCACTGCGGGCCCAACGCCGGGATTCGGCGCGCCGGCCACCTCCGTTGTCATACAACCGGACCAGACTGCACTCACGGGCTTGAGTCCCTCGGTGGGAAGGCTGTGGATCTCCTACACATCCACGACTCCGGGATCGTCGATCACCGGGAGTGTCATCGTGCAGGCGGTGGATTCGGGGACTGGCACGGTATTCGGTCCGTGGGTGGTGAACCTTTCGGCCGACACCGTTGCGCGGCCCACCTCGGCTGTGATGCTGGTACTGGACAGGTCGGGCAGCATGGCATTGGATGCAGGTAACGGTCAGACCCGCGTCGACTTGCTCCGGAATGCAGTCTCCACGTTCGTGGATGTCATGGAGCAGGGGGACGGAATTGGCATCGTCCGATTCGACAATCTCGTGGACACGCTCATGCCCGTCATGGACGTGGGCCCCATACCGGCAGTGTNNCCGGCTCCGGTCGCGATCAGGCTCAGCAAATCGTCACGACGCACGATCCGGCAACTACGATCGACCCGCGAGGCTCTACCTCGATAGGCGGCGGAATCCAAGCGGCGAAGGCCGCACTGGATGCCGCGCCGCCATCTTTCAGTGTTCGTGCAATGATTGTCCTAACCGACGGCCTGGAGAATACGCCGCCCATGATCGCCGACGTGTCCGGCAGCCTGACGGCAAACACCTTTGCGATTGGGTTCGGGCAAGCCGCCAGCATTAGCACGGCCGCACTCAATGCGATCACCCAGAGCCACGGCGGTTACTTGGTCGTCACCGGGCCTATTACTCCGGACCAGGACTTCGCGCTTACCGAGTATTTCCTGAAGATTCAAGCGGGGATTAACAACTCTTCCGCCGTTCTCGATCCACGCGGTGAGCTGATCTTCGGCGTCACACACCGCATACCTTTCAAGATGACTGATGCCGACATCGGTGTGGACGCGCTCCTGCTAAGCCCCGCGCCTTACTACATCGATTTCCGCCTGGAAGCCCCCGACGGCACCATCGTCGATCCTGTGCGCGCGGCATCGGAACCGGCGATACAGTTCGTTCGTACGCCGCGAACCAGCTATTACCGCGCTGCGCTCCCCATGTTGGCGGGCGACATTGCGGGAAGCCATGCCGGCCAGTGGTACGCGCTTCTGTCTTTAGGCAAACGTGCCGAAAATGTGGATGCCGAGTTCATGAGCACCCTCAATAGCCCTTCGCTGCCCTACAGCTTGCTCGTGCATGTCCACTCTAACCTGAGTTTCAAAGCGAACATCGCGCAGAATAGCTTCGAGCCAGGCGCGAACGCCGTGGTCTCCGTTGCGCTCAACCAATACGATGTTCCCTTGACAAAAGGTACGTCCATCGCTTGGGCCGAAATTGCGCGGCCGGACGGAAGTTCAACGGTAGTGTTGTTGAACGAGACCGATGCGGGGCGCTTCAGCGCACCGTTCATTGCCTCCATAACAGGCGTTTACACAGTGCTCGCCCGGGCTAGGGGTGTCACTCTCGAAGGTCAGAACTTCGACCGGCAGCAGCACCTGACCGCTGTGGTATTCCCCGGCGGGGACCAACCTCCGGCACANNGATTCTGCCGTATACTACACTGCTTGCTCAGCGAAAAGGTTCTGGGCGGCGAAGTCCCACGGATCTTGGCGTCGCGTGGTGTGAATCTCCTGGCGCTCGAGGAATGCTTGAAGGAATCATGCCAACCAACGGCAGGCGAACTCGGCGGGGAGAAGCCGTATATACCGGGCGTCACCGTAACCGTTCCGGTTGCCGCCGTGGCATTGACAGAGTTAAGAAGCTCGCTCCAGGCGTCCTTCCAGGCGCAGACCGCGGCGGAGGGCACCGGCCAGTTTGCCACGCTGGTCGAGCCGCAGC
>PKYZ01000569.1:3617-3748 GCA_003132865.1 Bryobacterales bacterium
GCGCGCGTCATTTTCATGCCCCATTGTGGCGGCAGGGCAAGCCTTCACCTGGCTTCACTTGGTCCCGGCTCCTTGCCGCGTAGCCCCTCAGTGTTACTCTGAAGACTTGGTCGTCGTGAATCGGCTCCTCA